>JUEP01000011.1 GCA_000817105.1 marine actinobacterium MedAcidi-G3 | reverse complement strand
GTTACACCTAGAACCCGAATCTGAGGTATTTGATGTATGTCGCGAACGAGCCGTTCGCTTCCTACCCTTTTTCCCTCTTGAGTCGGGACTACTAACCGGAAAAGTGGCAGCCAACGGCCCGCGTCCCGGCACTCGACTCGCCGAATGGCCTGAGGACCGCCTCAAGCTTTTTTTGACAGAACGCAACCTAGCCACTGTTGAAAGGCTTACCCAATGGCTCCGAAACAGAGACCGTTCGCTGCTAGATCTAGCGTTTTGTTGGTTGTTATCTAAACCTGAGATTCCAAGTGTCATTGCGGGAGCGACTAGCGCCAAACAAGTACTGGAAAACTCCCAGGCGTCTGGGTGGCGCCTTACCAGCTCGGAACTGGATGAAGTAGCTGATCTCGTGTCGACACCATCAGATTAAGCAGAGGCCTTCGCTCTTTAGGCAATAGCCCCTTTGGCTATCTTGTCAATAAATTCGCCCATGGGGCTACCAGTTTGTTCCGGCTCCGTGAGAAAACCATCGTGCCCATTGTCACTGTCTATATCGATGTGTTGGACCGGCACCCGACCCTTCAGCGCATTCAGCACTCGAATCTGTTGATGACGGGGGTACAAAAAGTCGGTCCTGACACTCATCAGCAAGCTAGGACAAGTGACCCGTTTTAAGGCCTGTTCGACCCCACCGCGCCCACGACCGATGTCATGAAGGTCCATCATTTTGTTCAACACTAAATAAGTATTGGCATCAAAGCGCCACTGAAACTTTGAGGCGTGGTAGTCCAAATAACTCTCAACATCGAATCTGTGTTCCATCCGGAAAGGCTCCACAGACTCGTTGCTGTGTCTGCCGAATCGCCGGTCAAACTCTTCATCACTTCGATAATGGATCATTGCTATGCGTCGCGCGTTCGCTAATCCTAGATGGGGCCCGTCTCCTGGATTCGCCTCATAATAATTTCCCTGTGCATATGCAGGATCGTCAAGGATCGCTTGTCTACCCACTTGACTCCAAGCAATCTGTTGAGCCGACGCAGCAGCGGTTGACGCAATGATTACGAGGGAGCCACAGCGGTCAGGGTAACTAGCTGCCCATTCCAGCGCTTGCATGCCTCCCATTGACCCTCCGACGACAGCCATCCATCGTTGTATCCCCAGGTACTGCGCTAGGGCTCTTTGTGATCTGACCACATCTCGGATCGTTACGACGGGGAAATCACCGCCCCACCTCCGACCTGTACTTGGATTTATCGAAGCGGGTCCCGTGCTGCCTTGACAGCCGCCCAAAACATTTGCGCACACCACAAAGAAACGATCGGTGTCCAATGGTTTACCTGAGCCAATAAAGTCGTTCCACCATCCGGGTGTTGGCTGGCCGGGGCCAGCATCTCCATGGGCGTGCGCATCACCTGTAAGGGCGTGACAAACGAGGATCGCATTACTGGCAGCAGCATCTAGGGTGCCCCATGTTTCATAAGCGACTTGCGGTGCTGATAATTCGGTTCCGCTTTCAAGCACATAGGGACGATTAGGTGAGAGGTCGAAGAATTGTCGGTTTCCGGACGGCATTGTTTCGAACCAAGCCCCAGACGCGGGAGGAGGATCTGTTCTTGAGGATTTGGAGGTGTTCGTCGCTTCAGGCACTAGTCGCTCCGGGGCTGAACTAAAAGGCTACCTGAGGCCTTACCCATCAGGTCAAGCTTGTTTTTTTTTGAGTTCTTCTAGCCACCACCACAAAAGTACGTCAGAAGAGGCGTTATAGGCCTGATTCATAACTTCTCCGAACCGAATATAGGTCTGCTCGTCGACGGTTTCCTCGTGAATTTTGCGGGCTAAATATGCTCCTTCATCCCAATTGGGGGGGGATGTTGGCAGAGGAAGGTCAGCCAACATCGACGCTCGAATACGGATTGTTGTCTGGCTGAGTCCTGTCCCAGCTGCGATGCAACCTAACCAAGCGGACGCAGCTGGTGAGGCTAGCGCTGCCAGTAAATGCCATAGATGCGTTTCTTTGGCAGGAATAACGGACAAGAGTGGTGTCGATGGAAGCAGTTCGCCTTTGAAATCTGCGTAGCACTCGACTATTCGGGTCTGGGTCGCAACTAAAAGTTTTGGTACCAGTCTTTGATCTAGCCATTTCTGTAACTTCGGTGGGGGGTTATCTTCAATTTCAACAACGGGTCGTTCGAATTTTTGTTTCGCAAATCGAGTTTGGACCTCCCCGTGCATAAACCGAAATGGGTCAATGAGGCCGACTGTTGCAAGCTTGGGTCGGACATCTCCTCGATCAGATTCGATGACCCGCTCCGCTAACCAGTAATAAGCATCCCGGAAGTCTGCGGTCACTGATGCTTGGTCGCTTAGGGTCGATTGATTCGAAATATTAACGACCGGAATTCCATTCAGCGCTGCTAGGAGTCGGGACCACTGACCGTCAGCAACGGCTGAAACCTCGATAGCTTTTTTCGACTCATAGCTAATTACTCGGCACTTTCGGCTTTGTGGTTCTCGAAGTATCGGGGCAACTACCTCGACAGCCGCAACTTCAAATACTGATCTACCCCCAACCCAGAGGTCTTTCAACGGCAGCTTGTCATCGATCCATTCTCTTGCTAGTCGACTGGACTCAGAACCCATCAAGGATGCTGGAAGAATTAGTGCAACTGTTCCACTTTCGCCGCTTAGCTCTACGCCTAAGAGGAGGAACAGCATGCTCTCGTCTAGATAGGCGGTGTAGCGGGCTCCGAATCTTTCTCTTAGTACTTCTCCCCGAGCCGGATCACGTGCCGTATCTGATTTCAGTTGGCCGAGGAAGGGTGGATTTCCTACAACAACGTCGCAGCGACCAAACCAGTCATCTGGAATATCTAGAAGAGCATCTCCAACAATTAAGTGATTGACCGGCAGCCATTCATGCCCTCTCCATAACCCCCATAATTGCAACGTGGTACGAGCAACTTCGACCGTCACTGGGTCAATATCTATCCCTCTGAGAGCCTCAAGTATCGATGGAACTGCTTCGCCCTGACGAAATTTGTGCTCTGCCGCAGCGAGCAAGAAGCCCCCCGGTCCAACAGAAGGGTCACAGACAATATCTTGCGCATCAATTCCGACTTGTTGAACTAGTTCTTCTGCAACCGAATACGGAGTAAACACGGCTCCATTCGTACGGTGATCATCGAGATCTTTTTGCCTAATTTGTCCCAACTCGGCTAGTTCAACGATTACTTCTTCACCTCTGCCACCCGCTTCTATGCTTTTAGCCAGTGAGTTAGCTGCTAGCGCGACTGTCGATGGCAAAGTCATTTCATTGGTTCTCAAACCTGTTTATGCACCCACGCGGGCAGGTCGTCGAGTCTGGGGTCATTGGAGAATATTTCATGGAGAGGAAGTTTTAAGCCGAGTCGACGCTGAAGTTGTCGAACCTGAAGTTCCTCATCCCATAAGAACATGGTGACCGCTGTACCTGTTGCGCCAGCTCGGGCGGTTCGTCCTGACCGATGCAAATACGTTTTGTGGTCTTCCGATGGGTTGTAGTGAATCACGACGTCGACATCATCAACATGGAGGCCTCGGGCGGCCACGTCTGTCGCAACCAATGCTTTCAAGGCACCGCTACTAAAATCTCGGAGTGCTTTTTCTCGTTGCGATTGTCGCAGGTCGCCATGGATTGCAGCTGCTTTTACTCCTTCGGAACGAAGCTCTCGCTCTAGTTGATCTGCTCCTCTTTTCGTTCGCGTGAAGAGCATAGTTTTTGTGGCTTGCCCAATGATGCGGGCTGCTACCTGAACACGGTTCATTTTGTGAACAGACATAAACACGTGACCCATCTCGCTGACTGTCACTGCAGGTTCGTCTACTTCGTGAAATACAGGGTCTGTTAGGTGACGTTTAACGACAGTGTCGACGGCACCGTCCAATGTTGCAGAGAAGAGCATTGTTTGGTGTTTCACTTGTATGTGTCGCAGAATCCATTCAACCTGGGGAAGGAAACCCATGTCTGCCATTCGGTCAGCTTCGTCAACAACGACACACTCGACCAAGGCCACATCCATTGCTTTTCTTTCGATCAAGTCAATGAGACGGCCAGGGGTCGCAATGATGATGTCGATTCCATTGTTGATCGTCTCAATTTGTCTATCGATATTCGTGCCGCCGTATACCGCTATGGCACGCAGTTGACGGGCTTTAGCAAGTGGTTCAACCACGCCTGTTATTTGATTCGCCAATTCCCGGGTAGGGGTAAGCATCAAAGTAGTGGGCTTGCCATCTTGATTGCGCTCCGTGTGCGCTATTGCGGGCAAACTGAAAGCAAGTGTTTTGCCTGATCCAGTTTTTGCTTTGCCGCAAACATCTCGACGAGCCATTGCATCTCCAATCGCGAGCGTTTGGATCGCGAAAGGGGATTCGATTCCCTGTTCACCCAAAGCATCTATTAGATCTTGGGGAACACCGAGTTCTGAAAAAGTCGTTGTCAAGTGGAAGAACTTTCAACTGCTTAACGCCGAAAGGGCGACGTAGGGGGGGGATGCCACCAAGCGGTGGCTGGTTGCGTGTTGAGCCAACCTTGAGTCAATTACACAGTCATTAGCGTACCTGCGCCTTGCTCTGACCAGGGTTTAGTGCTCGCGATACCTCAGGACCTTTCCGCTACCCGTCTGGGTATGGGATCCCTCGTTGAAGGCCAATTGTCCATTCACCCATACATTTTGAATTCCAAGAGACTCTCGTTTGGGGTCTTCATAACTAGCAACATCGACTACGAGTTCTGGGTCGAAGAGAACTAAGTCTGCCCATTTGCCTTCAGCGATTCGTCCTCGGTCAGTGAGACCGTGCACGTCACAAGAGAGCGAGGTCATGCGCCTAATCGCACTTTCTAAATCTAAAATCCCTTGCTCTCTTACATAACGTCCCAGAACACGGGGAAAGGTGCCATATAACCGCGGATGAGGACGGCCTCCCAAATCTGGAATCCCGTCTGAACCAATCATCACCCGATCGTGACGCAAGTTAGAAAGAATGTCGCCTTCGTCCATAGTGTGTTGAATGCAGATGGTCTGCTTTCCGTCTGGCGCTGTGAGGATATGACGAACTGCCTCAGGAGCTGTGATCTGAAGTTCGGCAGCTATGTCCACAAGCATGCGACCTTCGTACTCCCGGAACGCAGGGCAAGAGGCCAACTGAATAGCTTGAGCTAACTCAGGATTAGGGTTTTTTATGTCGAAATATTGAATCATCGGCCCACTACCAGCGGTGTACGGGTAGACGTCGAGAGTGACCCGCGCACCCTCAGCTATAGCGGCATCAACTTTCGCCAACGATTCTTTAACCTTCCCCCAATTTCTCTTTCCCGCCGCTTTGTGATGACTGATTTGGACTGCAACCCCAGCTTTCGACCCAATGTCTAACGCTTCATCGACCGCTTCTAGCAGGTAGTCATTTTCATTGCGCATATGGGTCGCATAGATCCCATCAAACGGGGCTACTGCTTTGGCAAGCTCAAGTACTTCTTCGGTATCGGACCAACGTCCTGGCCTGTATATAAGTCCCGTCGAAAAGCCACAAGCACCCTGTTCCATAGCTAACCCGATGTGTTCCCGCATCCGTTCAAGCTCACCATCTCGCGGAGCTCGACGTTCGTTTCCCATTTCTAAGGAACGAATGGTGTTATGTCCGACCAGCATCATGGCGTTAACGGCTGGTCCAACCTTTTCGACGTCGTGACGGTATCCCTCTAGGTCCGTCCAGTTCGCGTCAACTCCAGACAGATCAAGCGTTTTTTTGCCTACTACTGCAGGTATTGCGGAGAAACCACAGTTCCCAACAACAACACTTGTGCAGCCCTGCGAAATTTTGAATTCCATGTCGGGATGTTGAAGCAACGCTCCATCATCGTGGGTATGCACATCTACGAACCCAGGGGCTAGGACCAGACCAGTCGCGTCTACTTCGATAGCAGATCTACTTGAGGAGGAACCAACTTCGCTTATGTGACCGTCTTCAATTGCAACATCACCCGTAAACCTTGGCCCACCCGTACCATCGATTATCGTCGCGTTTCGGATCACGGTGTCGGCCATTGCAGAAGCCTAGAACAACCAGCCAGCATGCCACGGCTCTCTTCGCCTACTAGCGTCACTTAGGTGGCGAGCACCTCAAATTACGAGATTATTGTTGTCGGCGCCGGGGCCTCAGGTGCCCCGTTAGCGGTTCGTGCGAGCGAAAACCCAAACAGAAGCGTTTTACTGCTCGAAGCTGGACCCGATTATCAAAAGCTTGACGATACGCCAGACGATCTGCGCAATGGTCACCACAACAGCGTTATCGATCATGACTGGAGACTTGAGTATTCGCCAACCGAACAGCGTCCAGGTCAACCGCTACCCAGAGGGAGGGTAACTGGTGGTTCAACAGCGGTTAACACTTGCATCTTCTTACGAGGAGTTCCCGAAGATTATGATGACTGGTCCGATAGGGGTAACTCTGAGTGGAAATGGGAAAATGTATTAAAAACCTTCTGTCGACTCGAACGAGATCTGGATTTCGGAACCGAGCCTTACCACGGAGATGCTGGACCTATAACGGTGCGCAGGTATCCCCACGAAGAGTTGACGGAGCTACAGCAAGCGTTCCTTGCAACAGCAGAGGAGCTTGGATTCCCAGAATGTCCTGACCAGAACGACCCATCAGCATGGGGTTCAGGCCCTCAGCCGATGAACAAACTAGGGCAGCTTCGAGTTTCAACAGCCTCGGCCTATCTGGCACCGGCGCGCTTGCGTCCAAATCTTGAGATTCGAGGAGACTCGCATATAAATCGTCTACTGATCGAAAGAGGCAAAGTCACAGGCGTAGAAGTAATCAGTTCAGACGGATCACTGCAGCAAATTAGAGCAAAATTGGTGGTTCTTTGCGCAGGCGCGATTCACACTCCGGGTATTCTCTTGCGCTCTGGCATTGGTCCGTCCGAAGATCTGCAGCGGATGGGGGTTGAGGTAGCTGCCGATGTTTCTGCTGTGGGCAAAAACTTGTCAGACCATCCTGGTTTGTTCGTTCTGTGTAAGCCCACCCATCTCGAGCTCGTCGCCCCCGACCAGCCAATCATCCAGACCATTTTGAGATACACAGCACCTGGTAGTGATTCTCGTGCTGACTTGCAAATCGAACAACTCACTTTCACCGGCAGGGACGACGTCCCATATTTCGGTGTGGCTGCTGTTCTTGAACAGGTCGATGGGGTTGGAGAGCTGCTCTTTTCTGCTGCTGACCCTTTCGCTGCTCCGACCATCCGCTCTCGATTCTGTGAAGTCCCTCGAGACGCTGAGCGTCTGGCCGACTGCTTTCTGGACGCCGTGCGCTTCACCGAAACGGGCGCCCTCGGCGCAATGACCGAAGAAGTGGTATTTCCCGACATGAACAGAATCCAGGACCGGAGCGACCTCATTGCACTTCTCCGACGTTTTTCTGCTTCTGGGTATCACCCATGTGGAACTGCCCGCATGGGTCCAGCGGACGACCCCAATACCGTGGTCGACCAATACGGGAGATGTCACGCTGTCGAAGGGCTGGTAGTGGCTGATGCTTCGATCTTTCCTACCGTTCCTAGAGCCAACACAAACCCGACTTCCATAATGGTTGGAGAAACGATCGGCGAGTGGATACGAACTGTTCCCAGTCGGTACGGCCTGTGAAACACCGCCCAAACATAGAAGATTTGGCTCTAGTGGCCACTGACTTTGATGGCACCCTTCTTGGAAGGAACCGCGAGGTATCCAAAAGAACCCAGGCCGTCTTGGCCAGATTGAAAGAATTTGGTCTTGACTTTGTCGTAGTTACAGGGCGACCACCCAGATACTGCAATTCAATTCCAATGCAAACAGGCATTCCAACCAGTTTGATTTGCGCTAACGGAGCAATGGCCTACGAACCCTTAACCGGCACTAGCACCCAGTTCGCGACCCTCGATCTGTCGGATGCTCAGAACCTTCTGACAGAAATTCGGCAGGCTCACCCGAATGCAGGATTCTGCGTGGAAATGGGCGACGACTTTGTCGCCGAACGCAGATGGCTCGAACTCGCATCTCGGCCACTCGAAAGCGATATCTCTGATGTGATTCCTTTGCTTAACGAGAGTGTTCATAAGTTACTTGTGAACATTCCTGACCTGTCAGCTGATGAGACCCTGGATGTTATCGAGCCTGTTTTGAATGGTCGAGCGAACATCATGCATGCCGGACTCAACTTTGTTGAGCTGATGCCTCCTGGCGTTGATAAAGCTTTCGGACTTAAAAAATTATGTGATGAGAGAGAAATCGGCCCCGAACAAGTGATGGCTTTCGGCGATATGCCCAATGATGATGCGATGCTTGAAGCGGTGGGATGGGGAGTTGCCGTCGCAAATGCTCATCCGCAAACCTTAGAAACTGCTGACGAAATTACCGCCTCTAACCTTGATGACGGAGTTGCCAAGGTCTTAGAGCAAATTCTGGGCGGTTAGCTAACACCTGTATTGAGCAAATCCATTAGAGCGGAGTGCACCAGTTCTATTTCATGACGCTCCACAAATTCTCCTTGTGTGTGAGCTATCGAGGCATCACCTGAACCAAAATTAGATGCGGGTATGCCATTTACCGCAAACCGCGCAACATCAGTCCAACCAAGTTTCGCTCTAACCTCGAGATTGTTTCGGCTAATCAGCTGACGCAGAAGAGGGTGCGTTAGAGCTGGCATAGCGGGTAGCGCATGATCATCAACAATTAGCTGATCGTATTCTCCCAATACTTCTGCGACATGGGCTTCAGCTTGCTCGGGCGTGCGGTCGGGCGCGTAGCGATAGTTAACGGTCAAATTCGCAGCGTCGGGCACAACATTACCTGCGACGCCAGCTTCGACGTATACGGCTTGCATCGCTTCTCGATACTCGCAACCATCGACGACAGGTCTTCGACCTTCGTATTGCTCTAACGTCTGCAGAACAGGCCCAAGACGGTGAATAGCGTTTCTTCCCTTCCACGGGCGAGCTGTGTGGGCTCGTTGACCCTCAAACAAAGCCTTTACTCTCAGAGTTCCTTGGCAGCCTGCTTCTATAGCGGCGGAAGTCGGTTCGCCAAGAAGAGCTACATCACCATCCACTAATTTGGGGTGTGTTTCAAACAATTGCTTAAGCCCGTTGTACTTGGCAGCCACTTCTTCACCCGAATAAAACACAAAGGTCACGTCAACCTTGGGCTTGTCGATAGCAATGGCGGTTGCTAATTGGGCCGCCAAACCGCCTTTCATATCGCAGGCACCCAAGCCAAATAGCCGGTCACCCTCGATGCGCGCGTGTTGATTGCCGTTAGCAGGAACAGTATCGAGATGCCCGGCAATCACTATTCGATGTTTATGTCCCAAGTCAGAGCGTGCGACAACGTTGTCACCTATTCGGTCGACGACCAATTGCGAGGCATCTCGTAACCGCTTCTCAAACAGATCAGCTAAGGGCCCTTCTTCATGGCTTTCCGACGGGACGTCGACAAGTTCTGCTGCTAGGTCGAGGAGATCAATCACTACCTAAAGAGTACGGTTTGATGACCCAGGTGACCTATCTAATTTGTAATCGTTGCTCTAATAGTTGAATCCGGTCATCAGTTTGAACAGCTGCTATTCGGACATATCCGGCGCCACCAGGACCATAAAATTCTCCAGGTGATGCAAGCAATCCCACATTTGTTAAGAGCTCCTCCACGAAAGCCCAAGCGTCACCATCAGGAGCTGGCACCCATAGATAGAAACCTCCTCGAGGTAAGGGAGCCTCAGTGCCCATATTCGAGATCAACTTCGATATGCGGTTGAGCCGGTTCCAGTAAGTCTCTCGTTGTTGTTCAACGTGGCCTTGATCAGTTAAAGCCGCTACTGCAGCGGCTTGCGCAGGGCCTGGGACCATGAAGCCGGCATGTTTCCGAACCTCTCGAAGATAATCAACTATTTCGGAATCTCCGGCATAAAAACCGACCCTCAATCCTGCAAGATTCGAACGTTTAGACAAAGAATGCACCGATACGACACCCTCCGTGCCTGATGACAGGATGGTTCGGGGTGAACCCTCCCAAGTGAACTCGCAGTAGCATTCGTCGCTGAAAACTGGAATCCCATAATTTCGTCCCCAAGCTGCGGCAGCGTCCAGGTCATCTAGACCACCGGCAGGATTTCCTGGGGTATTAACCCATAAGAGGAGAGCTCGAGACCGATCTTCTTCTGAAATTGCGTCCAGTTGTATCGACCAGTTCTTATCTACCGGAACAGCTACTGATCGACATCCAGCAAGAGTTGCCCCCATCTCATAGCTGGGATAGCTGACGGCCGGATACAAAACCGTGTCACGGTCGGGGTTCCGCAATTTCATCCAGTGAGGAAGTCCCGCCACGAATTCTTTGGTTCCCACTGCCGCAGCTACCTGGCTTTCGGGATCAATCTCGCAGCCGAAACTGTTCAGAACCCACGCTGCAACATTTTCCCTAAAGGCTTGGGTCCCTATCGAGGGCGGATAGCTCCGTTCCATACCAGAATTAGCCAAAGCCTCTATTATGTGGTCCGACGGGGCGTCAATTGGAGTCCCTATTGAGCAATCAACTATCCCACCTTCGTGATGATTAGCTAATGGCTTTAACGCATTAAGTCGGTCATAAGGGTAAGGAGGAGGCTCGAAACCCGGTTGATCATTCATCTGGTCTCCTCAGACATATTTTCGTCGATGAATTCAGCTAGAAGGTCTTTGGAAACTTCATCTAAACGCGCTCGAATTCGAGTTCCACCTTCCTCATGCTGTTCCATCAAAACCTCACCTTCACGGTGTACTGCTGCGACTACGTCTCCGCGACTCCAGGGGATGACTAACTCCACAACTTCGGTCAAACTCCGCAAACGATCGCCTATTGACGACAAAAGGATTTCTAGTCCTTCGCCACTGCGAGCTGAAAAGGCAATCGATCCTTCATGTCCAAGCAACAAGTGATCTAAGCCTCCAGCTTTGACTTGATCAGCCTTGTTGAATGCGATGAGTTCCGGGACATCGCCAGCACCAATTTCCCTTAAAACCGCGCGTACCGCTGCCATTTGGCCTTCCGGGTCAGGACCAGCGCCATCCACAACGTGAAGAAGTAAGTCCGCCTCCGCCACTTCTTCGAGTGTGGATTTGAACGCTTCGACGAGGCCCGTGGGTAGTTTCTGGATGAAGCCGACAGTGTCGGTCATCAGAACGGTCTCCCCACCCGGAAGCTGAAGCCGTCGAGTCGTTGCATCTAGCGTTGCAAATAGTCGGTCTTCCACTAATACTTCAGCTCCGGTGAGCTGATTGAGCAAAGTAGATTTTCCAGCGTTGGTATACCCAACAATTGCGACAGTATGGAATCGAGATCGCCGTCGAGATTTTCGTTGGTTTCTTCGTGTCCGACGTAAACCAGATAGATCTTTTTCGAGTTTCGCTAAGCGTCGTTGAATTCTTCGTCGATCCACCTCAAGTTGAGTTTCGCCCGGTCCTCTTGTACCAATACCGCCAGCCTGTTGGCTTAGCTGGTTTCCTCTACCACGCAATCGGGGCAGGTGATACCTGAGTTGCGCCAATTCAACTTGAGTTTTTCCTTCTAACGTCGTTGCATTCTGAGCGAAAATATCAAGGATGACAGCCGTTCGATCCAACGCTGTCCGTTTCAGGATCTTTTCGAGGTTGAATTGCTGACCTGGACTGAGCTCATCGTCAAAGACCACTGTGTCTGCGTCTAATCCCTCCGAAGTCGCTTGGATTTCAGCGGCTTTGCCCTTTCCTACGTAGGTAGCAGGGTCAGGTGTTTCTCGCTTCTGGATAACTCTGTCTACTGGGTCAGCTCCTGCGGTATCTACAAGCTGAGCCAGCTCGTTTAAATTCGCATCTACTTCGTCGTCTGAGGCACCGGGAAACTGGACTCCAACCAGAACAATCTGTTCTCGAAAAGACCGGTCGATGAGGCCTGTCGCCTCGCCAGCAAATTCTCCGAAGCCGCCTCGGTGAGTGGCTTCGTCAGGCTGATTATCCATAGATTTTGTCATGCAGAAACTTCGATGGCTCCGACGTATTGTGCGGGTCCTGTCAGCATTGGCTCTTTCCCGACGAATACTTGCACTAACCCTCCGGGCATCTGGACACGCACCTCATCTTGCACCAAGTCCCACTGATGGGCTCGAACCGCTGCAGCAACAGCACCAGTACCGCAGGCTGAGCTCACCCCAACGCCCCGCTCCCAGACCACCATGTCAAGTTTGTCTGACGCTCCATCAGTTACCGATATCACTTCAATATTTATGCCATCTGGATAGAGAGCTTCATATCGACTGCCCAGATCAGACATATCAACGGTGAAACAGTCGTCTACTACGACTACTAAATGTGGGTTACCCAAATCAGCTGTAGCGGACATCGAATGCCCAAGGTCATTCACGATTTCGTCATGAACACCTGGTCCGGGTCCTACTGAACCCATGTTCACTGTTATTTGCGCCTCCGGACCATCGCCGTCTATTTCAACGTGACGGCGCCCACCACCGGTGTCTATCTCGAAAGATGCCGCACCTGTTTGATTGTTCATTGCAAGGGCTTGGGCAAGACATCGAATGCCGTTGCCACTCATTTCGGCGAAAGAGCCGTCCGCGTTATGAAGCAGCATGGAAAGATCGGCGCCATCACTGCCTGGAAGACCAACTATTAAACCATCGGCGCCAATCCCTGTTCGACGATCACATAGTCGTCGCGCAAGAGCACTCACCTCGTCCGGCTCTTCATGCGTTAAACAGATCAGGAAATCATTTCCTAGACCGTGATGTTTTGTTAACTGCATAGAAAACTCCTACAACATTGTCCCAGGTTTTAGCTCTATTTCTGCAACGAAATTTGATTAACGACTAGGTCAAGACCGTCGGTGGTAACCCATTCCACCCGAGGGTCACGCCTAAACCAGCGTTGCTGGCGTCTCGCGAAACGCTTTGTGCGCTGAATCGCTAGTTCCAGAGCATCGTTAAAGGACAATTCTCCACGAACATGAGCCAAGAGCTCCTTATATCCGAGTGCTTGTCCTGCGCTCTTAGACAGGTCGGCTTTAGCCAAACCGCGAACCTCCTCTAGGAAACCGCTGTCTATCTGATATTCGTAACGCTGACGAATTCGCTGGTCTAAGTCGTCACGATCAATTTCGATACCAATAATCCGATAAGGAACTTCTGGATAGCTGTCTAAGCCGGGGCCGAAAGACGAAAAAGGCTTACCTGTACCAATCGATACTTCCAACGCACGTATTATTCGACGCCTATTGCTTTCTTCCATCCGGCTAGCGCCGGCCGGATCTAACTCTTTCAATCGGCTATGCAACTGCTTCGTATCTGGTTCCGTATCCAACTGTGACGCTATATCGCTGAATTGTGGAGGAGGTGTCAGCCGGTCGACGACTGCTCGCACATACAAACCGGTACCTCCAACTAGCACCGGTATGCCATCTCTTTCCTCAATCTCGGCCCGCACAGAATCATGAATTCTCTGGAAATCAACAAGGCTGAAGGTTTCGTTGGGCTCTACTAAGTCAATCAAGTGGTGAGGGATTTCCAGTTGTTCTTTAGTCGTGGGCTTAGCAGTGCCGATATCCATACGTCGATACACCTGCATTGAGTCAACTGACAGCAGTTCAACTCCATCCACTTGACGCGCAATTTTTAAAGCAAGCGAGGATTTTCCAGAAGCAGTCGGGCCGACAATAACGATGGGCCTCTTCCGCAACTGATCATGGGAAGTCAGGAAGACACCACCGGTATTCGGGTTCGATGCTTTGCTCCTGCGGTGACTTCAACAAGTTCACCGACCAGATTGAAAGTACGTGCCTCAACAACTCGGACCTGCGCGTAAGAACCTGGCCGAATAACGCGATCGGCAGGGAAATGAACCAGCCGATTGTGACGGGTGCGACCAGTTAACATTTTCTTATCGCGTTTCGAGTGCCCTTCAACGATGACCTCTTCTTCTCTACCAACCCTGGATTCGTTACCTTTGAGGCTTGTTCTTTGGATCACCTTTCGCAGTCGTTCCATACGATCGGCCGAGGTTTTTGCCTCGACCACCTGCTCGCTCGACTCCGCTGCTTCTGTTCCCGGTCGTGGTGAATAAACAAAAGTGTATGCATTGTCGAACTTAACTTCAGCAGCGACTTCAAGTGTTCTCTCGAAATCAAGATCGGTTTCTCCAGGGAAACCAACGATGATGTCTGTACTCAAGGCCAGGTCCGGTATCTCATCTCTTGCTGCGGTTACTTTCTGAATGTACCTATCCGCCGTATATCCGCGATGCATTGCCGAGAGGATCTTGTCGCTACCCGACTGCAACGGCAAGTGAAGATGTTCACACACTTCCGGAATTTGGGCCATCGCCGTGATGGTTTCGGGACGAAAGTCTTTGGGATGCGGACTTGTGTAACGAACTCTACGAATTCCGCTGACAGCAGCGACGGAACAAAGTAGGTCAGAAAATAACGGTCGAGCTGTGTGGGGACCTTCAACCCATTTATCTCCGACAAGTTGACTTGACTCAGGGGTTAGTTCAGCGCCTCGGAGTTTTAGTGTTAGATCGCGACCATAGCTATTTACGTTTTGGCCTAGCAGGGTGATTTCAGTCACGCCGGTTAGCGCCAATTGTTCAACTTCACTTACTAACTCGCTGTATGGTCGAGAAATTTCTTTACCTCGAACGGCTGGGACGATGCAGAAGGCACAGGAATTATCACAGCCAATTTGGATAGTTACCCATGCAGCATGATTCGCGTCTCGTTTAACCGGTAGCGCCGAAGGAAATGCTTCTGATTCTTCGATAATTTCGGTGATCGGGCCGCTAACACGGGCTTGGTCTAATAGATCGGTTGCGCGACCGACATTGTGCGTTCCAAATACCACATCGACGTGTGGTGCTCTTTCTCGAATAACGTCTCTGTCTTTCTGAGCCAGACAGCCCGCAACCGCTATCTGTAGGTCCGGGCGCTCTTCCTTGAGCTTTTTCAAGTTCCCGAGTTGGCCGTAAAGCTTGTTGTCGGCGTTTTCCCTAATGCAGCAAGTGTTAAGAACGATTACATCCGCATCATCAAAAGATTCTGCTTCTTCGAGACCATCAGTCTCGAGAAGCCCAGCGATACGTTCCGAGTCGTGCTCGTTCATTTGACACCCATAGGTGCGCACTACATACCTGCGGTTCACCCTCACTAGGTTATTGGGCTGAGGACAGCATTATGGGATCGGTGGGGCTGGAACTATGAGTTAGCTCTGTAGCGCTTTGTGTCGGTGTGTGAACACAAAGTGATCAGCCATGTTCTCTCGAATTTCAGACATATGACCGAGATATTGCTTCATCGTTCCGTTGTAATTGCCATCCTGGCGCCGATTATCGGCCCCTTCAAAGTTGTAATAGCCCGGAGTGCAATCACGATTTCTGCTGGTTTTTCCCCGGTGATCGATCACTTCTTGCACCCATCGTTCTTCAGCATCATGTGTGCAGTCCAGGCTGTGAATGTCGTTCTGCCGGACAAAATCAATGCAGTCAGCTATGTGCTCACCTTGACTATTCAGAACGTCTGTCAGGTTGAATGCGAAGAAAGCTTGATATCCGCCCATTATGAATAAATTTGGGTAACCCTGCGAATGAATGCCAAGCAACGTGCGAATTCCGTTGGAATATTTGGCGTTGAGGTCAATGCCACCCTCACCGATGATCTGATTGTAGATACCGGTTTGTTGCACCTCAAAACCCGTTGCATAAATCAGCACATCGACTTCATATTGCACCCCATCGAACTCTGGTCCGCTTTCGTTAATTTGAGTTATCCCTTGGCCCTTCGTATCGACGAGAGTGACATTTGGCCTATTAAAGGTGGGTAGATATTCGTTATGGAAACAAGGACGCTTACACATCAGCATGTACCAGGGCTTTAATGATTCAGCTGTCGCGGGGTCCTCAACAACCTCATCGATCCGACTATGAATCCGCATCATTGCGTCAATGTTGGCGTTTTCTTGCCGCTGGACTTTTTCTTCGCGCGACATTGCTTCTCTTCGCGCTCGCACTGAATCAGATATTTGCGGGCCTTCGATCGCTCGAGTCCGACGAGCTGCTTGCCAACCTGGTTCCAACGTTGATGCCCACTCTGGGTCAGTTTCCCAATCGTCCCGAACATCTATAGACGATGGTGTTCTCTGGAAGATGTAGAGCTCTTTTGCGGCCTTACCTAACTCTGGTATCGCTTGAACAGCGCTGGCTCCAGTTCCAATTATCCCGACGCGCTTGTCCTTTAAATTCTCGAGCTGAGCTCCGGTGTATTCGTAATCCCAACGGGAGGTGTGGAATGAATAGCCACCAAAGCTTTCGACGCCATCAATTTTAGCGAGCCTCGGTTTCGACAGCGTGCCATTCGCACAAACCACAAAACGAGCCGTAATGGTGTCCCCCTGGTCCGTCTCTACTTTCCATGTCTCCGAGTCAGCATCCCAAATCGTCGATGTAACAGTTGTTCCGAAAACAGCGAGGTCATAAAGATCGAACCTCTCAGCAATCATCTTGCAGTATTCGTATATTTCTTGACCTCCCGCGTAGTGTCGGGTGGGCACGTACCCGGTCTCATCAAGTAATGGCAGGTAGTCATAGGCCACTACATCACAAGCGACCCCCGGGTAACGATTCCAATACCAGGTGCCACCCACGTCGGCTCCGCGTTCAACGATTCGAATACTTTCGACGCCCTTTTCCCTCAGTCGGGCAGACGTTAGGAGCGCTGAAAAGCCGCCTCCGATAAACAGCACTTCGACTTCGTCGTTAAGTGCCTCTCGATCTTCTAATTCCTGGCCGTAGGGATCCACAGCGTACTTAGCTAGATCACCTGTCAGATCCGATGTGTAGTTATCCGTTCCTGGGGGACGGTAACCCAACCTCAACTCTCGTTCTGAAGCGAACTTTTCCTTAATTTGTTCGTAGTAGTCCTGAGGCGGCCGTTCGCGACCATCTCGCGTGTAGTCAAAGTTGAATATATTTTGCGGCTTTTCTTGTTTATCGGCCATCACACCCATTCCTTAACGACTTCGAACTCGTCTAAAGCTATAACCAGGAAAGGCACTGTGATGGCTCAATAAAAAGAAATGGTAAAGATCAACCAGGCAACTAACAACGGCGATGTCTAGTCATCGGCAGAGTCAAGAACCTCTTCAACATCAGACTCAGCATCTAGTGCATCGGTTTCATCTTCACCTTCTCCGATACCCAACTGGGACCTGATCCGGCCATCAATCTCAACCATTACTTCCGGATGGTCTGTCAAGAACTGTTTGGCGTTCTCACGTCCTTGCCCTAGCTGCTCACCTTCATAGGTGTACCAAGCACCCGACTTTTTGACGATTCCTTGTTCCACACCAACATCAACGAGTGAACCTTCACGGCTAATTCCTTTGCCATACATAATGTCAAATTCAGCCTGCCGGAAAGGCGGAGCGACTTTGTTCTTAACGACTTTGACGCGCGTTCGGCCACCTGTTATTTCACCGTCAGATTTAATCGCCTCAATCCGGCGGATATCCATCCGGACCGACGAATAGAACTTCAACGCCCGCCCACCTGGCGTCGTTTCAGGACTACCAAACATGACACCAATTTTTTCTCTGAGCTGGTTGATGAAGATAACGATGGTTTTAGTTTTATTCAGATTTGCGGTCAGTTTGCGCAACGCTTGCGACATGAGACGAGCTTGTAAACCAACATGGGTATCGCCCATTTCTCCTTCAATTTCTGCCCTTGGCGTTAAAGCAGCTACAGAGTCGATCACCACCACATCAACTGCTCCTGACCGTATGAGCATGTCGGTAATCTCAAGAGCTTGCTCCCCAGTATCGGGCTGAGAAATAAGTAGCTCGTCAACATCAACACCAATATTTTGTGCGTAATCGGGATCCATCGCATGTTCGGCGTCCACATAAGCGCAGATGCCGCCAGTGCGCTGTGCTTCTGCCACGACATGCATCGCTAACGTAGATTTACCTGATGCTTCAGGGCCATAAATCTCAACAACGCGACCTCTGGGAAGGCCTCCAATACCAAGGGCCATGTCAATTGCCAAACTGCCTGTCGAGACAGCTTCAACTTTCATTTGGCCTCGTTCGCCCATCTTCATGACAGCGCCCTCACCAAACTGACGCTCAATTTGCGATAGTGCCATATCGAGTGCTTTTTCTCGTTCCACGCTGCTGGTCCTCCTCGGACGTATCTTTGACTTCGCTAGAAGCCAAGTTTGTTTGACGGGCAGGTACTTAACCCTGTCTGTGGAAACCGTATGCTCAGGGTCAGACCCCGAAATCATTCGGACATCTTCAAGGTACATCCGAACACCTGTTCGGGCAAGTACCGAACAAATGTTCTATTCCAAAAGATATTCAGCATTTCCCGCAGGGAACCGCGAGACTCTCCACATGAGCACTTACCTAGCTGATGAAGATTTCGAATTTCTAAGAATTGAGCGCACAAATAGTGTGGCATTCGTCACCATCGACGCTCCCCCGATGAATGTAATGACGCCTTCTTTGTTTCGAGAATTAGCAAAATTCGGAGCCCAAGTTTCGACCGACGATTCGGTGATCGTTGTTGTCCTGAGAAGCAACGACCCCGACTTCTTCATCGCCCACTTCGACGTTTCGGCAATCTTGGAATTTCCCGTCGAGGGGCCCGCCGAAAAGCCAGAAGAACTAGCTGGCTTTCATTTGATGTGCGAAACCTATCGAACCATGCCGAAGGTTACGATCGCCGAAATCGGAGGCAGAGTTGGCGGCGGTGGGAGCGAACTGTCAATGTCATGCGACATGCGGTTTGGTGCATTAGATAAGACTGTCGTCAATCAAATGGAAGTCCCTATTGGCATTCTTCCCGGAGGCACTGGCACTCAACGTTTACCGCGCTTGGTAGGCCGAGGTCGAGCTATGGAAATAATTCTCGGGGGCGTCGATCTTGACGCGGAGACCGCTGCAGCTTGGGGATACCTAAATCGAGCACTGCCTTCCGATCAGCTGCGCCCATTCGTGACTGATTTAGCTTTTCGGATCGCTTCATTTCCCCCACATGCGGTAGCTCTCGCCAAAGAAGCGGTCAACAACGCAGAAACTTTGCCTTTGAGCGAAGGGCTGATGGAGGAACGTTTTCTCTTTCAGAAACTTCTCCGAACTCAAGAAGCTGCGCCGGCAATGCGGAGTTTCTTAGACGCAGGAGGCCAAACGCGGGAGGCGGAAAACCGCATGGGGGAATTAGTAACCGAAGTAGATTGGTCCAGGGACTAGAGGCAAGCTCCTCATTCCTTAACGAAATTCAGGCGCTACTCGCTCAATGAACAGGTCCATTGACTCTTTCTTCCGTTCAAGCGGTCCAAAAGTAAAGTCCGGAACAATGAGCTCGTCGAGCCCCACTTCGGCATAAGAACCGACCACGTCTATGACCTCCGAAGGGGTTCCGACGATTGTGGCGCGACCGAAGTCTTTGCCACGAAATCGCGCGAGTTTCTCTTCATCTTCAGCAATGAACATGAGGGCGCAAGCTGATCGTTGTATCTCATTTGGATCGCGACCGACATCTTCGCAATGAGCATCCAATACTTCGCAGAGCTCTTCTATGTCACTCGGCATTCCCCAATAGTTCCATTCATCAGCGTGCAGGGCAGCTGTGCGTAACGTCCGCTTACGCCCTCCACCTCCGATCATTAGGGGAATCTTTTTTTGTAATGGTTTTGGGTCAAGGGGGGCATCGACAATGGTGTAGTGGTTGCCGTCGAAGTCTGTGCGGGGATTCGCTAGAAGCGAGGTTATGATTTCGACCGCTTCATCTAGCCTGTCAAGACGACCTTTGACAGTAGAAAAATCGAACCCATACTTCTCGTGTTCATTCTCCTGCCATCCCGCCCCAATACCAAGAACAAGTCGGCCCCCCGATATGTGGTCGATGGTTGACGCTATCTTCGCTGTTAATGCTGGGTTCCGGTAAGTGTTTCCCGCCACTAACGGTCCAATACGAACTCGCGGAACGCACGCTGCTATAGCGGCCAGTACCGCCCATGCCTCATGAATTGGCTGATCAATATTTTCTTCATTAGGCATGAAATGGTCTGCGTACCAGATTCCATCCCAACCAGTTTTTTCGGCGTAATGACAACCTTCGAGAGTGTCTTCCCATGATTGACCATTGCCGGTCCAAAAGCTAAAGCGCATGATCACAGCCTTTCAGAAGTTATCGCCTTGTGCGAAACGGGCTCATTACGACAGCAGTTGAGAACCAACAACGGAGTGTTTGTGTCCATTCGGCGTTACCTGACTCTCTACTAGAAGTAGACGGTTAACCTTGAAGCTTCCTTCAACTCGTTTGCCTTCCAGTTCAACATTCAAAGTTTGCTTTATCCGACCCAGCGTAATGTGACCAAAAAATGGCAACGACTCGGGCGACCTTTGTATCGACATTGTGACGCGAACGTCTTCCTCTAAACCTGATAGCCCATTCACCGGTACCACGAGAACCTCTTCGCCGAGACGCCTGACTTCGGGACCAATCATTGCGACCGCTCTCTGGGCTTTCATGCTGAAGAACAAACTCTTAACTTTTTCAATATCGATGTCTTCGAAGAAATGGATAGTTATATGCCACTGCTCTGGGGCGCTCCAACTAATCCCCTGTTGAGTGCGGTCCAGATTAAGCAAGGTCGCTCGGACTGACTCAGGAAGAGGCACCGATATAAAGGCCCTCGTCACGTTTACGCTCGAGAGCCTTCAAGGTGCAGCCTGAGAAGATTCAACAAAGAAATCGTACTAAATTGACGGATTCTTTCGAGATCGCCTGGAAGGCCAACCTGTTGCACAGTTTCAAAACCCTCCATCGAAACTGCTAGCCAGGCTGTTCCAAAGGGGTGCGACTCAGTGGCTCGAGATCGGTCCTCTATAGACGTAGTAGCAATGCCTACATCTGATACCAAGACTCCTCGAGCTGTTCGGGCTAGCTGCAGGGCTGCTTTGTCTGGTTCCCAGATACCTGGATCACCTTTCAGCAGATAGGACAAAATACCTGGACCTCGGGCGGCTACCCCTCCCGAAAACGCCTCTGTGCCACTTCGAGCTGTTGCCAAACGATGGGCGATATATCCCGAAGTCGTGGTTTCTACCACTCCGAGACTCAGGCCTCGATCGGCAAGCAGAGTTAAAACCGTTGACTCCATGTTGTCTTCGTCAACAGCGAATACGAGGTCACCAAGTACTTCTCTTAAGAGTCCCTCTTCCTCTTGCAGGATCGCTTCAACCTCCGCAGAGCTTGCTGCCTTGGCTGTAATTCGGACTTTTATGCCTTCTACACCACTAGCTAAGAAAGCCAAGGTCGGGTTTCCAGATGCCTCGAGTTCACTTATTCGTTCACCCAGTATCTCTGCCAATCCAGATTCACTTTGACCCCATGTTCGCAGGACTCGGCTTTCAATTACTGAACTGATCCCTGAGCGTGCCTGCAAATCGGGGAGGACAGTTCCGAGAAGCATTTCTTTCATCTCATAAGGAACCCCTGGCACGGCATAGATGACTTTCATCGAGCCATCAGGGCCTTCTACCGGGACAACTAACCCGGGAGCGGTTCCTGGTTGCTGGTCCATGGTTCGAGCGCCTTCCGGCACCATCGCTTGACGAAGATTATTCTCGGGCATTTCTCGACCCCGGCTTCTAAACATCTCCCTGATCCGGTCTGCTATTCCTTGGTCAAGCACTAAATCAGATTTAACGACACCCGCTATCACCTCGCGGGTGATGTCATCTTGGGTGGGACCTAAGCCGCCACACATTATGACTGCGTCGCTACGTTCAAGACCCAACTGCACTGCCTGCTCTATCCGTGTCCAATTGTCTCCGACTTTGGTCTGGTAATGGCTATCTATGCCCGCTAGAGCCAATTGCTCGCCGATCCACGAGGAATTCGTGTCGACGATCTGTCCAAGCAATAATTCGGTTCCGACCGCTATGACTTCACAATTCATGCCTCGACCCTATTGCTCATATGATTCCGCGTGTGCGCTTCTGCCAAACCAGTTGTTTTAAGAACAAAGTGGCAAAGGTTTACAGGCCGTCTTTTAATTGAATTTGTGCAAGCTTTCTAGCCCCAACCATGTAAGAAAAACCTGTCTGAATAGTGAGCGCCAAGGCAACCCACAACACAGAGGTAGCTATCCAATGAGCCGAATTCGCTACCGGCGGTATCACTGCAAAACCAATGGACCAAAGTTGAGTGAAAGTTTTCCACTTGGCCATCTTGGTTGCGGGCACGGAGATACCTTTGCGTCCCGCTTGCGATCTGTAGGCACTAATCGCTAACTCTCTAAAAGCGATTACCCCTACGGGAAGCCAATGAAACTGCCCGTTAGCCACTAAGGCGAACATCCCACCCAAAACCAGCACTTTGTCAGCCAGCGGATCCAGGAAAGCCCCAGACCTTGTAGCTCCTTGCCGGCGAGCCAACCATCCATCGGCAAAATCAGACATGCCAATAGCAAAGCCAACTGCAAATGTGACCCAGGAAGGTTCCCCAGTAGCGATAAGCAGGACAAATACTGGAGTCGCAAGAATCCGCGCTACCGTCACAAAGTTTGCGGGCGTAGCAAGTGCTGTAGGTCCATAAGTGGGATTAGCTGCTTCGTCGGGCTCTTGCATTATGGGACTTTTCCAACGATCGCTTCGAGGTCTGGTCCCTGTGATCGAGTGACAAAAACATCGTGAATCTCGCCCTGCTTCAGTGTTTCCGGAACCTTCACTACCCCATCTATCTCTGGGGCTTCGCGGTGCGAACGTCCAACACCAGGAGTATCGACCAAAACTTCAATATTACGACCGACAAGTTGGTCACGATGGTGAGCTGTTATGCCGTCCTGGATTTCGCTCAGTTCAGCATGACGCTCCTGCATAAGTTCTTGAGGGACTTGTTGATCAAGGCTCGCCGCGTAGGTGCCCTCCTCGCGGGAGTAAGTAAACAGTCCACACCAGTCCAACTGAGCTTTTTCTAGCCACGATGCAAGCTCAGCCTGGTCATCTTCTGTTTCTCCTGGATAGCCAACAATAAAATTGGACCTAAATACTGCTTCTGGGCACAGCTCACGAATTCTGTCGATTCGTTCAAGAAACCTTTCACCATCGCCCCAACGGCGCATTCGTCGCAAGTGGTTACGCGTCACGTGTTGCAGCGATAGATCAAAATATGGCAGTCCGCCTTCTAGCACGACATCAATAAGCTGATCAGACAGGTCGGACGGGTAGAGGTAGAGGAGCCGAACTCGCTCAACTCTTTCTCTGACCGCTTGAACAAGCGAAACAATTGAGCCACGTCTCCCAAGATCTGATCCGTAGCTCGCTAAGTCCTGGGCCACTAAAACAGCCTCACGGATAGAGAGGTCATCAACCTCGCTCAAAATTGAGTCAACTTCGCGACTCTTTTGAGGACCGCGAAACGACGGAATCGCACAAAAGCCGCAAGCTCGATCGCAACCTTCTGCGATCTTGACATACGCCCACGGAAGACTCGAAGCCGGTCTGCGCAAATTCAGCAGATCCAATGCGGGGGCCTGAGGCCCTGCCTTTAAGGACAAACCACTAGGTTTTCGAATCAGGTTGACCGGAACGCCAAAACCAGACACTTGATCTATTTCCGGTAGCGCCTCAGCTAGCTCGTCTCCATACCGCTCAGCTAGACACCCAGTAACAACAATGCGCGATCCTGGCATGCGATCTTGTTCCAACTGTAAGACTGCGTTTATCGACTCTTCCCGAGCTTCTTCGACGAACGCACAGGTGTTGATTACTACCAAATCAGCTGAAGACGCATCGTGAGTCGGAACCAAGCCATCGTCGATCAAGGTGCCCGCAATCTTGTCTGAATCGACCTGATTTTTCGGACACCCCAACGTATGTAGGTGAAAACTCTGCTGAGAATGGACCATCGCCTCTCTATGGTACGGGTGTGGGACGTAGCTACCGATCCGAAACCGGACGATAGTGTTTACGTATGACTTCGGCTTCTCCTCTCACTGAGAAAAAGCGAACCAAATTTCTTATTCAAGGCATGAGCTGCACGGCGTGCGCAGCTCGAATTGAAAGCGCTTTCTTGGATCTCGACGGGGTTGAGGCCGCTAAAGTCAATTTCGCTACTGCAACATCCCTCGTCTGGCATAACCAAAGAATCGATTCGCCAACGATGGTCGCCACGATCGCTGACCTCGGATTTCAGGCAGTCGAAGACGGAGACAGACAACAAATTCAGTCTTCGAACGAATCTGCTCTCAAGAAAAAGACTGTCCCAGCGTTGATTATTGCCATATTTGCGATGATCACAATGTTTGTTCAATTCCCGGGCAGCGACTGGGTGGTCGCATCACTTTCCACGATATGTGTGTGGTGGTCGGGGTGGATCTTCCATCGTGCAGCGCGTCTACAAATACTCCAAAGATCTCTTGCGATGGACACTCTTATTTCGCTAGGAACCCTGGCTGCTTGGTCTTGGTCGATCGCTGTACTCCTTTTAGGTGCTGAACAGAGCCTCCATTTCGGTGGGGCCAACGCAATAGTCGCTTTCGTTCTTGTTGGGAAGTGGTGGGAAGCGCGAGCGATGCGGACCTCCGGAGACGCTTTACGAGCGCTGGCAAACTTAACGCCAAAACAAGTGCTCCTTCGCGACGGTAGAGAATTGCTTATCGAAGAGTTGATGGTCGGAATGGAATTTATTACCGCCCCCGGAGAAAGAGTCGCAACCGATGGCCAGGTAATAGAAGGAATGTCAGAAGTAGATGCTTCTCAAGCCACTGGAGAGTCGGCGCCAATCGAAGTTTCGCCTGGTTCGAGAGTAAGTGGCGGGGTGCTTAACGGCACCGGGTCTCTGGTTGTAAAGGCCACAGCCGTAGGAGAAGACACAGAGCTTTCTCAAATAAAGCGACTGGTAGAAGAAGCCGAGACAACTCGAGTACACATACAGCGTCTCGCTGATTTGGTCGCCGCAAGATTCGTTCCATTTGTTGTTCTCTTAGCTTTGGGGTCCCTAGCGGTTCGATGGGGACTTGGCCACAGCGTCAGCGACGCATTAATAGCAGCAGTAGCTGTTCTAGTGGTTTCTTGCCCTTGTTCTTTTGGGCTAGCAACACCTTTAGCCGTCTTAGCAGGCACAGGGCGAGCCGCTCAACTAGGAGTAATAGTCGCCGGATCCCATGTCTTAGATTCAACGCGTGTGATCGACACCGTCGTATTTGACAAAACAGGCACCCTCACTACGGGCCACCCCTCGATCGTCAGCACCGCGTCAACAGGAGAAAACAAAGGCCTTCTTCTTGCGCTTGCTGCTGCCCTTGAATCAAGGTCCGGACATCCCGTCGCGCGGGCCTTTGAACCCTTTACCGAAGGAGAGGCGGAAGTTGCAAAGTTCACCAACCATCCAGGTCAAGGAATTTCAGGCAGAGTAAACGGCATACAGATGCTGGTGGGGAAAGCAGAACTTTTCACAGAGGTTCCTCCCAGCCTCAAAAACCCAGACTTCGATGGAACCACTTTATTTATAGGTCGAGGACCGGTTGCCGAAGCTTCAGTTTCAATTCAGGATGAAATTCGTCCCACAAGTATTGAAGCCATATCTCTGCTGGCCGACATGGGCCTTGAGGTTATTTTGCTTTCTGGTGATAGCCATCAAGTCGCCAAACAAGTTGCGGACCAACTGAACATAGCGACCGTTATAGCTGAGGTGCTACCCGACCAAAAACGTGACCACATCGTCGCACTTCAATCTGCTGGGAAATGCGTTGCTATGGTCGGAGATGGCGTCAACGACGCGCCGTCATTAGCCGCGGCCGACTTAGGTATAGCCGTGCAAGCAGGCACTGATGCTGCACGAAACGCAGCTGACCTGACAATCATGACCAACGATCCTCGGGCTGTTGCCGACGGGATCTCCTTGTCTCGCAGAACCTTAAGAACAGTTAAAGGAAATCTTGCGTGGGCTTTTTCCTATAACGCGATTGCTCTACCACTTGCAGTAACGGGCTACCTGTCCCCTACTTACGCTGCCATTGCTATGGCTTGCTCTTCGTTCCTAGTGGTTGCAAACAGTCTGCGTCTTCGTTATTTCAAGAGTATCAAGACCACGCAGTCGCTAGCACCGGAGTTCAAAGTTGATTCCATTCATTAACCGGTATGGTCACGCCCACCGCAGGAGTGCTGAACGAATGACCTCAACGCGCATAGTCTCGGTTCAATGACAGGCCCTTCCCATCGAGTTCTCTCTGAGAGCGAAGTGCTGTCCCGACTGAAGAGTCGGAGAGGACAACCCGGCTACTTGGCAATGTTTAGTTCTTGGCTCGGTGGAGTCATCACTGATCCAGCATTAATGCAGATCCCTCTAGATGATCACTTGGTGCACCGAGGACACGGTGTTTTCGACACCTGCACTCTCAGCGGCGGAAACCTATATCGCCTCGGTGTCCACATGGATCGGCTTTTAACTAGTGCAGCCCTAGCGCGCATCGAACATTCTTGGACTAAAGAAGATCTGATTCAAATGGTGATGGACACTGCCAGTCACGCAAGAGTCAAAGATGGTGCCGTTCGGTATTGGTTGACAGCAGGTCCAGGTGGCTTCTCGCCAAGTCCTCAGGAATGCGACGAACCTTGCTTTTATTGCGTCATTATCGATCCGGTGCCTTTGGGTGGCACTCGCTCTGATCCAATGTCTGCAGGCATACCCGAAGCCACCGTTCTGGATACGCCCATGAAGCCACCGCTTCTAGCCACCATTAAGTCAAACAACTATCTCCTGAACGTCCTAACTCATATGGAGGCGGTCGATCGCGGCGGGACATTCGGTGTGTTAGTTGATGACAAAGGGTACGTCGCCGAATCCTGCGTATTAAACGTCACATTCATTACCAAAGAACGAGTTCTAAGAACTCCCCCATTTGACGGAATTCTTTTAGGCACAACGATTCGTCGAATAATGGACCTGGCAGACTCGACCCTCGTCGCGGAAGGCATCCTAGCTTCGGTAGATCAATCTCCGATCCTCGCCTCAGAAGTCACGGGCGACGCGATCTCAGAAATGTTCCTCTGTGGTGGTGATACGCATCTATACCCAGTGACCTCCTGGGATCAAGTGCCTGTGGGAGATGGACGAGTCGGACCCGTCGCAAAACGCTTAATTGAGCTTCTTGAGGAAGAAGCTTTTGGCACCGCCGCTGGAGAGTCCAATGACTTTATAAGCGTGGATTATCCCGACTGAGAAAGTGGCAACAATCTGATGCGTTTCAGTCAAAGGGTAGAGCAACTTATTCATTCGCCTATAGGAGCTGCACACGCCCTTGTCGGGATCAGAACCAACGAACGTCCATTATTAGATCTATCTCAAGCTGCTCCTTCTTTTCCACCAGCTGATGCGGTGATGGAACGCATCGCTGAAACCGCCCTCGAAGCTGATGCAGGTCGTTACCCGCCTCAACCTGGTCTTCCACAGCTAAGAGAATCTGTTGCGAACGACTTAAACGCTGGATACGCAGCCAACATAGAACCTTCCGATGTATTGATTACCGCTGGCTGCAACCAAGCCTTTTGCTGCGTGACAAGCGCTTTAACTAGCCCAGGTGACCAAGCAATCTTGGTTGCTCCTTTCTATTTCAACCACGATATGTGGTTAAAAATTGAAGGAGTTGACGTCCAATACCTCGAACCTAAAAGCAACTTACTGCCGGACCCCGAACAAGCCCAATCCCTAATAACAGACAAAACCAGACTCATAACTCTGGTTTCTCCCGGGAATCCGACCGGCGTGACCATCCCAAAGAAAATAATTCACCAATTTGCGGAAGTAGCTCGC
This sequence comes from marine actinobacterium MedAcidi-G3, assembly GCA_000817105.1. Lineage (GTDB taxonomy): Bacteria > Actinomycetota > Acidimicrobiia > Acidimicrobiales > Poriferisodalaceae > MedAcidi-G3. Next base: position 47,406 of record JUEP01000011.1, on the reverse strand, counting down.
CACAACGACATAGCGCTGGTAATCGACGAGACATATCGCTCGTTTCGTGACGAACAAACCCCAGCTCACGAGCTGTTCAGCGATCCCAGTTGGAGAGATCATGTAATTAGCCTTCACAGCTTCTCTAAAGATTTCGCCATCCCTGGCTACAGATGTGGCGCAGTTATCGGCGGAAATGCAACAATAACCGAAGCCCTAAAGGTTCTAGATTGCTTGGCTATCAGCGCCCCTCGTATCGGCCAGGAGGCCGCGCTGGCCGGCCTCCGCCATGCTCAACAGTGGCGGATTGAGCAGGCTGCCAGAATCAAAAACTTAGAATTACAGTTTCTGGATTCCATGAAAGACCAACCAGGCGGATTTAAGGTCATATCGTCCGGTGCATATTTTGGTTGGGTTCAACATCCCAGATCAGACCTCACGACTGAGGAGGTAGTGCGAAGGCTGGTACTAGAACACGACGTGCTAACTATCCCTGGGACTGCCTTTACATCTTCAGATCAGGCAATGATCCGCATGAGCTTTGCGAACCTGGAACCCGCTCAAATAGAGGAGTTACCTTCAAGACTGAATGAATTCGGTTAGCCACACATCTAATGTCGTGGTGTGGCTACTCCTGTCGATCCTCGTCCTCGACCTTCGAGAAAGGTCGAGGACGTACCGGTAACTCTGGTAGATCCCACATCACTAGACGCATTTGAAGTCGCTATCCGCAACTCCATTTCAACTGCAATAGATACCGAAACTGCTTACACGCCACAGGCATTCGTAGGACCCAACGCTAAGCCAGGTGCTTTGCGAGTCATTTCCGCTGCTACCAGAAACTCCAGTGAAATAGAACAAGCCTGGGTCCTCGACATTAAGGCCTTAGACCCTTCGGTGGTTGCTTCGATTCTGAGCGGAACGAGCGCTGACGCTTGGAACGCTGACTTCGACGCCCGAGTTTTGGACCGCGACCTTTTCGAGCCCGCTAAGAAAACCAGGGATGACATTCAATCCATCTCTTGGTGGGATGCTCAACTTGCCGATGCGTTACTACACCAGGGTCGAACCGGATTCAGCTTCTATCACGGGCTCGCATGGGCAGTTGAGTGGTACCTCGGGTTAAACGCCGAAGGCAAAGGGACGACTCAGTTGTCCTATAACGAGGTAGACCCACTCTCCAATGAGCAGGTTCTATACGCTGCAGCAGACGCCGTCGAAACTCTCTGGGTAGCCGACGAAATCAGAAGTCGCATAAAACAAGCTGGCCTTTCCGAAGTGTGTCGCTTAGAACAGACAGCGCGTCCCTTCTTAGATCACATGGAAAGGGTTGGGCTGCCGTTTGACTGGCCTGGTTGGGAAGAGCGTCTCGACCAAATGGAGGAGCGTCGAACCCAGGTCTCAAGCGACCTCGCTCGATTAACTGGAGGCGGCCAAGCAACCTTGTTCAGTGAAACACTCGAACCTTCTTGGAATCCAGGAAGCGAACGCCAAGCCAAAGAAGCACTCAACGAATGGAGCGCCGAAGAGGTCCAAGTCTGGTCTATGACCAAGTTCGGCGAAGCTCGCTCCCTCCTGCCTACTGACCCTTTAACAGCCGCAGTACTTTCCGAAATTGGCGGCTCTATCTGTTCGTCCTTACTCGAGTACCGAGACCTCACCAAGGTCCTCTCAACCTATGGAGAGTCGATAAAAGAACACATCGACGACTTCGGCCGTATGCACTCTGAATACCTCCAAGTAGTCGGCACTAACACTGGTCGCTTAGCAAGTCGGCGCCCTAACGCACAAAACTTTTCACCCAAAATGAAGGAGCACATTAGACCATCTGACCCCGACCGAGTTTTCGTTTATTCAGACTTAAGCCAAGCGGAACTCAGATTCGCTACTCAAGTGGCCGGAGATGAGAATCTGCGAAAAGCGTTTATCGCTGGCGAGGATATCCATTCAGCGACCGCTGAACGGATGTTCGGAGTGAACATGACCTCGTTAAGCGAATCGGAACCCAAACTTTTTGGCGAATATCGCGACAAAGCGAAACGTATCAACTTCGGAATCGTCTATGGCCAACGGGGTGGCGGGTTAGCCAGAAGTCTCTCTCAGGCAGGTGTGGAAACAAACGACGACGAAGGTCGTGTATTACTTGAACAGTATCTGAGCGCGTATCCACAGATTGCGTCATGGGTCAACCACCGAGACGATTTCGTGGACCAATTCACACGATCACACGGTGAAGTTGACTGGTCGCTAACACTTCTCTTGCATAGAACATGGCCATTAGTCCGGCGGGCAGTTCGCGAACACCGCGATGAACACCGCAATTGGCCCGGGGCAGAAGAAGTACTGGCGCGTCTAGGCTCACCTTGGACCATTGAAGAGGTCGCCTGGTCCCTTTCCTTCGAGGCATCAGTAGTAATCGACACCAACGGCGAAGTCTTCGGGTTTGACTCACTTACAGAATCAGGAAGACGCCAACAGTTCACCTTTCATACCGAAGGCGTCCTAGAGCAAGCAGCCAAAACAGTCATTGAATCCAACAAAGACGGTCCGAGACTAGTTCGAGAACAAATTAGCGACCGCCACAACCTCGAACTCCGTAATGCGGGGCAGTCCCTTTCTTCTGCCGAAATTACAAAAATCTTAGAAGACCGAAAAATTCGTCGAGCGATCATCGAACAAGTCGAACAAACGATGGGTCAAGAAGCCAGAACGCTCTTACTGAACCGGTCTTTAGAGAGTCGGATTTCGCAGATGGCTAACGCATACCGCAACGCACCTATACAGGGCGGCGTAGCCGACATCATGTTAGAAGCCTACGGGCTCTTACATAGCCGTCTCGATCAATTCGATCGTGCATTCGGTGTGCAAACTGTTCACGACAGCGTCGTAGTGGAATGCAATAAGAAAGACGCTCGCACCGTCGCTTCTACTGTGAAAAATACTTTGGAAGAAGCGATGCAGATCTGGTGTCCAGATATCCCCGCTGTGGCAGATACCGACATCCGTGGCAGTCTTTCCGATAACGACGTTATTGAGACCGTCTAGCATCAACCGAGAGGTAGTTAGATGCGAGCTCTAAATGATGTTGAAGTTGCCACATTCCGTTCTGACGGCGTCGTCCATCTTCCAGGTGCAGTGAGCAAAGAATTGGTATCTGAAATTCTCGCATCGGTTGACGACCTCATCCAGTCACCGGGTCGTTTTGGGGGGTCGATGACACCCCGCACAGCATCAGGAATGTTCTTCCAGGACCGTTACCTACATCCGACTCATACCGACTTTCTCCGTTACGCGAGTGACTGTGACCTTGCGTTGTCAGCAGCCACAGTCACCGGTTCAAAAAAAATTTACCTCTACTATGACCACGTGTTTGTCAAAGAGCCCGGCACCCAAGAAAGTTTCGTGTGGCATCAAGATCGCCCATACTGGGCAGTCGACGGATCACAAATTTGCTCGAGCTGGCTAGCTCTAACCGATGCCAATGCAAAGTCAAGCGCTCTTCAATTTGTGAAAGGTTCCCATCTGTGGAACCGCACCTTTAAGCCTGAGTACCCAGCTTTGGAAGGTCTCACTTCGAAACAGGTCGAACAGGCGCTTTGGAAGGGAGTGGCCGAACACATCGACTCTTTCGAACACGAATGCCCCGCCTTTGAGGAACATCCAGACCTATACGAAATCTTATCCTTCGACGTTGCAGCCGGAGATGTCCTGCTTTTCGATTTCAGGACCGTTCATCGAAGTGGACCGAATGATGGGGACAACCGGCGTGCGGCAATTTCGTGGAGATGGCTTGGTGATGATGCTTTTTGGGATCCCAAAGTCGGCGCGGATCCAATAATTCGCAACCAGGACACCCTTTTGAACCCTGGGGATCCGATAACAGATGAAGACGTCTTCCCTTTACTTCATGGTGGTTGACCCCAAGTAAACCCGACCTGTTTCGTCGGTCTAGCATCTAACTATGAACATTGACCTTGCCGACCGATTGGAACTTCACGAACTGCCGGGACGTTACGGCGACGCTATCGACGATCGCAACTGGGATCAGTTACGAAACATATTCACCGACGATGCTGTGTTCGACCTAACCGGTGTAGGTTCCCGCCGTCTTGAAGGCATCAACGACATCGTCGACTTCATGAATGTGGACGCCGAACACCCTAAAACGCACATGATGACCAACATTTACGTCGACGTCGACGTCGAGAAAGTCACAATGAACTTTCGCATAGTGGCGCTCCTAGGAAAAGGGTTGGTAGGCACGGCGTCTTACTACGATCACGTCGTAAGAACCGATGATGGTTGGCGTGTCAAACATCGAGAGTGCATGATCCATCGTCGCGACAAACTCGACGCCCCGTGTGACCTCAACAACTAGCAACACATACTCTTCAGCTGAGTTATACAGGTCAAGTCTGAGTAAAACTTACGATTCGAAGACACGCTTCTTTCAAGCGGACTTCATCAACGCCATAGGAAATTCGCACCCAGCCTTTTGATGTTGAACCAAATGCCCCTGCGTCTAAAACAGAAACGCCAGTGGACCGGTATAAATCCCAAGCGAAATTATTCGCATTCATATTGTGGGCTCGCACATCAGCCATCAAAAACATTCCAGCCTCAGGGACCAGAAGCGGCATTTCGGAAGCTTTACCTAATTCTTCTAGGACCAAATTTCGTCGGGCTTTATAGATAGCTCGCGCAGTTTCTATTTCTTCTCCGCCTTCGCGCAAAGCCGTGTTCGCTGCTTCCATAATAAATCCGGGTAGCCCGTACAAATTGATCAACGACATCTTTCGGAGGTGCGATCCCAGTTCGGATGGGCCTACAGCCCAGCCACATCTCCAACCGGTCATCGCATACGACTTAGAGACGCTGCTTACAGTGACCGTGCGCTCGAGCATCTCCGGCATACCCACAATCGAATGGTGCGCTCCCTCAAACACGAGATCGCTATAGACCTCATCCACCACCACCCACAGATCATTGTCGACCGCCAATCGAGCGATGGCCTCTAACTCCTCCTTCCGGAGCGCTACTCCTGTGGGGTTAGAAGGATTGGAGAATACGATGCCCTTGGTCGCAGGGGTGACCGCTGCCTCAATAGCATCTATTCGAGGTCGAAAGCCGTCCGAGGCAGGTTGTTCCACACGCACTTGCTTAGCCCCAGTACTAGCAATGGAAGCTTCATATGTAACGTAGGACGGATCTAACACTATGACTTCGTCACCTGCGCCGAACAGACATCGGCAAGCCGAATAGAACGCATTTTGAGTGCCTGCTAACACCGTCACCCAATCAGGATCTATCCGAACGCCTGCTGAGCTAGAAAGCTTGCTCGCTATCGCGCTTCGAAGCGAGCTGCGACCTTCTAGTTCCGTGTAGTGGGTATCACCATTGCGCAACGCATCGACAGCTGCATTAACAACAAAGCCGGGCGTCTCTAGGTCCGGGTCTCCGATACTCAAGACAATGACATCTTCGCCCCGCTCCAAGGCAATACGCGATTCGGTAAGAATTTCCCAAGCCTCCGCACCTTCGCCACCCAATAGATCAACAAATGGTGCGAACTCCATCGGCGAAGAGTAGCTGCCTCTCAGGTCAGATCCGGAATATTTAGCTACGATTCAGCAGCAGATACATTCCTATACCGGGCGACACGAATATGGCTGAACTAAGCAATAGAGAACCTGTTACCGACTGGCATTCGGATCTAGATCATTTTGATCCTGAGTTCGTCGCTGACCCATACCCGATATATGAGGACCTCCGAGGACAATGTCCAGTTGCCCACAGTGATCGCTACGGCGGCATGACGTGGTTGACCAAAGCGAGCGATGTTGCGGCTGCGGCAAGCAGCACAGAAATCTTTAGCAGTCGACGAACAATTATTAGCGAAGTACCTACCGACAGGCTCGGCTTAATTCTGCCTCCAATCAACATCGATCCGCCAGATCACACAGATCACCGCCGCCTTTTACTGCCGTTTTTCACACCAAAGGCAACCGCTGAATGGGAACCCACAATCAGAGAAATATGTGCGGGATTATTACAAGAGCTGCAAGGGAAAACAGAGTTCGATGCTGCAACGGAATACGCCCAAGAAATTCCAGGCGACGTAACCGCGCGAATGCTGGGAGTACCGTTACACGACACCCCCCAGTTCAGAACATGGCTCCATGATTTGTTAGAAATCGGACCCACAAATCCATCAGTCGCTCGGGAAACCACCGCCGAAATGATGGATTACCTGCTTCAACTGACTTATGAACGTCGCTCAGACACTAAAGAAGGTGACGTAGTCCAGTACCTGCTGGACCAAAGCATCGATAATGAACGACTCAGCGACGACGAAATAGCTAGGACACTATTCCTCCTACTAATCGCCGGAGTCGACACCACATGGTCCGCTATTGGCTCTTCACTACTTCACCTAGCAACACACCCCGAAGATCGTCGTCGCCTGGTGGAAAATAAGGACCTTATCCCTACCGCCGTAGAAGAATTTCTCCGAGCATACTCACCTGTCTTCATAGCGAGAGTGGCCGAGGAAGACACAGAGGTATCGGGTTGCCCAGTTAGCGCAGGCGAATGGACTGTTCTAGCTTTTCCCTCCGCGAACCGAGACCCTGAGTTGTTTGACCGACCTGACGAGGTGCTAATCGACCGCGAGGAAAATCGTCATTCGGCTTTCGGCCTTGGGGCTCACCGGTGTCTAGGTTCGAACCTTGCCCGATTGGAGATGCAAGTAGCCCTAGAGATGTGGGTTCAACAATTCCCTGACTTCGAATTAACAGATTCCGGGGCAGTCACCTACAGCGCAGGCCATGTAAGAGGTCCCCGCTCTATCCCCATCAAAATATTGTCCTAAATCTTTTTAAAATGGTTGATGACCTCAACTTAGACTTTGCTTAAAACTCGGGAACTATCTAAGCCAGCTGTATTTGGTTTGGTGCCTACGAAATGTGTTTAACCCGAACTGATTTCCAAAGCTGAGCTTTGAGCTTCCCAAAGATCTACTTCCACTCTCCTGTCGAGGACTGAGAACGCAAAGTAGATCTCACGCCTTGAAGTGAAATTTATCTTCTTTGTCATTGCGGATAGAACGGCAAGACGAAGCCAGCATCCGATTGCGAGTACTAGTGCCCAGCAGGCACGATTTAGGCACCTATTTGGTTGCTCGAACAAGGATTCCTGATGACGATATTCCGTACAACACCACCACCAAGAAAGTAATTATTCCCATAAACACAATGGTTGGGCGCAATCCGACGATCTCGGCAACCGCCCCTAACGGGGCTGCTGCTATTCCGAACCCTGCCCATGCAAGTTGCATCAACGACTGCACTCGACCGTGATGGGAATCCTCCGATATCACCATCGAGCGACTACTTGTCAGCACCATGAATCCATTGGTGGCGAAGCCAAGGACGATGACTATAAGCAAGGCAGATAGGTAATTCGGAGCCAAGCCGAATAGAACTACTCCTATCCCAAATGCGATACCACAACAGATCAATAATCTTTCAGCGTTGGGTCCGTCAGCACGAGATGCTACGAATGCCGTAATCAAAACAGCACCGAGTGCCGAAGCCGTAGTGAGAAACCCGACATGGCTTTCCGACAGACCCAACTGCCCTTCAACTATGGCTGGTAAGAAGGCGACGTAATTGAACCCAATCATGATGGCGATAATGGTTGTCAGGATGAGTCGACGCAGTTCAGGTTTGCTTCGCACATACCGAAGTCCGTCCCAGATTTCGTCGAGCGGCTTCCGCCGAGAGGGATTCACCGGTTCTAAACGAGGCAAACGAGCAGTCAGCACAGTTGACACAACCGAAAAGAGTGAGGCAACTAGATACGCTCCGCCGATCCCAATAGTGGACACACCAGCGAGGACCCCTGCCGCTGCTGGCGCAAATAGGCGAGTCAGACTCATGGACATAGAGGTCAAGCTGATCGCATTACCCAATTGATCTCGGCCAACTAACTCAGCTGAAGTCGAGACTCTGGCTGGCCCAATAAGCCCAAACATTGCTCCCTGAACAAGGCTTGCCACCATCAGCATCCAAAAACGAGCATTCCCAGAAACAGCAGCGAAACCCATGCCAGCAGCGGCTAGGGCAATCATGCCTTGCCCAAAAATTAAAAGTGAACGTTTAGGCCAACGATCGGCCAACACACCGCCGATCGGAGTAAATATCAAAAGACCCATTCCAAACGCTAGATAAACGATTCCCAATCCACTTTCACGTTCGGTTAAATCCCAAGCCAACAATCCTCGAAGAAGAAACTGCATCTGAACACCGAGATAGGAGTAGACACCGCTCCACCAAAACAATCGGAAGGTTGGAACCCGCAAAGACAAAAACGTAGCTGAACCGTTTTTTTCTCGCCTCGCTGCAGTCACATCTGCAAAGTAGCGCTCAGAGTTGGCTCATGCGCCCTAACACGATCTACGATTCGCTATTGAAATTCGGAGTACCATTCCGAACGGTCCCGATTAGGAGTAAACCCATGAGAGAAGCAGTCATCGTTGACGCGGTAAGAACGCCAGGCGGAAAGCGAAATGGCAAGCTGCAGGACTGGCACCCAGTCGACCTCGCAGCCCATGTTCTAAAAGCCCTAGAAGAACGAACAGGTATCGACCCTTCAGTCATCGACGACGTGATTATGGGCTGCGTTATGCAGGTTGGCGAACAGTCGCTGAACATCGGCCGAAATGCAGTCCTCGCTGCTGGTTGGCCTGAATCAGTCCCAGCGACAACAGTCGACCGGCAATGTGGGTCAAGCCAACAAGCACTCCACTTTGCTGCCCAAGGGGTAATCGCCGGCGCCTACGACGTAGCGGTTGCAGCTGGCGTCGAGGTTATGACCCGCACCCCCATGGGGGCGAGCGTTGTCAAAGGCATGGGATTTCCATTTAGTGAAACCATGCAAAACCGTTACGAAGAAACCGGTTTGCCGCCCCAGGGAATCGGAGCCGAAATGATCGCCGACGAATACGGCTTCAGCCGTGAAGATCTTGACGCTTTTGGTGCAGAAAGCCAGAGGCGAGCTGCAGTAGCGACTGCCGAGGGGCGCTTCGATAATGAGATTGTTCCAGTGCCGGTCGACGTAGACGGCAACCTCGAAATGATGACAAAAGATGAGGGTATCCGTTACGAAACCACAGCTGATTCCCTCGCAAAGCTCAACCCGGCATTTCGTGAAGACGGCAAGGTAACAGCCGGCAACTCAAGCCAAATCACCGATGGAGCATCAGCTGTTCTGGTGATGAGCGCAGAGAAAGCAGCTGAGTTAGGCCTGCGCCCTCGAGCAAGATTTCATACCTTCGCCCTCGCAGGTGCCGACCCAGTAACGATGTTGAAAGGGCCAATTCCAGCGACAGAGAAAGTTATGTCTCGTTCAGGTCTCACTATTGATGACATTGACCTATTTGAAGTCAACGAGGCTTTCGCTTCTGTTGTCCTCGCTTGGCAAAAAGAACATGGAACAGATCTCAGCAGAACTAACGTCAACGGCGGCGCAATAGCGCTTGGGCATCCCCTCGGATGCTCCGGTACCAAACTGATGGCTACTCTTCTCAACGAACTAGAGCGAACTGAAGGCAGATTCGGCCTCCAAACCATGTGCGAAGGTGGCGGCATGGCTAATGCAACGATTATCGAAAGATTGGATTCATAATGCCAAGAATGAACCTTCAAGCAAGTTCGTCCATAGTCACAGGAGGAGCATCTGGCATCGGTGAAGCTGCCGCTCGACAACTGGCCAACGCTGGCTCTCGAGTCGTCATTGCAGACCTCCAAGAAGACAAAGGTCAAGAAGTCGCTTCCGAGTTAGGTGGACTATTCGTAAAGTGTGATGTTTCGAATATCGAAGATGCCCAGGCTGCTGTTAACGCTGCCTCAGAAATGGGCCCATTACGTGCTCTAGTAAATTCAGCGGGGCTCGGAAGAGCAGCAAGAACCATTGACCGCAACAACGTGCCCGCTGACCTGGGGCAATTTGAGTTCGTGATCAAGGTAAATCTCATCGGTACCTACAACATGTTGGCCCAATCTGCCGCTGCTATGGCTCAAACTGATCCTGTTGATGAAGATGGTTCGAGAGGCGCAATAGTCAATATGGCCTCCGCCGCCGCTTTCGATGGTCAAATCGGTCAAGCCGCCTACTCAGCATCTAAAGGTGGTGTGGTGGGTATGACGCTGCCAATAGCGCGTGACTTGTCAGCCACGGGTATCCGTATCAACACCGTTGCTCCTGGACTAATCGACACTCCCATCTATGGAGAGGGCGAACAATCCGATCAGTTCAAAGCGCATCTAGGTCAAAGCGTTCTCTTCCCGAAACGTCTCGGCTACGGGGAAGAATTGGCATTTATGGTGATGGAATGCATCACCAACCCATACATGAACGGTGAAACCATTCGCTGCGACGGTGGTATTCGAATGCCACCGCGATAGGGCTAAAACACCTAGTCAATTGATTGAATAAAGTTGGATACTTCTCGGTTGAAATTCTCGAATTTCTCCTGATTAGCCAAGTGTCCCGCGTCCTCTATATGGACAAGCCTTGAATTTGGAATACCTTCGGCAAGTTGAGCCGACAACTTTGGTGGAGTAACGCGATCTTCCTCTCCGCAAATAACAAGCGTCGGCGCTTCTATCGATAGCAAAGAATCTCGATGATCAGTATCAGCCATCGAGTTACATGCCCACTGATACGAGGGCATCCGAACAGAGTCAGCGAACAAGCGCTGAACATCTTCCAACACCTCAGGCTCAGTTTTCTCGCTTACCAATAGAGGAGCCCGCTGTTTAGCAAATTCGGCGGCACCTAAATCAGTCAAAGTTGATGCCCTGCTGCGCATTGCTTCCGCGTTTTTCGAACTTGTTCCCGACCCTACGCTCGAATCAGCCAGTATGAGGGCTTCAACTAGGTCAGGGTGGCGCAAAGCTAAGCGAGTTGCAGTTACCCCGCCCCATGAAACGCCAAGAACTGTTGACCGCTCATAACCCAGCCGGCGAATCAAGTCCGCAGCCGCATCTGCCCATCCATCTATGCCCGGCTCATTCGCTGGATCAGCTGAGTAGCGATACCCCGGAGCATCCCAAGCAACAACTCGGCAGCTGAGATGGTCTGCAATCTCTCGTTGAGGAAGGAAGGCATCTGCGCAGGAGCCAATCCCGTGCATACAAAAAATTAGATTGCTGCTTTCCAGCCCATACGACCAGTAGAACGGCATTTCCTGCATTGTCGGCACCCTAATAATTAATGATTCTCAACTGAAGAAACTCAAATAGTTGCTTTAGGGACTGACATTCCTGAAATATCGACTCTCGTTCGATAGATACAGCCCCCCAAAGGACTCTGACCCCCAGTAACCACGTACAGATCTTTAAGGTCCGCTCCACCGAAGCACAAGCTAGTAACCATCGGGTCTGGTATCTCCACAGTTAGATCGGCGACGCCATCAGGCGTATACCTCTGAACCTTTCCCCCACTCGGCTGCGCTACCCAAACACCACCCTCAACATCCACAGCCAGACCATCAGTTGCATTAATGCGATCCTCGACAAAAACTCTTTTGTTAGTCACAGAGTCGCCATCTACATCAGACACCCAGACCCTTCCGGGGACACTGTCAGCATGGTACAAAAGGGAACCATCAGGAGAAAAGCCAATTCCATTCGTTAGCAACACCCCGTCATACATTTCTGTTGCTTGACCTTCAACATCTAGCCGCCACAACTCGCCACCGGGGTTCTCAGCCCCTTCGTCGAAGGGGTCGACTTTTAATGAGCCGACGTAGACCCGACCTAAGGAATCAGTATGAAGATCGTTGAAACCCGGAAAGCCAGGATCGAACAGGACACGTGTTTCCCCGTTATTGACATGCTGAATATTTCTTCCGCCAATAACCAAGCCTCCGTCACGGTGAAACACCATTCCCCCAACTCCTCGACGCTTCGGGACTACCGTCTCGATTTCGCCGCTGGGCAGCCGTCTATGAACACCACCGTTCGGAACATCAGAAAAATAAAGTCGATCGTTTTCGTCAACTCTGGGCGCTTCTATAAGCCCCCAACCCTCGGTCAATAACTCGAGTTCACTCATCGGATCACAAATCCTTCATAATCGTTTTCAGCCACTTCATTGCACCGACGAACATAACCCGGAAAACCAAGGAGGGGCATAAATACACGGGTCTTACCTGGAACATTTGCTCCTAGGTACCAGGAATTACATCCTGGGAATAAAGTCCTATCCGCCTTCGCGTTGACGTGTGCCACCCATTCATCCTCAGACCCAGGCGACGCTTCGATAGTTGAGGCCTCCTTGGTATCCAACCAAGTAATGCAGTCGCTAATCCACTCAACATGTTGCTCGATCGAGATAATCATGTTGGTAAGCACTGATGGGCTCCCCGGACCTGATATTGCGAACATGTTTGGAAAGCCCGGGACCGTAAGACCTAAATAAGTACTGGGCCCAGCTGACCATTTCTCTTGTATCGTCAATCCATCTCGCCCGGTAATCGCTATACGTAAAATGGAGCCAGTCATAGCGTCAAAGCCAGTAGCAAAAATCAGAACATCGAACTCAAAATCGTTTTCTTCGGTTGCTAGACCCGAACTAGTTATTTCTCGGATCGGATCTTGGCTGACGTCAACTAGTTGAACATTTGGCCGATTAAATGTCTCAAAGTAGTCCGTATCAATAACTAAACGTTTGCAGCCGATTATGTGCTCGGGAGTCAGCATTGCAGCTACTTCCCGATCCTCAACAATCTCTGAAATCTTTTCCCGGACGAAATCTTGGGCGTGGACATTGGCTGATTCATCCACAAGCACATCATTGAAAGAAGCCATGAACAAAGTGCCTCCGCGCTCCCACGCCTGCTCAAACCTTTCTAACCTTTCTTCCTCCGATACCTCATGAATTGAATCATTGAATTTAGGAATCTCCGACCCGAGAGCCTGAGGCATAGCAAAGTTCGCTTCCCGAAATTCTTTATACCGACTCTTTACGTCAACCTGGCGAGCAGCTTCTAGCGGCTCATTTCTCGCCGGAATCGTGTACTGCGGGGTCCGTTGAAAAACAGTCAGCTCTTCACACTGTTCAGCGATAACGGGGATCGCTTGTACTCCCGAAGAACCAGTCCCAATAATGGCAACGCGCTTGCCCTCTAACTGAACGCCCTCCTTCGGCCACTGACCTGTGTGAACGGTTGTTCCCTCAAAGTCTTCTATGCCTGCAATATCTGGCAGCGTCGTTGAGGATAGGCAGCCAGTTGCCATTACAAAAAACCGGCTAACAGTAATTTCACCGTCACTAGTCTCAATGCGCCACGAGTTGCCGGACTCATCGAAATCTGCTTTTTCGACACGGGTCTCAAACCTTATGTCGGATCGCAAATCAAAACGATCTGCCACATGCTTAGCGTAGGCAAGGATTTCTGGTTGACCAGAGTATCGCTCAGTCCATTCCCACTGCTGTTCCAGATCTGTATCGAAGCTGTAGCTGTACTCCAAGCTCTCAACATCACATCGAGCGCCTGGGTACCTGTTCCAGTACCAAGTGCCTCCCACATCCGTTCCCGCTTCAAAAACGCGAACCGAATATCCGCACATGCGAAGCCGATGCAACATGTACATACCAGCAAAGCCAGCGCCGACGACAACTACATCGACATCAGAAGAACGCAAGCTTTCAGGGGGACCTTCTGAACTAATGGGCGAAGAAGAACTCATACACATAGCCTATTCAGACCAGAGCCTCACGACCTGATTGTCAAGGGTTGACCCACTCGCTGAAACAAATCAACGAGCATTCGCAGTGTTAAGCCCCAAATCACCCTCTCCCCCTCAACTGTGATTCCGGGCCATTCATCAGGGCCAAGCGGAGGATACGGGTAATCGATGTATCGGCTGGAGTCGAGCAACTCGCTAACCGGAACCCAGATGACTTCAGCAACTTCGTGATTCGGAGTAGCGCTCGGTCGTGGCCCCGCCATCCAGAAAACGTAGGGAGTTACCTTAAGACGCTGACCTGTGCCCCGTGGACCTCCCTCCAAGTCTGATAGGCGGCCGACCAATCGTGAAACTGCAAGGTCTATTGCAACTTCTTCCATAGTTTCCCGAACAGCTGTAGCAAGACTGTCTTCATCCTCCTCAGAAGATCTTCCACCGGGGAAAGCCATCTGACCCGACCAAGGGTCACCTCGTTTAGCTGAACGTTCTATGAACAAGATTTCTGCACCCGAAAGGCCATTGCGCGCGACTGCTGCCACAGCGGCAGTAGGTCCTTGCGTGGGCGGCGCCACGCCAGACAACAAAACTTGTTCTAAAGAGGCAGGAGAGAAAACGTCTTCCACAGTGAATGACTTTACGCAGGCATCTAGGGTCAAAGCATGAGCCAACCTAATGGATTGCCTGAAAACGATTTCCAGGATTTACTTCTCCAAGTCAAAGATTTCCGGGATCGAGTAGTCGGTCCCCAAGTTCTCGAATGGGAAAGAAATCGAACTTTTCCTGCAGAAGACATCGCTGCAGCGAATGAAATAGGTCTTTTAGGAATGGAGATAGAGCCCGAGCTTGGCGGTCTCGGAGTGAGCTTTGGACAAAAATTACAGATTTTAGATCTCCTGTCAGAAGTTTCGATGCCCTACGCCTTTAGTTTGGTCAATTCTCACAACGTTGCAGCGAGACTGGCTCGTCACGGAACTGAGGACCAACGAAGTCGCTTCCTTCCAGATTTACTTAGCGGCAAGAAACTCGGCTCAACCGCTCTCACCGAACCCACCGCCGGGAGCGATTTCTCGTCAATCGCTACTGAGGCAACTTCTGATGGGGACGGGTGGCGTCTAAATGGCGAAAAAGCCTGGATTACCAACGCTGCCACGTCCTCGGTAATAGTCGCTTACGTCCAGACAAGCCCCGGGTCTCGGGCCCGCGGCATTGCCTCTTTTCTGATTGATGGGACAAAATCAGGTTTTGAACGAATTGCGCCATACGACCTCATTGGGAGTCACGCAATTGGAACTGGTGGGTTTCGCCTCAACAACTACTCATCTGATAAAGAAGATTTGTTGGCCCCGGCGGGTGAGGGTTTTTCGGCGGCGTTATCCACCATCAACGAAGCACGGACCTACGTAGCATCAATGTGTTGTTCGATGATCGAAGCTTCTTTGCGCTTATCAGTCGAATATGCAACCGAGCGAGAAAGCTTTGGAAAGCCGATAATCGAACACCAAGGACTTTCATGGCAATTAGCGAGAGTCGCCAATCAGGTAGAGGCAGCACGCGCATTAACAGACAAAGCTATTGCCGCGATAGAGCACGGCGATAGCGAATCAGCAATTTTACCTGCAGCTCATGCAAAGAAATTTGCGACCGAAGTAGTCGAGTCAGCGCTTTCAGCTTGTGCCCAAGCGATGGGCGCAAATGGCTTAAGGGAAGAGCATCTTATTGGACACAGATTGACCGCTGGCAGGGTTGCCAACTACGTCGACGGTTCGACAGAGATCATGACCGACCGTATCGCCAAGTCTCTGCCGACTACCTATGGAACGGTTAAGTTCGACCAATAAGCGAGATAGATTCTCCAGATCTACCCAGGGGAACACTATGTCAGACCTAGATAACCTCGCGAAAGACGCAACCACACCTACGGTTCGGAAGAACGCTGCCGCGACCGCGTTGATGTCTTTCGATGACGAAGCAGATTTCGAGAGGGCCGAACAAGGACTCATCGCAACGCTGCCCGAAGGCACAGTCAAGATTGACGATCACGTGGTGTGGGACTGTGCTCGCTATGATTTCCTGCGCAACAACGACGAAGCCCCTGAAACAGTCCACCCAGGGCTGTGGCGTCAAGGTCGCCTGAACGCAATCCACGGCCTTTTCGAGGTAATGGATGGTGTCTGGCAAGTTCGCGGATATGACATTTCAAATCTGACACTCATAGCTGGAAAGACCGGTTGGATCCTCGTTGACGTTTTGACGACCGCTGCTACCGCGGAGGCATGCCTCAAACTTGCGAATGATCAACTAGGGGAAAGACCTGTTAAAGCCATAATTTACACCCATTCCCACGCAGATCACTTTGGCGGAATTCTCGGTGTCACTACGCCAGAAGAAGTAGATCGGGGAGATGTTCGGATAATTGCGCCTGAAGGCTTCCTAGAAGAGGTTGTTAACGAAAACGTTATTGCCGGAGCTGCTATGGCACGAAGAGCCATGTACCAATTCGGTTTATTTCTGTCTCCCGGGCCTAGAGGGCATATTGATAACGGGCTTGGTAAAGCTTTACCATTCAGCCCGTCAGGACTTATCGCTCCTACAGAAATCATCGATAGTACGGGCATTGAGCTTGAGATAGATGGGGTGCGAGTCGTCTTCCAAAACACGCCGGATGCCGAAGCACCGGCCGAAATGAACTTTTGGTTTCCTGATTATCGAATGCTTTGCATGGCTGAGAACTGCACCCACAACATGCACAACCTCTACCCAATAAGAGGTGCCCAAACTCGCGATGCTCTTGCTTGGTCCAAGTACATAAACGAAGCATTGGATTTATGGGGCGACAATTCCGATATCTTGATCGCCACTCACCATTGGCCTCGTTTCGGAACCGAAGATTTGAAGCATTTTCTAGTTAAGCAACGCGACGTTTATCGCTGGCTGCACGACCAAACAATGCGACTAGCTAACCGAGGATGGACACCAAACGAAATCGCTGAAGCACTGGAACTACCCGAATGTTTCGCTTCGGATTCCCATGTCCAGGGGTATTACGGAACGGTGAGTCACAACGTTAAATCGGTTTATAACAAATACCTTGGGTGGTACGACGCAAATCCCGCACACTTAAACCCTCACCCGCCAGTAGACACCAGCACAAAGTACGTCGAATTCATGGGCGGTCCCGATCAAGTACTTCGTCAGGCAAAAAAAAGTTTTGAAGCGGGTGACTACCGTTGGGTGGCGCAGGTGGTGAATCATTTAGTTTTTGCTGACCCTTCACATCAGGCTGCCAGAGAGCTTCAAGCCGATGCCTTTGAACAACTCGGTTACCAGGCCGAATCCGGCACATGGCGAAATGCATACCTTTACGGAGCCCATGAGCTTCGCAACGGATCTCCCAACGTCACTATTGGCAGAGGACGACAGATAGCACACGCAATGACTGCTGAGCAGCTATTTGACTCGATTGGTGTTCGACTAAGCACAACAGCCCTTTGCGATTTAGACATAGAGATTAACTGGACTTTTACGGACCTAAACGAACACCACGTTCTGGGCATATCCAATTGTGCGATACACCATTTACCCGACCGTCAAACCAGTAATGCCGTGGCTTCCGTTACTCTCAATCGCCATGTTCTGGCCGACACTCTAGGCGGCATAGTCTCATTTTCTGACTCGCTTGCTCAAGGTGACATCACGATCGACGGAGACCAAGCTGTCGTATTAGAGCTATTTGACCTGCTAACAGATTTTCTCCTGTTCCCCATCATCGAACCTCACGCCGATCAGGAGCAGTAACCACCAAAGCCACGCATAGCAGAACCACTCCGCCCGAAATCATCTGCAACCAGGTAATCGATTCATCATGTATCCACCAAGCGAGTCCCACGGCCACCAAATGCATGGTCAATATGTACAGAGACGATCGCGCAGCTTCTAGGTGGCCGTGCAACCATGTCATTAAAACATGCCCAAAGACACCAGTAACAAAGGCGACGATCACGATCCAAATCCAATCATTACCTCCAAATTGCGCCCAGTCAGATCGATCAGCGAGCAGCAAAATCGGAATAATTGTGGACAGAAAAGCCCAAATATTGATGCCAGCCATCCATTCGATCGGATCTACCTCGTTATCGGACCTAGCTAAGCGGGTTAACACGAAATAAAGAGTGAACGTAACTAATGAGAGCGCAGCTAAGCCGACACCTAACCAAGAAGATCGAATCTCTGAACCTGCTCCAAGAATTACGCCAACAGCGCCTAAAACCCCGGCCAAGGTGAACGTAAATTGCCGACCAGTCGGGTATTCATGAAACAAAGGTCCTGCGAGCACCAATAAAAGTGCGGGCTGCATCGCCACGACTGTCGACAAGACTGAGACTGTCGCCTCCTGAAGAGTGGCGAAAACAAATACCAAATTAATGCCGAAGGAGAGGCCCGGGAGAGCAGTTGCTATGAACACCTTCCGCGACAAAACCCGTCGCCTTGCTGCCAAGACGACGATAAGAAGCGGTGACGAGATCCCGAAACGAACAAAAGTTCCGATAAGCGGAGGTGCTGTCACGAGCTTCGTCGTGGGGGGACCTAAGCCCCAGACTATGACGACTACTGCCATTACGACTAATGGCAACGCATGGGAGGGAGTTACTTTGCCCGCTCCCGGTTCGTCATCTCCGATTTTGCTAACTGAAAAGACAGTCGGCACCCGGTTAGCTGGCACGATCAAGTCCAGGCAACTCCGAAGGCATCGTCAAACGCAAGTACCTCAGGAGGTTGTCGCGTAATACTGCCATGGCCAGCGCCAATGGGGTAGCCGAGAGGGACCATCGCCAGAGTCGCCCAGTCGTTCGGAATATCCAAAGCCATCTTGACTTCATCCTCCGCTAAGCAATGCAAGGTAGTTAGAACACAGCCAAGACCTTCAGTGCGCGCCGCCAACATAGCGTTTTGCACTGCCGTGTAGACCGAACCGCCACCAACCATCGAAATTCGATCCAATTTAGCGTCCGTAATTGCCATTAATTTAGGGTCGGCAATGAACATCAAAATAGATGGGCAGTCGGCCAAATTATCTGCCAAATAGTCACCCGCCACCCTATTTCTTCGAGCTTTGTCGGCTTCATCCGGCGGGAGCTGCTTGAGTCGCTCGTCATAGCCTTTGGCATACCGATACCAAGCTGGCTGATAAATATCTGCCAGCGCCTTTTTGCGTTCCTGACTCGTCACCACGATCACGCGCCATGGTTGCATATTTCCGCCAGTAGGAGCCCAAGCCGCTGCCTGTAAGACCCGATTCAGTACGTCATCGGGGATGGGGTCTGGGCGGAGGCGACGAACAGCCCGCAAGGTGCTCATCATCTCGTAAATGTCATTCATGTTCTGATCCTCACAGCCAGTTGGTCCACTCGTCGACCGCCATCCGGTCACTTCTGAGACTATTGACGGGCTTCGACTCATCGCGTTTCCCGATAGCCATCCCACAAAAAAGCATTTCTTGTTCCGGAGCCGCACAAAATTCTTGCACTGCTGACCAATGGTTGGCCCAAGCCTCCTGAGGACAGGTGTCCAAACCGGCCTCGACAGCCAACAGCATGAAAGTCTGCAAAAACATGCCTAGGTCCGACCACTGCGCCGAGCCCATATTTCTTTCAATAAAACAGAAGAAAGCTGCGGGTGCTCCAAAGAAATCAAAATTTCGAGCAAGTTGAGTGAGCCGGGCTGGTTTATCCTCGCGGGGAATTCCAAGCTTTTCGTACATCGCCTCACCTAGTTCATATCGATTAGTTCGATAAGGGTCTTGGAGGCTCGGTGGATACACCGGGTATTCAGATTCCCCGGGACTCCTGTTCGATATGAAAGATCTGAAACGTTCCATGGAATCCCCATTGACGACATAAACCTTCCAAGGCTGGACATTTCCGCCTGAGGGGGCCCTTGAGGCCACTTCTAAGAGTTCTCTGATCTGTTCATCGCTGACAGGGTCCGGGAGGAAAGCTCTGATCGATGCTCTCCGATTGGTTGCGTCGGTGACATTCACTTTGGTAACTCCTGTACAAGTACGGACCCCCAAGAGTGTGCCCTATAGCAAGGCTCCCTGCTCAGGAACTTCTCAAACTCTCCGTCGCTCCGTCTACGGAGAGCACTTGACCTGAGACATACCGACCGGCCGGTGAGGCCATGTAAACAACGGCACCCGCAATATCAGCTGCATCTATAAACCGCCGCATTCAAACTTGGCTTTCATAGCCGCTACAGAGAACCGCTTCGTCTATCTCTTTTGCCTCAGCCTCTCGAGCCATCACTTGGTCCATTCGGGACCCACCGACAGACCCGGGGCAGATGACGTTGACTCGAATATTATCCTCGCCTAATTCCATCGCCCAACTTTGCCCAAGACCAACCATCGCCCATTTCGAAGCAACATACGGTGATCGATAGGGGTAAGGGAAGATCCCCGCAGTTGAAGCTATGTTAAATATCAGCCCGCCTCCAGATGACCTCAAAAGCGGCACTGCATGCCTTGTGACTCTAAAAGTTCCACCAATATTGAATGCAACTACCTGGTCAAAAGCATCACTAGGGATTTCATCGACCAGCCCAGCGGGGCCAGCAATCCCTGCATTATTTGCTAAGACGTCTAAGCCACCCAAATCCCGTTCGATGGATGTAAACATTCGCTGGACAGATTCTTCTTCTACTACATCCACCACAAAATCTGGGTTAGTAGCGGAATCAGCGTCACACACGAGGACAAGGGCCCCGGCTGACCGTAAGCCCGCAACGATTGACCGACCTATACCTGACCCGCCGCCAGTAACTAAGGCCCGAGTTCCGTCTTTGACTCTCCCCACCTAAAGGATCAATGGATCATTCGACATCGCGCACCTTAATTCGTTCGCACTCGATTAGACGATCATTCCTTCTCCGCCTAAACAGAAGAGCAGTAATCCTTACTTTTGTGGAGGAACCACATGACAGACATTCCAAATTTTTCGACGGATCTAACTGGACAGACCGCTTTGGTCACCGGTGCTACTTCTGGGTTGGGCCACAGATTTGCGCAAGTGTTAGCCGCTTGCGGAGCCAATGTCGCTATCGCCGGTCGGCGCGCCGAACGACTCGACGCGCTCGCCGCAGAACTGAGAAGCAATGGAGTCACTGTGCTTCCTGTCCCCCTCGACGTCACAGACACAGATGCTCTCTTCACCGCAGTAGGTCATGTCCAAAACGAACTCGGCCCCATTCAAATTCTCGTAAATAACGCTGGCAAGCCCGATGCCCAGCTCGCGCTGAACATGGATCCGGCCTTTGTGGATGAGATGGTCGCCACAAACTTGACATCTTTATTCCACCTTGCCAGCGAAGTAACTCGACGCCTCAAAGAAGCAAAACTTCCAGGGCGAATCGTCAACATTTCCTCTGGAGCTGCTTTCAGTGCCGGTGTGGGAACTTCTTGGTATGCGATTACCAAGACCGCGGTTGTGCGCATGACCGAAATGTTGGCATTGGAGTTCGCTAAATATGACGTCAATGTCAATTGCATTGCGCCAGGAGCATTTGAAAGCGAAATGATGGACGGCATGCTCGAACGAATGGGCGATATAACTCACGGCTTTCCGCGTAAAAGACTGGGTAAACCCTCACAATTAGATGGCACCTTGCTTTACCTGGTCTCTCCATCGTCTGATTTCGTCACGGGTGCAACCATCCGAGTTCACGACGCCCAGGGGGCTCGTTAACCTAAGGTGGCTTGAATCCAACTAGTCTGCCCAACAGTGAGTACTGATATCGAAGTAGCTGTCGAAGAGTGGCGAACCCAAGGTTGGACTGTTGTCCACGACTTGGTACCTACAGAGGAAATAGATGCAGCTGTAGAAGAACTTTGGGGACATTTCCCCCATCCATCTGATTACCATTCAGGCGACCCAAAGGCGATTGCTCATTTCGAGACTGCTAGTACCGATGAGCGTTATCAACCTTCCCGCCAGGGATCGGCACACGGACTTAACGAAGAAGATGCTGTTGGCAGTGAATTTCGTTTACGTCAGTTCTTAGGGCATGTTCTCTTTCCATACGATTCTCACCTTCTGAATCGGCTTCAAATCCATCCCCGAGTAGTTGACTTCGCCCAAAGAGCGATGGGCTCAGAGGACATCAGGCTCTATCAGGCTCGAATATGGGGAAAATACACCGGCGTCACCGACTACGAACAGCCTTTCCACCAAGATCGCAATCACACAATCGTTCCCGATCGAATCGAACCGGGTTGGTGGAACATGCTTGGATTTTTGTATCTTTCCGATGTTGAGGACGGAGTGGGGCCAACTGAGATACTCAGTGTCGGCGATTCTCCGCCCGGTGCCCAACCTCAATCCGCAGCGGGCCGTCGAGGGTCATATCTTGTCTACCGAACCGACGTATGGCATCGGGGGGTGAACTTAACCCGGGAAGGCGGTTCAAGGTTTTTAATGAACATTGCCTTTAAGCATGCGCATCAGGAGTGGATCGGGTTTGACAGCTTTCAACAAAACGCTAATCGTGGTCCCTGGTCTAAGTTCGCTGCAAGTTGCACCCCCGAAGAACTTGCTCTGTTCGGCGCCCCAAAACCCGGACATCCCTTCTGGACATCCGAACTCGTAGACGCCTTGGAAGACCGCTACCACGGAATCGACTCGGCTCCATGGCGAGAGGCTCTGAAATAGTGTCAATAAGTCAGGCAATCGACAGTTGCATCGCTCCAGCAGTCGAGGAAAACATTATTCCTGGGGCCGTGGCCGCTGTGATCAACCGAAACGGGTTAGTAAGCCTTCGTTGCCACGGAGTCAGATCCGAGACGACCCAAAGCCCGATGACCAACGACACGGTCTTCCAAATCGCCTCAATGACGAAACCGATTGCCGGTGCAGCATGCATGCAAGCTGTTGAGCGTGGTTTATTAAAACTCGACCAGCCAGCTTCGGAGATAATCCCGTGGCTCGGGGAGCTCCGGGTCCTCGATGGCTTTAACGAAAGCGGGCCAATTCTCCGTGCACCAAATCAGCCAGTGACCCTGCGAAATCTCCTGACCCATACCTCCGGGTTTACTTACGAGGTTTGGAACTCTGATATGGCTGCGTGGAAAGAGCACACTGGAAATCCGGTGACCGGCAGCGGAAAACTGGCTTCATTACGTCAGCCGCTTTCATTCGATCCCGGAACGCGTTGGGAATACGGAATTGGGATCGATTGGGCGGGTCAACTACTTGAAGCAGCGACCGGCATGTCACTTGCCGAGTGGATGAGGAAGGAGATTTTCGATCCCCTAGGACTGGTGGACACTGGTTATACCTGTCGTCCGGACATGCAAGACCGTCAAGCGGCAATTCACGTATTGAGAGAAGACAGCTGGGCGGCTCTTGAGTCGAACAAACAGAAACGGCCGACCGAATTCGACAGTGGCGGCGGAGGACTATTTTCTACAGCAACCGATTACGCAAAATTTGTTCAAATGCTCTTAAGAGGCGGGGAGCTTGCCGCCCAGCGTGTGCTTTCGCCCGAGACTATCTCATTGATGTCGAGCAACAATATGAACGATCTACGAGTAGCAGCGGTCACATCCCATGATCAAAAGGTAAGCGCCAACTTTGAGTTCATGCCTGGCATCCCCAAGTCTTGGGGTCTTACATTTCAGATAAACGAGGACCCTGTTGACCGTGGCCGCAAAGAAGGCTCACTTAGTTGGGCGGGGTTATACAACACACACTTCTGGATAGATCCGAAACTGGGATTTGGTGCTCTCTTAATGACTCAGACACTTCCCTTTATGATTCCCCAAGTCGCTGATCTTTTAGAGGAATTCGAACGGGCTATCTACGCAACTATGACTTCTTAGAATGAAGCATCCCGTTCGCGTACAAGGTGATCGCGAGTTCATCGCGTTTACGGCTCTTTTGACTAGCGCAATCGCGTTATCGATAGACATGCTCCTTCCCGCATTCGCCGATTTGCGTTCTTCGTTCGGAATGGAACCGACCTCGAACCTGCCGGGGCTG
This sequence comes from marine actinobacterium MedAcidi-G3, assembly GCA_000817105.1. Taxonomy (GTDB): domain Bacteria; phylum Actinomycetota; class Acidimicrobiia; order Acidimicrobiales; family Poriferisodalaceae; genus MedAcidi-G3. The sequence continues at coordinate 23,639 of JUEP01000011.1, read as the reverse complement.
ACAATCACCTGCATTTTCGTCGGCATGGCTATCGGAATGCCTGTCTACGGACCCTTGTCAGACACTTATGGACGGATACCCGTCCTAAGAGCCGGGATTGCCCTGTTCGCTTTAGGAGCGCTTGGATCCACGCTGGCACCGAACCTGGGCTTTCTTCTAGTTTCCAGAGTGCTCTGGGGAATCGGTTGCGCGGCACCTCGAACTATTAGCCAGGCCATGATTCGCGACAGATTTGAAGGCGACGACATGGCGCGGGTCATGGCGATAGTTCAAACAATTTTTTTTGCTGGACCAGTCTTAGCTCCAGTGATTGGCGACCTTCTTGTCCGAGGAGGAGGATCTTGGCGCTTAACGATGCTGTTCGGCTTGCTTATCGCCATCATCATTTGGGGCTGGTCTCTCAGAATTACAGAGTCACTAGATACTGCGAATCGACGCGACCTAAGCTTCTCTGCAACGAAACAAGGACTCACCGTAGTTTTCAAAAGTCGAGTGACTATTGGTTATGCACTCACCCTTCTTTTCTCAGGCGGGGCTTTCTATAGTTTCTTGAGTAGCTCCGAGCTAATAATCAGCGAAATTTTTCAAAAGCCAACTTGGTTCGTTCCTTATTTCAGTATCACTATGGGCGTTATGGCTGCTGTAGCCCTTACAGGATCTCGGCTTGTAGGCCGAATCGGCGCAAGGCGCCTCGGTCACAGTGCACTAGCTTTCCAACTGGCAGTCAGCTTACTGATGCTGATCCTGGCTCTTTCGACCGGTGGTGTTCCGCCCGTCGGCGCCTGGATGGTTCTGATGACAGCTCAAATAGCTGCCATGGTGGTGATGATGCCCACTATGACGACCATGGCTCTAGAGCCTATGGAAGCCCTAGCTGGTACCGCAGCCTCCACAATCGGATTCATAACCCTTGCTGTCGGCGCCCTGCTTGGAGCAATAATTGATCGCCAAATAACTTCAACCGTTACTCCGCTTGCCGTCGGTTACGCCCTATACACATCACTTGCTGTCGTGGTTGTAGTCACGATGGTTCGTAAAAACAATGCCGAGCATTTGAACCTGCAGTAACTTAACCAATCCGAAGTGGAACAGAACGTGGGCCCCGAACCTGAGTTCCGCCCCACTGAACCTCAGACTCTTCAGCTAACGAGAACTCTGGAAAGCGCTTTAGCCACTCTTCCATTGCGACCACAAGCTCCATTCGGGCCAGGTTTGACCCCAAGCAACGGTGGATACCAATCCCAAACGCAAAGTGCCGATTTTCTTGCCGGTCAATAACTACCTCATCCGGGCGATCAAACATATCCGGATCACGATTACTGGCCCCAAAGGGTAAAAACACTTTGTCTCCGGCCATGACTGGACAACCAGCAATTTCAGTATCCTCGGCAGCTACACGTGCCATCGTTACCGGTGAATAAGCCCGCAAAAACTCTTCCACTGCCGTAGGAATCAGCTCAGGCTCTTCTACCAATCGTCGTCGATCACCTTCATGCTCAGCCAAGTGAAGCAGATTCGACGCTATCGAGCTCCATGTGGTGTCGATACCAGCGACTAGCAACAAAAAACATGTTCCCAAAATATGTTTGTCGGTAAGCGGGTCGCCATTAGGAAGCGTCTCTGCTTGGAGTTTGCTTATTAAGTCGTCACGAGGGTTGGCCCGACGGTCCGCAATTGTCTGGTCGAAGTAGGCAAGAATTTCCTTGGTTGCTGTGCTTAAACGCTCCCACTCCGTTTCGGGATGGCTTTGCAAAATATCCGTTGCCCACCGAGTGAACATCTCACAGTCGTCTTCCGGCAGGCCGATCATCGCTCCAATAACTCGAACTGGTATGTACCTGGCGTATTGCTCGGCTGCATCGACAACATCTGACGGGTCAATCGAATCAAGTAGTTCTATAGCAATACTCCGCGTTATGTCTCGCATTGCTTCGACCGATTTGGGTGAGAAGTAAGGCAGCAGCATTTGTCGAGCTTCAGTGTGAAAAGGTGGATCTGAAGTAATTGGAGGCGCAACAAGCAGGCTTACACCTTCTGGGGTAGCCGCCACGCCTATGTCTCGGGACGAAAATTTCTCAGTGTCATATGCGACCGAAGAAATATTCTCGTAGCTCGTAGGAAGCCAGCCTCCTCCATTGAGCGGAGTATGGGCCACAGGACACTCGGAACGTAATCGTTTCCAGACTTTCGGGGCTTCTTGGACATATTCCGAACCGAATACGTCTAAGTCGCGTTCATGGTTGGAGGCAATGCTCATTCCATAAGCGTAGATCGTGGAAGCTAGCGGTGCCCGTAAGATCTGTTTATGAGCACGAATCACTTACACAACCACCTTGGCCCGGGGCTATTAAACGAGGTAGCTCCTGATGTGTTTAGCTATGTGCAACCAGATGGAACGTGGTTTATCAACAACACCGGATTCATAGTGGGCACAAGCGGAGTGGTCAGTATTGATACCACTTCAACTGAACTTCGAAACCGGGCCTACATAGCTGCAATAGCTTCGGTAACACCCAATCCAGTTACGTTGTTGGTAAACACTCATCACCACGCAGACCACACTCACGGTAACTATCTATTTCCGGATGCTGCCATCATCAGTCACACTTCTTGTCGAGACGTCATGATGGCCACGGGTATCCCCGACTATCGATCGGCGTTTCCATCTGTGGAGTGGGGAGATCTCCAATTTCGTGCACCAGACATCACTTTTGAGGGAAGCACCAAGATTTATCTCGACGGAATAGAAATTGAATTATTTGATTTAGGTTTCGTCGCCCATACCGAAGGTGACATTTTGGCCTGGTTACCCAGTAAAGGAGTTCTCTTTACCGGCGATTTGATCTTTCATGGCGGTACTCCGTTCGCTCTGTTCGGATCGGTAAAAGGAACCCTCGAAGCTCTCACCGTTATAGAAGCCAAGGGTGCCGAGGTGATCGTTCCCGGTCACGGCCCAGCATTTTCTGGATCAGAAATCGAAGAAGTCTTGACGAGTCAGCGGACCTACCTTGAATTCGTGCAAGAGACAGCAGCACAAGGAGTGCGCTTTGGACGATCTCCAGTCGAACAGGCATTAACGACCGATCTTGGGGAATTCGAACACCTGACCGATAGCGAGCGGCTAGCAGGGAACCTCCATATCGCATATCGCGAGAATCCCGAAGCTACCTACGATTGGGTCGGCGTCGAGTCTGCAATCGCTGACATGGTCATTCTCAATGGCGGCCAACTCCCTCATTGTGTCGCCTAGCCAAGGACTTAGCTTGAGAATGGTAAGGCCAGCCCCGGGCGGGACCACTCGGTGCGTATCAACTTTCCGGTTCCTGACAGAGTTATGAATGCCGTCCGCAAGTCTGGTCCACCGAAACAGATATTGGTGCAAAGCGGGTCATCAACCGAGAAAAAGTCGAGTTCCTCTCCCTCTGGAGTAAAGGTACTAATCCCGCCAGTCTGGATAGTTGCGACGCTCACATTTCCTTGAGCATCCATGGCTAGAGAGTCAAAAAGTTTTCGACCAGCAGGCCGAGCTAAGAAACGCCCATGGGGTGATCCAGCTAACTCTCCATGACCTGCTAAATCCCAGTAAAGGACTGACCCTTGATGCGTCTCCGCCACATAAACTCTGTCCTCTTCTGGCGATAAACCAACACCATTCGGTCCATCGAGAGGGAACGAAACTTCTTTAACGAAAGAACCGTCAGCCCGGCCATAGTAGAGACCACCCCGATCTCTAGTCCGGGCACGAGTCTTACCATGATCGGTGAACCAAAATCCTCCGCTCGAATCAAACATCAGATCATTCGGACCCTTTAATGGGACGCCATCCACTTCTGAATAAAGAACCTCAACTTGCCCGGTATTTATATCGATGCGTTCAATGCGTCCTGACGAATAATCATCTGGAACCAAGCCGGGGACAGTCAGCCCTCGGGTCTCCCCCCATAGAAATCCTCCGTTGTTACATACGTAAAGAGCACCATCAGGTCCCACAGCGGCACCATTTGGTCCACCTCCAGGTTGTGCCACTACTTCAACAGATCCGTTATCGGGATCAATGCGAGATATGGTCCCCCGTTTGATTTCCACCAACAACACTGATCCATCAGCCATACAAACTGGGCCCTCGGGAAACTGCAAGCCTGTGGCTACAACGTCATAATCACTCATTGAATGAGATTAGCGCCAGCAATTGTGGTCGGGCTACCTCAACGGTCAGCGAGCAATGCGTCTAATTCTTCTTGGGTCATCAACACATCACGCGCTTTTGAACCGATGGAGGGCCCTACGACTCCTCGCTGCTCCAGCAAGTCCATAAGCCGGCCAGCTCGCGCGAACCCGACCTTAAGTTTGCGCTGGAGCATCGAAGTTGACCCCAGTTGGGTGTCTACGATAATCGTCATCGCCTGCATCATTAGTTCGTCGTCTCCGTCGTCGCCAGATGAACCCCCCGGTATGAGGGCTGGGCCACGCTCATCTGCTCCTTCGACCCCGTCAATGTAGTTAGTGTTGGGGGCTTGTCTTCGCCAATGAGCTACAACTTGATGTATCTCTGCTTCCCCAACCCAACATCCCTGAACGCGTTGAGCAACGCTGCTGTTCGATCCCAGAACTAGCATGTCGCCTTTGCCTATTAGCCGCTCAGCGCCCGGTTGATCGAGGATGACGCGGCTGTCGGCAAGGCTTGAAACGGCGAAAGCCATACGCGACGGGATGTTTGCTTTAATAACTCCAGTTATTACGTTTACCGATGGACGTTGGGTAGCGATAACCAAATGGATTCCTACCGCTCTGGCCATTTGCGCTAATCGAGTAATCGAATCTTCTACGTCTCGGGCTGCGACCATCATGAGGTCGTTTAATTCGTCCACGACAACCACGACAAAGGACATCCGTTCGAATTCGCGCTCTTCATTCAAGTCCGAAGCAAGGCGACCTTCGTCATAGGCAGCGTTGTACCCAGTTATGTCACGAAACCCTATTTCGGAAAGAACGTCGTATCTGCGTTCCATTTCTTTGACGGCCCAGGACAACGCGTTCGCCGCTTTTTTGGGATTCGTCACAACTTGGGTGAGCAGGTGGGGAAGACGATCATACTGACCTAGTTCGACCCGCTTAGGATCGATCAGGATCATGCGCACCTCGTCTGGAGTGGTTCGCATGAGCAACGATGTAATCACCGAGTTAATACAGGAAGATTTACCAGCTCCAGTTGCGCCTGCAATCAGCACATGTGGCATTGAGGCGAGATTGGCCATGACAGCATTTCCAGAGATGTCCTGACCCAGGGCTACTTCCAATGGGTGTTGAGCGTCCAACGCTGTTTTAGTGCAAAGGATGTCGCCCAGAGCAACAAGGTGACGATCGGTGTTGGGTACTTCTACTCCAATGGCTGAGCGACCTGGGATTGGCGCAAGGATTCGAACATCGGCGGAAGCCATTGCGTAAGCAATATCTTTATGCAAGCTAGTAACTCGAGAGACCTTGACCCCTTTCCCGAGCGACAATTCGTATCGAGTAACTGTCGGGCCGACTTCCATCCCGGTAACTCTTGTTTCGACACCGTGACTGGCAAGTGCCGCTTCAAGGTTACGGGCGCCATTCTGCAAAAGACGCTCGTCAACATCTTGAGAGCCTGACCTTTCGAGGCTTTCAAGCCCAGGCAGTTCCCATTCTCCAGTTGGTCTGGTACTTAAATCAATCTCCATCTGTTCAGGAGGATTCTCAACGTCTTCGTCAACATCCTCTACAGGTGAACGAAGACCAGGCTCTTCTTCATCTACTGAATCGAACTCCGGATTTGGGTCTTCATCATCGAAAGTTATGGTCTCGTCATTTGGTGAAGCGACTTCTGCTTCAAGGGCAACAGGCTCACTTGCTGGAGCTGAAATCTTGGGTAACGGATGTCCGTACTTTTTCGCATTTTCTGATGCTGCTTGGTCGGAACCCAGGCTTTGCAAGCTAGTAAAGCCGCGACGAAGCTGCCTAGCCCCAAGACGTCCAGTCCATGCTGCTGCGCCCAGTACCTGACGCAAGCCCGTATCAGTAACAATGAGCACCCCGAACATGGCGCCTAAAAGCAAAACGACCCAAGCTCCCGGTTCGTCCACGATTCCACGGAGTGGCTCAGCCACCAAAGCCCCCAAGATTCCTCCTGAGGATTGCAGGTCTTCCAGCGTTGTTCTGATACCCGATGCATCACCTAGTAGATGAGCCATTCCCGAAGAGGCAAGACTTGTGAGAGCTCCTCCAAAGGCAATTCGCCAGGTTCTCTCACTATTTTTGTCTCGCAAGATTGCATAGGCACATAACAAAAGGGCAAATGGGACAACGAAACGGAAAATCCCGACCAGAACACTCATAGCGCTTTCTAGTAGGCGTCCGGCAATTCCTGCTTTGTCGCCGAAAAGTGCCAACAGCGAAATAGCAGCGACTACAAGTAACAAAAGCCCTATGACATCGGTCCCCCGGCCACGCAGACCGGCTTCGCTCATCCGTCGAAATATAGATGATTTAGCTGGCTTCATTGACTACAGCTTTTCTGGTCGACTGATATAGACGCGGTCTAAGGTTCCAGTTTTTTGGCTCTATAGAGCGCGTTAATCTCACACTTGCGAGAGTACCGAAACACTGAAGAAATTCAGGTTCAGTCTGTCAGAATCACGGTCGCCGAGATCGGAGGGCGCCTCCGTGTGCGGTTTCCCACAAATCGGCCTGTTGCTCGACGAATTGCCCGTTCGATACCCTCGACATCTTTGCGTTCGTCAAGGGCGCGAGCGACGGCTTCAGCTACCTGAACCTCCAGTTCAGCGAGAACTTGAACACTTCTCTCGGCATCGATCCAACCCAGAGTAGAGATTTCCGGGTGGGCCAATAAACCATCTTCCATATTCAACACGACTGTGACATGAACAAAACCGGCTTCACTCAACTTTCGTCGGTCCTCCAGCAATGCCGGTGATAGATCATCTAGGAGGCCGTCGATATAACGGTAGGGTGCAGCAATTCGTCCACTCATTCGGAGACCTGCACCGTCGAGGGCGAGCTGATCTCCGTCACTTGCGACGACAATTCGACTTGGAGCATGTCCGGCTTCGATAGCTACGTCTGCGTTGCGACGCAACATGCGGTGTTCGCCTTCGATTGGCACGTACCACTCTGGACGAACCGTTTGGTATAGCTGGTGCAACTCGTCTCGTTGAGCGTGTCCCGTCGTATGGACATGTTCGTAGCCATCGTGCACAACTTCACACCCAATTCGCGTAAGCATGTTGATCACCCGATACACGGGTAGCTCATTGCCTGGAATGGGATGGCTTGATAGCAAAATTACGTCACTACTTACTAAAGAAAAGTCTGGATGATGTCCTCGTGCCAGAAGGGACAAAGCAGCGTTGGCTTCTCCCTGCGAGCCGGTGCAAATTATGCATACGTCTTCAGGGTCATATTCATTGAGTCTGTCAATCGAATCAACCGAACGATCGGGTAAGTCTAAAACCCCTAATTCTTTGGCTATGCGAACATTGTTCACCATTGAACGACCAAGTGGGAAGATAGTTCTTCCTTCGCTTATCGCTACATCACAAATTTGTTGGACACGATGTAGGTGACTGGCAAAGCAACTCACTATTAGACGTCGCCCTCGCCACTGCGGAAACAACTCGTTGAAGGTTTCACCGATAGTCGATTCTGAAGGACTCCATCCGGGTTTATCGGCGTTAGTCGAATCAGCCATCAGAACTCGAACACCTGACTCTCGTTCAATTTCTGCCAACCGTTCCATCGCCGTTACTCGTCCATCAATTGGGTCTGAGTCAAGCTTGAAATCTCCCGTATGAACAATCACTCCCTGATCGGTGTGCAGGACAACACACAGGCTCTGGGGAACCGAATGAGTGATTGGTAACACCTCCACATCAAAAGGTCCTAGACGTAGCCGGTCTCCATCGGAGAGCACTTGGAAGGAGGTTCTGTTCTCTAGTCTCGCTTCTTTTACTTTGTGTTGAGCTAGTCCCATTGTCAACTCAGAGCCGTATAAGGGAACTTCGAACTCTCGTAATAGATGCGTAACACCGCCAAGGTGATCTTCGTGGCCGTGAGTCACGATCAGCCCAACAATGTCTGCGCTGCGTTCTTTGAGCCAACGGTTGTCTGGAAGAATCACATCGACTCCAGGCATGGTCACATCCGGGAACATGACCCCAAAATCAATGAGGAGCAACTTTCCATCGATTTCGATACAGGTGCAGTTGCGTCCTACTTCTCCTAGGCCCCCAAGAAACGTTATGCCTACATTTGATGTTCTCAAATCAAGCCTTCAGCCGTAAGTACACCTCTCGAGCTCTGTCTTCTAAGCCCTTGGGTGTAGGTCCCATTGGTAGACGAGGTTCACCCACGTCCAACCCAAGAGTCCGCATCATGGCTTTCGTCGGCACAGGGTTTGGGGCTTCGTCACCGGTTTCGTAATCAAAACTTTCGAGCAAACGTTTGTTGATACGTTGCGCTTCGCCGACATTCCCTGATTCCCAAGCATTCATCATCGCCAAATGTTCTGGGGCAGACCAGTGGGCAGCAACACTAATAACGCCAACCGCACCCACCGCCAAAAGCGGCAAAGTCAGCGCATCGTCACCGCTGTACACCTCAAAATCCTTTGGTGCATCGCGAACAACTTTCGCTGTTTCTCCGGGATTTCCAGCCGCATCTTTTACTGCTAAGACGTTCGGAATTTCGTGGGCCAACCGCAAGAGCGTGTCGGTTTCTATCTTGCGACCAGTCCTGACTGGGATGTCGTAGAGAACGACGGGCAATTTGGTTGACGAAGCAATTGCTTCGAAGTGAGCAAAGATTCCTGCTTGTGACGGACGGTTGTAATAGGGGGTAACGGCAAGTATCCCATCGCATCCCAGTTCTTCTGCTTTTCGAGTCTGTTGAATTGAATGCTCTGTGTCGTTGGTCGTAGTTCCTGCGATTACTGGCACCGTTACGCTTTCAGATATTGCCCGCCAGAGCTCCCAATCTTCTTCGTCGGTTACTGCGGGTCCCTCACCGGTGGTACCGGTGATGACCAGCCCTTCGCTTCCCTCTTCCACAAGCCACTTTGCAAGAGCAACCGATGCGTCAACATTCAAAGCACCGTTATCGGAAAACGGGGTCACCATCGCCGGGATAACTCGGCCAAATCTCGCAGTCATAGAGCCGAGGGTAGTCCCTTATTCGCTCAACTCACTCCCTCTATCAATTCCGAGGGTCGCTAGTAAGTCCTCATGAAGCTCAAACCATACGGTGTGATAGCTCGGCATAATCGGCTTAGTCAGCCATTCCAACTCGCCAGACTTGAGTTTCTGCAATGCAAAGGTGAACCTTGATGAGTAGTTATCAAACCTTTGAAGTGCCTGTTCCAAACTTTGGAGAATCTCCCCAACACCAGAATCTAATTCAATCAATCGCTCCAAAATCTTTTCATCGTATGAAGCGTCCTTGTGGTCGTTGAGTTTTTGTTCACCTAACCCGTCATCGATTACCTGCCAATCAGTACACAACTTCAGCATGGCTGGGTTTAAGGAAAGAAATCTTTCATACCCATTTTGCACGGCATCTCTGGCCCCCACTTCTTCGAGTTCTCGGGCTAGAGACTCTTCCCCTTGTTCGCGCCCCGTTGGAGTTAACACAAATTTTTCTAAACCTTGAATTTCTCGCATCACGCACTTGTTCGAAGCAACCATCTTGGCGAGAACTGCCTCAGTAGTGCTGACAGACAGCTCGTGAACCGATGCGATCGTCCGAACCTCGCCAAAGCCCTTTAATCGAAGAGCGAGGCTCACAAGAACTTCTGTGTCTGAGCGGTAGGACATATCGTGCTTCCGAATTAGGCCTAGCTTGCCTGTTCACCCTCAAGTTCTCTCGCAATGGCGAAGGCATCTATCTCTTCAGACGTGTCGACCCAATTTTCGTACTGAATAACACCAATTTCTCCGAATTTCTTTCGAAGCCATCCATCGCCGGCATCGAGAAGTCCAAGTTTTCTGCAATTTGGAACGATCTTGGTAAATAGAAGCTGTTGAAACTCTTGTCGAAGCGGGTCTTGATAAGCCAAGGGAATTACTTTTTTGACATCAGCGCCCATGCGTTCCCAAACTTCTTGTTGCAAGAACCTGTCACGCATTCGCACGGCTGCTTCGAAGGCAAATTCTTGACGTTCACGAAGCTCCGCTTGCGTCATATCTTGATATACCTCTTTAAGGGAAAGAACCCCAAACGCCACATGACGAGCTTCATCGCTCATTACGTAACGGAGCAGCTGCTTGAGAAGAGGTTCTTCGCTCTGCTGATACATGAACCCAAATGCAGCGAGGGCGAGGCCTTCAACCATTATCTGCATTCCTAGGTACGTCATGTCCCAACGAGAGTCTTCAATAATCTCATCCAACAGCATGCGTAAATGAACATTGATGGGATAGGTGTCCGACAATTTTGTATCGAGATACTTTGCAAAGACCTCTACGTGCCGAGCTTCGTCCACTACTTGGGTTGATGCGTAATATTTCGCATCCATCCATGGCACAGTCTCAACAATTTTCGCTGTGCACACCAAGGCGCCTTGCTCGCCGTGCATGAACTGGCTCAGTGCCCAGTTCTGCGATTCCATGTTGAACTTTACCCACTCGTTGCGGCCCCATGACTCAACCCCAGTTCCGGAGAGGTCCATGATCTCTCCAGCTCCACCGTTCGTCTCATATTCTTGGACAGCTAGCGCCTCTTGATCAACCTCTGTGTCCCATGGCAGATCGGTTTCGCCGTTCCATTGCCCAACCTTTGCTTTCTCGTAAAGCTTCGCTAGTTGAGGTCGGACGCCTTTTTCGTAGTCCCAGGAATAAATACAGTCAGAGTTATCTTGCACCGCGTGGATGACCTCATTGGGATCGGTATTGGTCATTGCCAAAACCGCCTCAAAGTCATTCGGGTCTGTCCGCCCAATCATTTCTTCCACCGTTGACATAAGAAACTCCTAGCCTCAGCAATTACCGATAGTTACCCGCCAGTAACTTATTTTGAGATTCTAACAGACCGAGATCTCCGAACCAGAAAGTCGAACAACTTAGTCGGCAAAATAATGCTCAACGCTGCCCCGATTCGGGCATCACGTCCGATTAGGCGACGACGCGGTGGGTATCGACGATTTGCGCATTTTTCAATAACAGTCGCTACTCGAGCGGGGTCAAGAGCGCTCTGCCTAGTTCGGGTCGCAGTACCCATTGCCCGCTCCACAAAGCGACCGTACTTATGCCGCGCTTCAGGAGAAAGATCTTCATTTAGCTGCTGAGACATCTGATCAACTTTCTCCCATAACGGAGTGCGAATCGCGCCAGGCTCTAGCAACGTAATCTGAGGCCCGTCAGGTCCCAATTCGCGTCGCAAAGAAGATAAAAGTCCGACTAGGGCATGTTTGCTCGCTGCGTACGGACTGAGCAAGGGCAATCCGATTCGCGAGTTAATCGACCCCACCACAATGATTCTCGATTGATTGGATATCTCAAGAAGAGGCAGCGCGTGGCGAATGGAAAGCGCTACGCCAATAACGTTGACGTCTAATTGCCGCTTCCAAGCACTCTGCGACACATGCTCTAATGGGCCGCCTACGACGATTCCGGCGTTAACTACCAGTAAATCTAAACCCGAAGAGCCACGGCTCACTAAGACTTCGTCGAAGGCCGTTTTGACTGAACGCTCGTCGGTAACTTCGATTCGCAGAGAGGAAACACCCTCATGTCTCTCTATTTTGGACCCGTCACTCTGAGAACGCGTACCTCCCCAGACTTGCCAACCGCTATCGGCAAGCCGTTTCACCACGGCATATCCGATTCCGGTACTCGCCCCAGTGACTACAGCAGCCCTCCCGTTCATCTGGCCGAATTCTGCTGCTTACTCAACAACCAAGTCCGCGAAAGCATCACGGAGAGTTCGTTTTGAAAACTTGCCAGTTGAGGTCTTGGGCACTTCATCAATTATTTGGGTCGCACTCGGAAGCCACCACTTCGCCATTCGAGGTTCTAGGTATTCGATTAACTCCTCATGAGTTAATGACTCTCCATCCTTGAGGACGACACAAGCCATCGGCCTTTCCATCCACTTCTCAGAAGTGACCGCTATTACAGCCGCCTCAGAAACCTTGGGATGACTCATAATCTCGTTCTCTACTTCTACGGAACTTACCCATTCGCCCCCAGACTTGATGAGGTCTTTTGTGCGATCGACAAGACGTATATAGCCACGTTCATCGCAAGTTGCGACATCGCCTGTACGCAACCAACCATCCTCTGTGAAGGAATCTGATGCATCAGGTCTTTTGTAGTATTCAGCAGTTATAAACGAGCCTCGAACCTGCAATTCTCCACTTGATTCGCCGTCCCATGGAAGTGGTTCTATGAAACCAGGCTCACAGATTCGAAATTCAACGGTCGGAACAATCGTTCCTACAGAAGCCCTAATATCGGCTTTCGTTTCCTCATCTAAATTCGCTTCGGATGATTTGACGTGGGCTATCGCCGCTAGTGGGCTTGTCTCTGTCATACCCCAAGCTTGAAGGATGGGTAACCCGATTTTTTCCCGATATCCCTCTGACAGAGATTTCGGCACAGCTGATCCACCACAGGGAATCGCTCTCAAACTAGAGACATCCCGACCATCTAATTGCTCTAGGACTCCCATCCATATGGTCGGCACTCCCGCAGCGATAGTCACCTTTTCCGATTCCATTAAATCCGCTATTGGTTCAGCCTGTAATTTGGGGCCCGGATTGACCAGGGTCGCTCCTGCTGCCACTGCCGCGTGTTGCAGTCCCCAAGAGTTGACGTGGAACATAGGAACGACCGGCAAAATTACGTCAGATTCGCATACGCCCAAACCGTCAGCGGTCATAGTTGTAAGCGTATGCATGTAAGTAGAACGGTGACTGTAGACAACCCCTTTAGGGTTACCTGTCGTGCCGCTCGTATAACACATTGAGGCAGCTTGTCTTTCGTCCTTTACTTCAAAGTTCACCGGTGAAGCAGATGAAATCAGTTCTTCATAATCAAGCACTCTCGGGTCATCAGGAACCTCGCCTTCGCCGTCGTCCATAACTATCAAATGCCTAACAGTCTCAAGCTGATCAACCAAGGGCCACAACAGAGCCATGAGCGATCGATCCACAAAGATAATTTCATCTTCGGCATGATTGGCTATGTAGACCATCTGATCTGCGAACAGTCTGATGTTCAAAGTGTGAAGAACTCTGTTTGTGCACGGAACTGCAAAATAAAGTTCAAGATGTCGAGCGGTGTTCCAAGCAAAAGTTCCGACTCTCCCAAAGTCAGCTACACCAAGATCATCAAGCGCACCTCCGAGACGGCGAGTGCGATCAGCCCATTGTCCATATGTGCTTCTGTCTATTCCTGTAGCGGTGGCGGTCACCAGTTCTTTGTGAGGGAACAGGCTCTCCGCTCGGCGAAAGAAGAAATCAAGAGTTAGTGGGGTATCCATCATTGTCGACTGCATAACTCAAATCGTAGGAGAAGAGTTTGCTTAGGGCCACATCCACATAGGGTGAAAGTCAGAAATGATTGAACCTGAACTCCCCGACAGCCAGTTGAGTCACAAAGACCGACGAAGAGCGAAACAACTTGCGGCTGTACCTGTCGTTCTCGCCCTCGCGGCTTATATCGGACAGATACTCACTAGCTCCCTAGTTACTACTCAACCTCTGGTGTTGATCTCTCTCAACGCTACGGATCCAATGTTGCTGTTAGCGGCGAATCAGTCGACAGCAACAGCTTTCCTAATAGTCGGTTCTATACGGTTGTTTGCGCCCGATTTGTTCCTCCATCAACTCGGATGGGAATTTGGCCCAGCAACAAAGAGTTACCTAAAGAATGAATTAGGGCCACAAAGCGGGATACTCAGAAGTATCGCCGCTTTAGAGCGTTGGTTCCCGCGAGTCGGCTGGATAATGCTGTTTCTTATCCCCGGTTACCCGATGTGTTTATTGGCCGGCATTACCAGAATGAAAAGATTGCCGTTCATACTCGTCAACTTGGCGGGGACTTTCTGCCGACTGTTGCTCATTTATTGGGTAAGTTCCGTTTTCAACGGACCACTCGGCACGGTCATAAGGTTTATCGGCCGATATTCGCTGCCGTTTACACTCGCTATGTTTCTTCTAGTAGCGCTTCAAACTCGACGGCGTATGAATAACGGACCCAAATCGTAAGCCCAACTAAACATTATCGATCTGCTCCCAGGTAGGCATACTTGGCTGAGCACCAACACCCCTGACCGCAGCGGCTCCGGCACGCACGGCAATCAATGCTGCGGCAACAGCATCCCCGGTATCAACGTAGGCAACCGAAAACGCCCCTACAAACGCATCCCCAGCGCCGGTTGGGTCAGCTACCTCAACTTTTGGGGCTTCGATGGTGGTGACATCCGAACCTACTTTCACCTCGCATCCTCGAGCTCCTAGCGTTGTGATAAGAACTGGCACCTGAACATCTCCTAACTGTTCAGCTTCGCGGCGATTCACTATCACCACATCAGCAAGCGGCAGAACCGCCGGTACCACTTCATTGAAGGGCGCAGGATTAAACACCACTTTGGTTGATGCCGCAGCGGCCAGCACTGCTGCGGTTCTAGCCGCCTCAACACCCACCTCACCTTGTAGAAGTAACACATCCGCTCTCGATATTTCTGCAGAGGCGAGCTCCACATTTGCGGAGCCTAATTCACCGTTTGTTCCAGCTATGACAACTATCGATACGTCTTCCGGGTCAATAGTGATCAGCGCTGTTCCAGTTGACCCAGATCCCCGGAAAACATGTTTCCGATCGATACCTGCAGCGTCTAACTGAGAGACGAGATAGTCGCCTCGACTATCGGAGCCCACAGAGCCAACCATCGACACTTCAGCTCCTAGGCGAGCCGCTGCGACAGCTTGGTTTGCTCCTTTGCCTCCACCGTTTTCTTCGCACCTGTCACCATGCACAGTTTCGTCACCCTCAGGCCGTCTGGAAACCCACACGGTGATGTCATAATTGAGACTGCCGACAACTATTGCTCTGACCGTCAAAGTTCAGACCCCTAAAAATGTATCGAGGCCGACAGTTACTCCTGGGTGTTCTTCGATAACCCGGCAGGCAAGGGTGATTCCACCCATAAAAGATGATCGGTCCAAACTATCGTGACGCAGAGTTAAGGTTTCTCCGTCCGCACCTAACAGAACTTCTTGATGAGCGACGAGGCCCCTTAATCGGACAGAATGAACGGTTATCCCATCTTTCCCAACTGCGCCTCTGGCCCCAGGAAGATTTTCATGTTCGGTAGGATCAGGTCCCCAATCCCCTGAAGCCTCAGCCATCCGTTTCAGTGTCTCCATAGCCGTTCCAGATGGGGCATCAATTTTCTGATCATGATGCAACTCAATAATCTCTGCAGTCGGGAAGAAAGGCGCCGCCATTTCCGCAAACCTCATGAGAAGAACAGCTCCGATTGCGAAATTCGGCGCAACGAGACAGTTACTAGAAGTAAACCTTTTTCGATATAAAGAAATGTCTGTCTCAGTTAAGCCACTGGTCCCAACTACAGCGTGAACTCCGTTCTCCGCGCACCACTCAATATTTGCCCTTGCAGCGCTGGCCTTAGTGAAGTCGACCAGGACGTCAATGTCAGTTGAGTCGAGTTCTTCTATCGACGCCACGACGCCAACCGAGCCAGTTATGTCTTTCTGGCCTTTTGCCGATGGGTCGATTGCGGCGACCAAATCTAATTCTTGATCGGCGACGACTGCTTCGCAGACCGCTGACCCCATACGGCCTGCCGAGCCTGTAACTGCTACCCGCATAAATTCGGTCCCTTCTAAAGGACCTAAAACTATGGCCCTGCCTCCATTGTGGAGGACAGGGCTCACAGTTGAGATGTCAATATTCAAATATGGCAGATTTCGGTACCTGCAATGAATTACCGACGATTACGTCGCCGGCGACGATTACGGCCATCATCCTTAGATTCGGGACCCATATCTCCATACAGATCTTTCGCAGTCTCAGAGAAATGTTCCTCAAATGAGACATACTCGCGAGCATTAGATGAATCATCTTCGTCACCTGAAGCTGCCTCTGTTGTCTCTTCATTCGACGATGAAGCAGTTTCGGTATCTGATTCAGCAGCTACTTCAGGTGTTGATTCCGAAGCTTTGTCGTCCGCTGAGGACGCCGGCTCCCCAACCATCGATAGTGAGAGTTTCCCATTCGGATCAATGTCATCGACGAGGACCTGCACTGAATCCCCTACGTTGAGTACTTCTTCAACTTTATCGAGGCGTCGATTGCCGCCAAGCTTGCTGATGTGAAGCAATCCATCGGTGCCTGGCAAGATATTGACAAACGCCCCGAATTTAGTGATGTTGACAACGCGACCTTCATACTCGGCGCCAACATCAGCGGTAGGTGGGTTCACGATCAAACGAATTTGGCGCTCAGCCTCCACGACTTTGTCGCGATCGGGTGAGCCAATGCTGACTACCCCAACGGTTCCGTCGTCATCAACTGAAATATCTGCGCCAGTTTCTTCTTGAATGGTGTTAATTACTTTGCCTCTTGGCCCTATAACTTCGCCAATTTTGTCAATCGGGATTTCGAAGCTGACAATTTTCGGAGCATTACCGCCGACATCGGATCGTGGTTCTGAGATTGCCTCATTCATCACAGCGAGTATTTGCATTCGGGCTTCTCGCGCTTGCGAAAGAGCTTGAGCTAACACTTCAGCCGGTATGCCTTCAATTTTGGTATCCAGTTGGAGTGCAGTTATCGCGTCTTCTGTTCCCGCGATTTTAAAGTCCATATCTCCGAAAGCATCTTCAGCTCCCAAGATATCGGTAAGCGTCACATACTTGCCTTCGGCGTGAACTAAGCCCATAGCTATGCCAGAAACATGGCTCCGAATCGGCACTCCGGCGTCCATCAGCGAGAGCGATGACGCACAGACCGAACCCATTGATGTCGAACCATTGGAAGACAAAACATCTGAGACCAATCTCAGGGTGTATGGGAATTTCTCCTTCGATGGAACAGCTGAAAGCAAAGCCCTTTCAGCTAGAGCGCCATGGCCGATTTCTCTACGCTTGGGGCCACGCATAAACCCAGCTTCTCCAGTGGAGAACGGCGGAAAGTTGTAGTGATGCATATATCTTTTGCGGTCATTTGGGTTGAGAGTATCGATTAGTTGTTCCATTCGACTCATGCCCAAAGTTGTGACGTTTAACACCTGTGTTTCGCCACGTTGGAATAAACCTGAGCCGTGTGCCGTTTCGCCTACATAAGCGACCTCAGCTGATAGTGGTCGAACCTCATTGGTCGCTCGACCATCAATGCGGAAGCCGTCCTCTACGATACGTCTACGAACAATTTCCTTCGAAACTGAACGGACAGCTGCACCTATTTGTTTGGCAGCGTCAGCAGTTTCAGAGAACTCTTCTTCAAGTTGGGTCCGTATCTCAGCAGTAACTTCATCTTGTCGAGCTTCTCGTTCTGCTTTGTCGCTAATTGCCATTACCTCGGTCAACTGCGGAGTTGCGACAGAACGAACCCTGTCTATGATTTCGTCACTGTAGTCAACGCTCTTAATCCATTGCAGTTCGTCAATTTCTCCGACCTGATTTCGCAATGCTTTTTGAAGCTCGATGACATCGTCGATCCATTGCTTCGAAGTTTCCAAGCCATCGGCCAGTACTTCTTCTGTGACCTTAGGGGCCCCATCGTCGTAATACTCAAAGGCACGTTCAGTACCGCCAGCTTCAACCATCATGATGGCAATATCGCCGTTCTCAAGTTGGCGACCAGCAACAACCATTTCAAATGTTGACGCTTCACCTTCTTGGTATGTCGGGAACGGGATCCAAGTCCCTTCCGTGCTGTATGCAATACGAACGGCGGCTACAGGGCAATCGAACGGTATTCCACTTACCCAGAGTGCCGCGGATGCGCCGTTAAGCGCAATTACGTCGTACTGGTTTTCGCCGTCTATACCGAGAATCGTTCCAACGACATGTGTCTCGTGCCGGTATTCAGCTGGAAAATTAGGTCGCAGTGGCCGGTCAATTAGGCGACAGGCGAGAATGGCATCATCTGAAGCACGTCCCTCCCGGCGAAAGAAGGACCCAGGAATTCGTCCCGCTGCGTACATTCGTTCTTCAATATCTACTGTCAGTGGAAAGAAATCAGCGCCGTCACGAGGTTTACTCGATGCTGTCGCAGTTACTAAAACCTGCGTGGAACCTATTCTTGCTGTAACAGCTCCATTAGAAAGCCCGGCTAATTTGCCAGTCTCAAATGAAAGGGTTTTGTCGGTACCAGAAATCGGTCCCGATACGGAAATGGCATCAGCCATAGTTTTCTTCTACTCCTTCGGCGAGGCCTTCTCGCCATAATTTGCATTCAGTTGGTAGACGTCGATCACTCCGGATTAGGTGAGGGAGCGACGACAACCAATTAGTGCTTGATTGGGGGTCTTTGTGAGCTTCGATCGATAACGACATCAGCAGCCAGGGGCTACCGTTGTCGATCAGCGACGTAAACCGAGTTTTGCAATCAGCGCTCGGTAACGCTCAACATCATTATTGTCAAGATAGTTCAATAGTCGGCGACGGCGTCCTACGAGTTTCAATAATCCGCGCCTGCTGTGGTGGTCCTTCTGGTGGTCCTTCAAATGTTCGGTGAGATCGTTTATCCGATCGGTGAGAAGAGCTACCTGTACCTCTGGTGATCCTGTATCGGTATCGTGGTGCCGGTGCGCTTCCATGATGTCGGATTTTTCGGCCATATCTTCATGTCCTCGGGGTGTAACTTCGGGCCGCTCTGTGGTTGATGTTGCGGCTTTTGGCCGGCACGCTAACTACGCGCCAAAAAACATTCTAACAGCCAAGTTCCAACTTCATGCAGACATGCTCTCAGTCAGATAGGCACTTAGAAGCATCAGCCACATCTTTGGCAAGCTGTTCCTTTAAGGGCTCAATACCCTCAAATTTTCTTTCTCCGCGTAACCGCCGCACAAAACGGACTTTCGCTGATTCTCCGTACAAGTCACCTCGAAACCCAATCAAATGAGCTTCGATCAACGATTTATCCGCATCATCGTAAAAAGTGGGCCGCTTACCGATGTTGACTGCAGCGGGATATTCCTTTCCATCTTCACGAATGTACCAAGCCGCATAAACCCCGTCGGCAGGTACTTGCAAATCACTAGTTGTCGGAATATTGGCGGTAGGAAAGCCAATTGTTCGCCCTCTTCGGTCACCCGGAGTGACGACCCCCCTCACTTCGAAGGGTCTTCCCAAAAGTCGGTGTGCTTTCTCGACGTCACCGTCAGATAACGCAGCGCGAATTGAAGTCGATGAAATCACTTCTCCTTCACCGGTCAGGTGTTTGACCAAGGGAAGTCCCAGCACCTCGTACCCAAATTCTTCGCCGACTGCACCGAGAGTTTCAACATTTCCACGACGGCCCTTTCCAAAATGGAAATCTGCACCGACAACAACTGCTCGAGCCTGAAGGCAATCGACAAGCACTTGCCGCGCAAAAACTTCTGCGGGAACCTCTGCTTGTTCTGGAGTGAATTCGACCACCAAGGTGTAATCCACTCCCGTCTCAGCCAAAAGCTCCAGCTTGTGGTCTAGGTCACATAACAACAACGGGGCAGATTCGGGCCGAACGATAGTGGCAGGGTGCCGGTCGAATGTGACGACAGCCGTAGCGCAACCACGTTCTGCTGCCAATCGGTGCATTTCAGAAACGATTGTTCGATGCCCCCGATGAACACCATCGTATTCTCCAACGGTTACTACGCTGCCTTGCTCAAGGGTTGGCGACCACGCCAGGTCGCGAATAATCTCCACAAGCTCAACTTACCGGGACAGTCGTCCGAGTGCGCCTTGTAAACATCAATAGACCAAGCCTTATTTTCGGAACTGTCTACTCCGGTAGAACAACTCCTACAACCACCTGGCCATCTACTTTTTCATGCACTGCGATCAAGTTCGAAGACGAATCGGTCAAAGCCCAAGGCCCTACACCTTCTGTTCGTTCATTTACCAATCGGCCACCGTTTCGCACCAGTGACATCTCCTGATCAGTTAGAACAACCCGATCTAGATCTCGAACAAGCTCTAAGACTGGTCGTAGAGTAGCTTCGCTTATTTTGTCGCATTCTTGAATACCAAAACCTCCGCTTTTTGTTCTACGTAGATTTCGTATGTGAGCTCCACCTTCAAGTGCAATTCCAAGATCAGCACCCAGAGTTCTTATGTACGTACCTGCTGAGCAATCAACAACGGCACGCCAGATCATCGGATCATCAGTCGGTCGAATATCGAATTTCCGTATCTGGACGCTACGAGCTTCACGATCTACCTCAATTCCTTCGCGAGCAAGTTCGTGCAGTCTCCGACCTCCGATTCGACGTGCCGAAACCATCGGTGGAATTTGTTCAATTGTTCCGGTCAGCGCGCTAGCTGCTTCAACAACTTCAGTCGGCTCTGGCGACATCCTATGTTCGGCAACTACCTGACCTGAAGAGTCAAGGGTGTCAGTTTCGATACCGAGAACTATCTCAACTTCGTAAGTCTTGAACGAAGCTGTTGCGAAACGAAGCAGCCGAGTGGCCTTGCCTACCCCTACTACCAGCAGACCTGTGGCACCCGGGTCCAAGGTTCCGGCATGACCAATTCGGCGCTCCCCAAAACGTTTACGGAGTTGATCCACTACGTCGTGAGACGTTACGCCCGTTGGTTTATCGACGAGGACCATTCCATGAACGGTCGCTGGCTTACGTCCCATTAATTAATCAGTTTCAGTCTGCCGGCCCGAACTATCCATATTCAGTTTTTCCAGAATAGATTCAATTCGATCCGCTTCTTGGATCGATCTGTCCGGTTGAAAGTGAATAGCCGGGGTACGCCGCATTCTGGATTGACGAGCCAGAGATTGCTGCACCCTTTGCCTATGATTCTCAAGCGCTTCCGCTACTTCCCCGAGGTCATCCTCTTCAGGGCAGTAAAACCAAACCGTGGCATGAGCTAGCTCTCGATCTACATCTACACCGGTTAGGGATATCAAAAACAGGCGAGGATCGTCGATGCGTTCTAGCTCGCTCGCCACGATTTCACGAATTAACCCCGAAACACGGTCAGTTCGGTCAAAGTTTTGCCCCGTTCTTCCATGGCGACCCCGTTTTTTGTTCATAAGTCAGCCTCTCGAGTCAATCTGTTTTCGCTAGGCGACGGGGATCTCCCGCTCATCGTACGTTTCGATGACGTCGCCTTCTTTAAGGTCAGTAAAGTCAGATAGCCCTATGCCACATTCCATGCCAGCTGTAACTTGCTTGGCTGGGTCCTGGAAATGACGCAGCGAAGCTACTTCACCCTTCCAGATAATGACGCCTTCGCGCAGGAACCGAACCTTCGCCTTATCAGCAATAGTTCCGTTTTCGACGAAACACCCAGCGATAGGCCCGACACCAGATATTCGGAAAACCTGCCGCACCTGGGCTTCGCCTGTAACGATCTCTTCAAATTCCGGTTCAAGCATGCCCAACATGGCGTTCTCGATATCTTCGAGTAGCTGGTAAATAATTTCGTATAACCGGATTTCGACGTTCTCTTTCTCCGCTGCTTCGCGAGCTTTTCTGTCGGGCCGAACGTTGAAACCGAGAATCGTTGCGTTCGAAGCAACTGCTAGCTGGATGTCATTTTCGTTTACACCCCCGACGCCTCGACTTACAAAAGCAAGCTTGACATCGTCGCGTTCGAGTTTACGTAAGCTCTCAGTGACGGCTTCTAAAGAGCCATGAACATCAGCCTTCAGAACCAAATTCAATGTAGTTGCCTCACCTGCTTGAATCTGTTTGAAGATGTCCTCGAGTTTGGCTCCGCCGCCTCCAGAGCTGGATGCAGTGGCCATATTGACTTGGCGCTGCCAATGCTCACGAGTATCGGCAACACGGCTAGCTGTTTTTTCATCAGGTGCGACCGTAAACATATCGCCAGATCTGGGAACCTCTGAGAGACCTAATACTTCGACTGGGGATGAAGGCCCAGCTTCGGTGACAGCATTACCTCGATCATCGACCATCGCTCTCACTCGCCCCCAAGCTGCGCCAGCGACCATAGGGTCACCAACAGAGAGAGCGCCTTGCTGCACAAGGACCGTGGCTACCGGTCCTCGTCCTTTATCAAGATTGGCCTCAAGAACAGTTCCTATAGCGCGGCCGTCTGGGTTTGCTTGAAGCTCTTCCAGTTCAGCGACCAGAACAATTTGATCCAAAAGGTCGTCTATTCCTTCCTCTGTCATTGCAGACACTGGAACTGTTATGACGTCACCTCCATATGACTCCGGAATGAGATCTCTCTCAGCAAGCTGTGCCAGAACCCGGTTAGCGTCAGCGCCTTCACGGTCCATCTTGTTGATAGCTACAACAATCGGAACCTCAGCTGCTCGAGCATGGTCCATCGCTTCCAACGTCTGAGGCATAACTCCGTCATCTGCAGCTACAACCAAAATGACGATGTCAGTGGCCTGGGCTCCTCTAGCCCGCATACTCGTAAACGCAGCGTGGCCAGGGGTGTCAATAAAAGTCAGCGTCTGTCCGTTCCGCTCAACCTGATATGCGCCGATGTGTTGGGTTATGCCACCCGCCTCACCATCAGCGACGTTTGAAGAACGGATACGGTCCAACAACAGTGTTTTACCGTGGTCCACATGCCCCATGACGGTAACTACAGGTGGTCGCGGAGCTGTTCCCACCGCGTCAAGGTCGATATCTAGAACTTTGAGAATCTCTTCTTCTTGCTCCGCCCCCGGGTCAACAATTCGAATCTCAGCCCCTAATTCAGCAGCAAAGAGCTCCACCATGTCATCGCTAAGCGATTGGGTAGCAGTAACCATTTCTCCCTGTTGCAACAAGAACTTCACGACATCTGCCGCTGATCGATTAACTTTGCCAGCTACTTCTTGAGCCGTTGAACCTCTTTCGACGACAATCTCACCCTCGGGGACTGGGGCGTCAACCGGGGTGTAGGCGGCCATCTCTTGTGGCTGCAATTCTTCCTGCTGACGTCTCCGTCGCTTCTGCTTTCTTCCTCGTCGCTGTTGAGGTCCACCTCGAGGGCCTCCAGGTCGACCACCAGGCCGGCCACCGGGGCCGTCTGGGCCAACAGGTGGGCCACCCGGTCCACTCGCACCACCCGGGCGACCAGGTCCACGTGAACCAGCGGTTGAACGACCACCTGCTCGTGCACCACTAGGAGAGCCGACATTGTCTGCTCGTCGCGCTCGTGGTGGTCCTGGCGGAGGCGGGATTGCGCGACCAGAACCGGATTTCGGTGGAGCTCCCGGAGGTGGCGGAATCCGCTTCCCGCCTTCAGAACGCGGCGGAGCCGGCATCCTTGGTGGTGGCGCCGATGGTGCAGATCCAATATCCGGGCCAGCCTTCTCTTCCTCTCGACTGCTTTGCTCTTCTCGAGCGACGGGAGTCTCTTCAGTTTTCGGTACTGGACGACTCGCAGGCTCTTTAGGAATCAGACGGGCGGGTTCTTGTCCGCTTGAGGTCACGAGCGGACG
>JUEP01000028.1 GCA_000817105.1 marine actinobacterium MedAcidi-G3 | reverse complement strand
ATGTGCTCCGTCAATAATAATTGTTGGTTGCCTTTGCACGATTTCAAATCGAGCGGGCAGCGTGAGATGCGCCAAAGCTTCAGTAATAACTTCAGCGTCTAATTTTCGGCCAAAGAAAGCTTCAGCTGCTGCAACAGCGGCCGACGCATTCTCTGATTGGTGGGCTCCATTGACGGGGAGGAATATTTCTTCATGAACTCCATATGGGGTTTTAAGATCTACTAGACGGCCACCTACCGCTAACCGATCTTCGGACGCATCGAAATCGCTGTGCCGGTGCCATATCTCTCGAAATTCGGTGGTGGCGATGATTTCAACAAGGTCAGGTGAAGTTTCGCCGCAAATCACATGCGTGTCCTTGGAGATAATGCCTGCTTTTTCTTGAGCAATATCGGCCAGGGTTGGCCCAATGATTTCTAGATGATCTGAACCGATGTTGGTGATTACCGCTACTTGGGCGTCGATAACATTCGTGGCGTCCCATCTTCCGCCCATGCCGACTTCGATGACGTTGACGTCTACGGCTGTAGCTGCGAACCAGTTGTAGGCGGCGGCGCACAAAATTTCGAAATAACTCGGCGGTTCGCCGGTTGCTTCGATTACCCATTGCTCTACTTCAGCGATCTCTGAAATCGCTCGGGTCATCGACTCGTCGTCAAGGGGTTGGTTGGCGATCATAATTCGGTCGTTTACCCGATCAATGTGGGGTGACGTGTAGCTCCCTACATCGAGTCCGGTTGCTCCAATGAGCTCTACCAGCATTCGCGAAGTGCTGCCTTTGCCGTTGGTTCCTGTGATGTGGATAGCTGGAATGTCTCTATGGGGGTTGCCTAAGAGTTCCATCAAGAGAGTCATTCGGTCTAATGACGGTGGTGCTGCTTCATCGCTTCCGAGATTTTTTTCGAGGTTGTAATGGCCCTGCAACCACTGCATAGCTTCTTCGTATGTGTTGAGGGTCTTGGGGGTGTCGCCGCCAAGGCGTTGACGGTTTTTGGACCGCCTAGGAAGCTTGGCGTTCGCCACCGGTGTCATCCCTACGTGGCACCAGGGTCGGGTTTACCTTGTCGAGAACGACATCGCGATCGATGATGCATCGAGCGATATCTTCCCTACCGGGAACCTCGTACATGACGCCTAGGAGTACCTCTTCTAATATCGCTCGCAAACCGCGAGCTCCGGTGTGGCGCAGCAGCGCTTGGTCTACAACAGCGCTGATTGCTTCATCGGTAAATTCAAGTTCAACTCCGTCGAGTTCGAACATGCGTTGATATTGCTTGACCAAAGCGTTGCGGGGCTCTAACAGAATGCTTGTGAGAGCAGAGTGGTCAAGTTCATCGACTACGCCGACCACTGGTAGGCGTCCGATGAATTCTGGGATCAGCCCATATTTTTGAAGATCTTCTGGCAGGACCTCGGGTAAGAGTTCGAGATTGCCTCTCTCTTTAGCGGATTTGACATCTGCACCGAATCCCACTGCTCGTTGCCCAATCCGGTCGGCAATAACGCGTTCCAGCCCGTCGAAAGCTCCGCCGCAGATGAACAAAACATTGCTGGTGTCTATTTGGAGAAACTCTTGGTGCGGGTGCTTTCTTCCACCTTGTGGTGGCACTGAGGCTTGTGTCCCTTCAAGAATTTTTAGGAGAGCTTGCTGGACCCCTTCGCCTGATACGTCCCGCGTTATCGATGGGTTTTCTGCTTTGCGTGCCACTTTGTCGATTTCATCGATGTAGATGATCCCGGTTTCAGCTCTCTTTACGTCGTAGTCAGCTGCTTGGATAAGTTTGAGCAAGATATTTTCTACGTCTTCCCCTACATAACCGGCTTCGGTAAGTGCTGTTGCGTCAGCTATGGCAAAGGGAACATTGAGCATGCGGGCGAGTGTTTGGGCCATCATGGTTTTACCGCAGCCTGTGGGACCGATCAGCATGATGTTGGATTTGGCGATTTCGACGTCTGATTCGAGGCTTTGGCCGAATTGAACTCGTTTGTAGTGGTTGTAAACAGCGACTGACAGGATTTTTTTTGTTCGTTCCTGACCGATTATGTATTCGTTGAGAAATTCGAAAATCTCGGAAGGTTTCGGAACTTCGTCGAAACTTACTTCTGTGGTGTCTGCGAGTTCTTCTTCAATGATTTCGTTACAGAGGTCGATGCACTCATCGCAGATGTACACCCCAGGACCAGCAATAAGCTTTTTGACTTGCTTCTGAGATTTGCCGCAGAAGGAGCATTTAAGCAGCTCTCCGCCCTCTCCGAATTTCGCCACTTTACCGATACCTCATTCTGGTGGACCGGCCCTAACGAGTCGGTCGCCGTTTGCTAAGGATGGCACAGTCGTGTCAGAACGGGGGGACGTTCTGAGCTAAACGTTGTGCTACCTGACGCATTAGTTGATTGTCTTGGGGTTCCAAATGAGAGTACCGAGTCATTTAGATTGTGAACAGAGGAATTATGAGGCTGCTCGGATTGGTCCATCTTCTGCTAGATCGCGGCTATCAATTACGTCGTCGATAATTCCGTACTCTTTAGCTGCGTGAGCGTCCATGATGAAGTCTCTGTCAGTGTCATTGTGGATGCGTTCAAGATCTTGTCCGGTGTGGCGAGCCAAAATGCCCTCTAACAAGCCTCTCATTCGGTCAATTTCTCGGGCAGCTAGTTCAATGTCTGTTGCTTGCCCCATGGCCTGCCCAAACGGTTGGTGAAGCAGAACTCTGGCGTGTGGGAGCGCCATTCTTTTGCCTGGGCTACCTGCTGCGAGCAGGACTGCGGCAGCCGAGGCGGCTTGGCCAAGGCAAATGGTTGTGATGTCGTTTCGTATGTATTGGCTGGTGTCGTATATGGCGAACAGGGCGTTGATGTCTCCACCTGGTGAATTGATGTATATGTTGATGTCTCGATCCGGGTTTTCGGATTCAAGGTGAATCATCTGGGCGCAAACTAGGTTGGCGATGGTGTCATCAATCGGGGTTCCGAGGAAGATGATGTTCTCTTTGAGGAGACGGGAATAAAGGTCATACGCGCGTTCTCCTCGGTTGGTCTGCTCTACAACCGTGGGAACTAGGTAATTCTGTGCTTCTAGGCTCACTTTTCGTCATCCTGTTCTTGATTGTCTTCGGTTTGTGGTTGGTCTTGGTCAACCGTAACGCTGTCGCTCGCTTCATCTGATTCGGCTTCGGTCAGGTCCGGAAGTTCCATCTCGCCCCGATCCACGGTGTTGCCTTCTTCGTCGACCAGGTTGACCTCAGCTACTAACCATTCGAGCGCTTTTCTTTTTCCAATTTCTGCTTCGATCGGGCCTAGGCCGTCACCCTCATCATCTATTTGGCGTCTGAGGTCAGGAGCGGTTGTCTGAAATTGTTCTGCCATTCGCTCAAGTTCTTCTTCGATGTCATCGTCGTCTACTTCGATGTTTTCGGTTGTAGCTATGGCACGCAGGGCTAGGTCGACTTTTGCGGATCTTTCTGCCGCTTCTCGCAATTCCTGAGTAAATGATTCTGGGTCCTGTCCAGTCATTTGCATCCAGGTTTCGAGATTCATCCCCTGTCCTTGGAGCCTCATGGCAAGTTGTTGCAACTGTTCAGACATTTCGCCGTTGACCATCGAATCTGGGACCGAGTCTTCGACAAGTTCAGCGAGCGCTGTAGCGGTGTTCTCTCTCATCGCCGCATTGGCCTGGAAGATTCTCATCATTGTCATTCGTTGAATTGTTTCGGATCTGAGTTCTTCAACGGTGTCGTGTTCGGTGTTTTCTTCGACCCATTCGTCGGTTAATTCGGGAAGAACTTCTTCCTTTACTCCTTGAACTTTGATCATAAAGTCGATTGTGACCTCATCTTGCACGGGGTGACTGGCGCTGAAACTCAGCTCGTCTCCGGCTTCTGCCCCTTGAAGTTGTTCGTCGACTTCTTCGACTATGCCTCCGCTGCCAACTGAGTAAAGGTAGTCGTCTGCTGTTAGCCCTGGAAGTGCTTCGCCATCAACGGTGCCTTGAATGTCTATCGATACTTGGTCCCCTAGAGATGCCGGTCTTTCCACGTCGACGAGTTCTGCTGATTGGCGTCGCTGTACGTCGAGCTGTTCTTGCACTTCTTCATCACTGGGAGCGGGTTTGGGCACTTCGACGTCGATGTCGGCGTATCCGGCGACTGAGATGATGGGTCGAGTCTCGACCACGGCTTCGAAAGCTACTGGGCCTTCTTCTTCTCCGCTGGTGAGCGACAGATCAGGTGCCGCGATGACGTCGACTGCTTCAGCGCGGACCGCATCGGCGTAATAACCAGGAATAGCGTCTTCAAGCGCTTGCGCCCTGGCGTACTCAGTTCCTATGTGGGATTCAAGGACTGGCCTCGGGGCCTTACCTTTTCTGAATCCTGGAACTCTGACATCCTGAGCAATTTTCCGGAATGCTTTTTCGATCGCTTCATCGAACGTTTCTTGGTCGACTTCGACGGTCAGTTTGACTCTGGGACCGAAGATACGTTCTTGCGTTTCTTCATCTCCGTCAGAGGCTTCTAGGTCGTTGCTTTCTTCGACTTCGAGATCTGCGGGATCAACTTCTGTAACGGTGGTCTTCACAAGCGCGAAATTCTATCGGGGTCGGGGTCGGTGTCCCCTGTTGTCTTATGGGGTTCTTGTTGGAGCGGGCGACGAGAATCGAACTCGCATCATCAGCTTGGAAGGCTGGGGTTCTAGCCATTGAACTACGCCCGCAGATTTGCTTAGGTTAGCGGGAGAAAGGCTCAACTACAGATCAAATGGTAAGTCAGCAACTATGGCAGGTCGCCATCCGTCGCTTGTTTCCACCTGCACCTTGGTGCCTGGGAGGTTGTGTGGCACTTCAACCACGGCCAATCCCAGATTTCTCTGGTATTTCCGTGAGTGACAAACAATTCTTGTCTGACCTGCGTATGAGCCGTTGGGGTTCCTCAAACCGACCGGGGCTGGATTGGGGTCAACAGGTCCGCCCTCTATTAGTAAACCTTTGAGTTCTCGATCTGGGCCCTCAGCACGTTTGTTCTTCAATGCAGCTTTTCCAATGAAGTCATGTTCGGCTCCCAAATCGACGTAGTTGCCGATTCCTGACTCATAGGGGTCGCAATCACGGCCGGCGTCCGATCCCCAAGAAAACAAGAAGTTCTCCATTCGCTCGACATTATTTGGGCCGCCGGGTCGAATCCCAAACTGTTCCCCAGCATCCCAGATCAAATTCCAAAGTTGTTCTCCTTTGGTTTCGTCTTCGAGGAATAGCTCGAACCCTCCCTGTTTGCTCCAACCTGAACGACATAGAACCAACGGGATTCCTTCGTGCGTGAATCGCCGAAAGTGAAAGAACTTTAGATCTTTTACCCAATCACCAAACACCTGGCTAGCTACATCTCGGGCTCACACACTTCTACCTGGTCTCCTCGTTCGCCAGCTATTGCTCGTATCCACAGCAACACGTCTGAATCAGCGATCGAGAACCAAATGGTTTCTTCATCAACTCTCAAAACCACAGGGTCGTTAATTAAACGTCCCTCGTAGTCGCACAATGGAGCGTATTTTGCTACACCAATTTTTAGGTTTGACAGGTCGCGTGCACTTACATAGGTCGCTAATTTGAGAGCTCCAGGTCCATAAATCTGGACTTGTCGTTGAGCGCCAACGTCCCATAACGCAACCCGTTGCGTAAGAGCCTCGTAATCTTCAGTTGGGTTGTCCGTTGCAACAGGCAACACCATCTTGTTATAGATGCTCGCTACTTGGATCCCTGCTTTTTGGGAACTGCGGTAGAACGGCGAGAAGCGCACCCTGGGGCCCTGTGATAGTTCCATATTTCGCAACTACTACCCGCTATTTTCTCGTTTTCAACGCATATTGAAAAATTTGAGATGTCCCCGATCAACAATCCTCTGCAGGAACTCAGTTTCATAGGCCGATTCAGGGTCTTCTCGGACTAGTTCGTCGATGACCGCTGCGTCGTCACCGACGAGTATTCGCCACCGGTTTTCTAGGATTGCGTTGAGGATAATTTCGGATGCCTGAGCAGCTGTCGTAGGCGCGTTATCTCTAAATCTTTCGCCTTGTAACGTTGCGAGGTTGTTGAGGTCAGCGTCGGTCAGTTGGTCGACGTCAGCGCCTCGTTCTGCGAGGTTTTTGCGCATTCGTTCCAAGTCTGGGCCGCCATGTGCGGCAGTGCTATTCAGTCCTATTTCTGTTCCTATGTGACCTGGCATGACCACGTGAGCAGTTACGTGCGGTGCATGAAGCCGCAAATCAATATTTAGTGCTTCAGTGAATCCTTTAACAGCGAATTTGGCGGCGCAATATGCAGTGTGAGGCAGGCCTGGTCCAACAGTTGCCCAGAATCCGTTGATGCTGCTGGTATTGACCAGATGTCCTTCTTCGCTGCGCACTAATAACGGGAGAAAGGTTCGACTGCCGTAATACACGCCGTACCAGCAGACGTCGAAGGTTTTCTCCCAAGCCATCCGATCTTCGTCGGTCACGAAGCTTCCTCCGCCTCCAATTCCGGCATTGTTGAAAACGAGGTCTACGGAATCGACCTCGTGCCTGATCATGAGTTCGTCTCGAAAACCCAACATGTCGGCTTCATCGGAAACGTTGCACACATGCGATGTGAGGCGCACAGCGTCGCTTGTTTCAGAGATCGCTAGCTCTTCGGTTTTAGCCATGTTGTCGGGGCTTATGTCGCACATCGCGACGTGGCATCCGTTTGCTGCTAGCTGACGAACTAGCTCTCGTCCCATACCAGTTCCGGCACCGGTAACAACAGCCATCTTTCCATTGAAATCTTCCATCAACTCCTCCTAAGCGTGTTTCATCTTTCCAGTTGTTGGTCTCAGATGCCATCGGACAATTCATGCATCTCGTCGTGTCTGAGAATTTCGTTAAATTTTTAAGAATGAGAGATTTGTGGTGTTTGGTCCCGCAGAATGTCTCCATGACTTGGTTGGGGTTTCGAAGGCTCGCTTGTTTGGCTGCTTCGCTGTTGTTGGTGTGCTGTTCTGACACCGGAGACTCGGTTTCGGATTCGCTGGCAGCGAGTGAAGATTCGGTGGCTTCCGATACAACTATTTTGAAGAGTGAGCCATTGCGTTCCGCAACTACTACAACCGCTCGCGAAGTTGCCGTCTTGCTCGATTCTGATGACCCAACATTGGCTCTGGATCACACTACGAACGCACCGATGTTGGATGCCTTTGCTCCTTCGGTGATGCCTGACCGACCAATAGGTCGCGTCGGTTATACAAGATATGTCTTCACTCAGAGCGGTGATCAAATTATCCCAGCTCTGATTGAAGGACCGAAAGGGAGTCAAACTCGCTGCCAATCTGTTGACTTGCCTTGTTCATTTCAAGATCTGAAAGATCTTGCTGAGTCTGGCAGCGTTATTCCTCCGGAATTAAATATGACATCGGGTGAGCTTGCACTTTTGGTGGAGCAGTTGGCGACGCTCGAGGAAACTATTCGCAAGTTTGGTGATGCGAATGACGCATGTGCTGCTGGGTATAGGCCCGATCGAGCGCAAACCCCAAACATGGGATCTCATTTCACAAATATGGGGCTGGTTCTTGATGGGAAATTCAACCCTGCGGCTCCAGAAATTTTACTTTACGTAGCTGCCGACGATGCCGCTCCCCCGTTTGGGGCTCTGGGCCGTTGTAAAGACGGAACCTGGAGAGGAGTGGAGGTTGAAATCGCCGGCGCTGCTTTTTATATGCCTTTCCAAGCTGTGGGAAATGATCACTTCGAGGGCTTTAGCGGACCTTTAGACAATTGGCACGTTCACTACAATTTGTGTCGTCTTGGCGGCCAAGATGTGACCGTACTTCCATCTGTGTGTTCGGGGGAACAAGATGGTCCGTTGGACCGGCCTCAAGGGGATGCTAGTGAAGGGTGGATGATTCATGCTTGGGCCGACAGAGAACACGACAATCAACTCGGAAGTTTCTCAATGTGGAATCCTTCTCTCTGGCCCGTGGCGGACCCTTCGGCAACGTTGGGTTCTCAGACCACCGAAAACACCAACCTTATTGCCGACTTTGACTACCAAACCGTCGAGGCTGCAGTGCCTGGAAGAATCAGTTTTTTCAATGCAGACCCTGAAGCTCATAGCGTGACCGCAGGCACCCCAGAGAATCCGACTGGTGAATTTGATACAGGGGTTGTCGGTGGGGGAAGCGCCGCCAGTATTGAGATTTCCCGCCCAGGTACTTACGAATTCTTTTGTTCACTTCACACTGGTATGCGGGGAACGATAACTGTTGGTGGCAGCTAATTATTCTGACTCAACTTTCTATTTGAACGTTGGGCAGGTGCTCTCAACGAGCCTTCTCTTTTTCTGAAATTAGATTTTATAGAACCGAGAAAAAGATGGTGAGCATCCCGACCCAGCTAGCCGCGAAGGCGAGGGTACGAACGTAGGAGATACCCAAAATGTGGACGATTGCTTGGACCACGCGAGCCCAGAAGAACAGAGCGGCGCCGCCACCGGCGTCAACGCCGATGAGGTGAGCGATGATCACGAGTGCCGCGAAGGCAGGCAGATTTTCTACAAGGTTGAGGTGTGCGCGTTGGGCTCGTTGGGCCCAAACTGCCGGGGCTGGCGGATTTTCCGGGTAGTTGAGTACTGGTTTAAGTCCTTGGCTTTGAATTCGTTCAAGTACGTACGGCAACCAAAGCACGATGCAAAGGAAAGCGCTCCAAGCTAAGTAGGTCAGTTGAGTGTCCACAATGTCTCCATTAAAAATCGAATATCCGCCAAATTAGACGCAGGGGTAGATCGACCTGTTGCATTTGCCTCTTTTATTCCAGAGCAATATCTGGGCAGATTGTTCGTCCTCCCGACGGGTTGTGGATACGAGCCCGTTCAAGCAGCGGGGTGCCATCTTGATTTGTAGTGAGGAAGGTTCGGATCGCCTTCGCTAAGGGCGATGCTACGAGTGGGACATATTCGTCTCCGGCCATGAATGTACCTTCGGATGGGCTCGCCAGGTACGCGATCTCTATGAGTGCGTTGGTGGTTTCGGGTCTTCGAACGAGACTGTAGGCATCTTTACCCTCAGAATTGACTACTCGTAACGCTCCTGCATCCCACCTTGATGTCCATTGAACGCCGTCAATAGTTTTCAGCACGTCAAAGACTTCTTGGTGAAGCAAACCAGCTAGGCGTGCCGATTCGCTGTCTCCGCTTTGGGCGAAAACCTCAGTTCCTGGAGTCTTCGACGCTGCAGCTTTAGGGGCATTGTGGTGAATAGATATGAATGCTGCTGCATTTGCCGCGTCACCAAGCGCAATTCTTTCGTTGAGTGAGATGTAATGGTCGCCTGATCGTGTCAGAAACGTTGAGAAACCCTCCTGTTTCAGTATTTGCGATACTGCGACAGCTACCTCAAGGTTGATTTCACTTTCTGTTAGCCCGGTCGGCCCCCGAGTTCCGGGGTCTTTCCCACCGTGACCTGGGTCAAGCACTACTTCAACATTGTGGATCGGAAAAATTTTTGAAACGGTTTTCGGCTTCCCGCATGGGTCGATGACGGCCCAGCCGTCTTCGTTTGCTTCTGAGACTCTGACCGGAATTCCGTATCTGGTTATCGCAACGGCGGGAATGGAAGTTGTAGTGGTTATGGCAGTGGTTGTGCTTGGAGCTAGCGCTGTTGTGCTCGCGGTGGTTTCGGTGGACGTTGTGGTGGGCGCAACGCTAGTTGGGGCAGCGGAAGCACCTAATCCGGTGGTCGGTGGAGTTTGAGTCGCGGTGGCTGCTGGTCGTGTCGGATTGGGGGTGTTGCTACCGGCTTCGTTCGAGCTATTTACTGCACAGGAGGTCGTTCCCAGCGTTAATACCAGGACAAAGCAGCACCAGTTTTGAAACTTTGAGCGAGGCACGCTGCTGGAAGTTAGCGCCCTTAACTGATTTTCATTGGTTTATCGGATCAATTTGGTCGGCCATATCGGCGACCATTTGTGGGAAATCGGTTGAGGTTGCTCGACCTACGAAGTGGCGAGCCAGTTCTTTGATTGATCTATCCCACGACACTATGAGGAACGCTGCAGGTAGATCACGGTGCCGGTCAATGACCGCAGCAGCTTCGGTTAGGTCTTCAGGCAGGTCTACTTGAGGTATTTCTTCAGGTGAATGGACTGGGATCGAAGCCTGCGCTGGAGGTGGTGACAAAATGAGACCCTCTGATGGGAGACCGCTTAACAGTGTCGTTACAACTGTTCGGGAACTTGACGGTCCACGAAAAATGATCATGGTTCGTCGTTGAGCGATTTGGTCGAGGACTGATATTTCCTCGGCCAAAGTCGTGGGATGGACATTTTGGCCGTCGATGTCTACTACGACAACGACATGGCTAGTCGCTATTGCTATTGCACTGGCTTCGACGCATTCCCCGCCCTGCAGTCCCGTTACTACGACTCCCCATATGCCGCACTCGTCTGCTTCTCGAGCTAGTTGCTCGCGTTCGGCTGGATTTTTTGTGTTTCGAAGATCGAGCAGGAGTCTCACTGTTTTCCTCTCGAGTTGTTGACTAGTGGTGTTAGCTCGCGTCCAATGCGTTCAATTACTTCGGTTAAAGCGCTTCGTGGCGGTTGGTCATATCCGATTCGACATACAACGAGGTCGACGTCGTAGCCATCTAGTTCTTCTGCTATCTGTTCCGCTGATCCGACCGTGGCTGATTTTTCTACTTCGTCCATCGATGTTTCTATTTCACTCACGAAGTCAACTCCAGTGTTATCTGCCCCCCAACCGAGTCCGGCGTAAACCAAATAACTGGATCGGACCCAATCCAATGCTTGGCGGCGTTCTATTTCTGAATCAACTATCCATAGGTTTCGAAGTAAGCCGACTGGCGGTGGTGAGTCTTCACTGGGATCTGATTTTTCCCATGCGTTTCTATGGGCTCGGATCAGTGTGTTGACCACCTCTTTGGAGAATGCACCTGAGATGAAGAGGCCCAGTCCTCGGCGTCCGGCTCGTTCAGCTGCTTTTTCGCTGCTAATCCCCACCCAGGTGGGTGCTGTTGTGTGGGCTTTGATTTCATCGAGTCCGGCATTCATGAGTTGGAGTCGTTGACTGATGTTTTTTTGCTTGATTTCGTATTCGATGGGTCGATATCCCATGCCTAGCCCGAGGTGGAATCTGTTCTGTGATCGTTCGTTTAGGAGGTTTGCTGCGTTGGCAACTCTTTGTGGTTCATGCAAGGGCAATAACAGCACCCCGGTCCCGATGTGGATGTTTTGGGTAGCTGCGAGCGCCGCTGACGCAGCTGGCATTAAAGCTGGGCAGTACCCGTCGTAATATCCATGGTGTTCGGATAGCCACAGACTGTGGATTCCGTTAGCTTCCGCTAATTGGGCGTCCCCGGTGAGGTCTTGGTACGCCTGTCCGAACGAGCGTGGGCTGGTTGCGGTTGACTGTAAACACCACAGCCCTATTCCGATGTTCATACAACAGTGTGGCTCGCGAGGGGGTGGTCGTGCTTGAGGCTCACTGTTTGATTGTTTTTAGCAGTTGTCGAATCGTTGCCGAGCTTGTTGTTGTTCATCTGGGTTTGCGGCCATAGCGATGTCGTTAGCAGCGAACAGGAGGCAAGTTTTGGGTTCTCCTTGTTTTATTTTCGCTTCGATTTCGACTGCTAGCGGCGTGCATAGATCTTGTTTTTCGTATCCAGCTTCTCGTCTGCAGGCACGCAGGAAGTTGGTTTTTTGAGATCCGTCCCATTCGGGGTTAGTGGCACAAGATGAGCAGAGAATGATCAGTGTCAGAGTGAGGGCCTTCAAACGCATGAAGTAATTGTTGCAGTCTTGGCCTCAGCTACCAAGCTGGGTCTGTTGGAGTTTTCTGTTACGCCCTAGCAGTGATCAGCAAGAAATCTGAGATCTATGTCTAAGGTTTGTTGAAATAGCGCTGAATCTTCGTGGAGTAATCCGAAGTGTCCACCTTCGATGTCTTCCCAAACTTTGGGTGCTGCGATGGTCTCGAAACATTCTCGAGCTACAGCTGGTGATGCTCCGGCTACTTCATCGTCAGACGCGACGATGTACAAGGTCGGGACAGTTAGTTGAGCTGCGACAACTGGCACCGAGAGTTCTGGTGCTTTCCTTACGACAATTGTGACGTCGTTAGACCACTGCGAGCCGCTTCGCTGCCCGTAGCTTTTTGCGTACTCCAATGCGCCTTCAAAGTTGAGCATCACTGGTGCTTCTGAAGTCGGGAGGTCGGCGAACCGTACCGGTATTTCAGCTGCCGGGTCTTCGGTGAGGTCGCCGTTGGCTGAATAGGCTTTTAGGGCTTCGAAGTCGCTGAGATCTGCTGCAGGCTTCACATAGTTTTCTCCGCACCCAGGGGTGTGAGCTATGACCCCAGTGACTCGGGAGTCGAAGGCTGCGACATACTGCACGTTTGCTCCGCCCATGCTTTCGCCCCACACA
Organism: marine actinobacterium MedAcidi-G3; assembly: GCA_000817105.1. Lineage (GTDB taxonomy): Bacteria > Actinomycetota > Acidimicrobiia > Acidimicrobiales > Poriferisodalaceae > MedAcidi-G3. Next base: position 8,473 of record JUEP01000028.1, on the reverse strand, counting down.
ACAACCTTTGCTGTTTCCACTCCGTCGAGACCCAGTGCGTGTGTGATGGCATGGCTATAACCACGAACTTGCGTCCATTGATCAAATCCGTATCGCGGCTCACCGTCGCTTGCGCCAAAGTTACGGTGGTCGTATGCGACGACGTGGTAGCCGGCCTCAGCGATACCAGCGGCGTAGGCGTTGACTGACATATGTGCTGTAGCTGAAAACCCGTGCGCTAGAACGACAAGTGGCGATTGAGGACTTGATGCTTTATAGATTCGCCCTCGCAGCGTCGCTCCTTCCGATTGGAATTCAATTTCTTGGTGGTTTGAGCTCATTGCAGTACTTCCTGTGTCGATGGGTTGGTGTGGGTCAGATAGTCACAGCGCCTTGGCTACGTAACTCAAATGCATCTTGGTTACCGGTGTGTCAAAACCGTCGAAAGCCGCGGCTCTTTCCGGTGAGTCGTTGTACTCGGTTAATGCTGTTTCAAAGGCTTCGACATTGCCGGGGTAACTGACGACCCAAACGAATTCGCTGTTTTCGTTGTCGGCGTAGGCCGCCTCGATAGTAAATCCGTATTGATTTCTGACAGCCGCGATTGTCGGGAACCAGTCAACTAGTCGGTCCATTCCGTCTGCTTCCACTTCATAGCGCCGCAATTGAACAGTCATTTCTCTCCGATCTCTTCGAAGCATCATTCCACAGAACGAGATCGCACGATTAGGGGACGCTCAGGAACTAGTTTTAGTGCATGTCCTATAACTCTTCGTCAGACGCTTTGGGTCTTCGATCGGCAACAGATTTGCTTGAAATGCTTGCTGCTCGCTCGGTGTCCAGCGCTGAATTGCTCGACCATTTCATTGAAAGGAATACGTTATTAGGCGATGAGATCAACGCAATCGTGACCTTAGATCTGGATCGGGCATCGGAACTAGCGAAAGCTTCAGACCAGCGCAGAGCTGGAAATCAGGTTGACGGAATCCTTGACGGGTTGCCGATGACCATCAAAGACGCTATCGCTGTCGAGGGCATCCGATCGACTGGTGGGGCTGTTGAATTAGCTGAACATGTTCCCTCCAAAGATGCAGAGGCAGTAACAAAGATTAAGGCTGCAGGTGGAATTGTTTTTGGGAAAACGAATCTTCCCCGTTGGTCCGGTGACATACAGGCATTTAATGACATCTTCGGCACAACTAATAATCCGTGGAATCTCAAGTGCGGTCCAGGTGGTTCATCAGGGGGCGCTTCTGCGGCTGTTGCGGCCGGATTGACCCCTTGGGAAGTCGGGACCGATATTGGTGGATCAGTTCGATTACCAGCTCACTTCGCGGGGGTATGCGGACACAAACCGAGTTTCGGAGTAGTTCCTCAACTTGGATACATAGACCATGTCTCCTACGGGGTTTCCGACGCTGACATCAATGTCTTCGGACCGATAGCAAAAACGGTTGATGACCTTGAACTCCTTTTCGATGTTGTGAGCGGCACTCGAAGTGATCTTCAAAGTAGTTGGCGACTTGATCTTCCTTCGACTCGAGGTTCGGCACGAGATCTGCGGGTCGCATCGTGGTTGGATGATGCTGACTGTCCAGTTAGCGAAGCTGTCGCAAACGTCTTGGAAACTGCCATTTCTGCGATTGAGGCTGATGGTGTGACCGTAAACCGTTCTGCCCGTCCCGACGTCTTGTTTAGCGACGTGCGTTCGGTTGGTTTGCCATTAATTTCAGCAGCTACTTCTCCGGGTCGCACCGAAGAAGAACTCGCTGCTTTGCGGCAGGTCATTGGTGACCCTTCAGCTGATGAGTCGATACGCATGCGCGCAGCGTCGTCGACTATGAGTCATCGTGATTGGCTGTTACTGACCGAAAAGCGAGACAGGAATCGCCGTCTATGGAGCAAATTTTTTGAGGGCTTCGATGTGTTGCTCGCTCCAGTTGCATTCGTTAGCGCGTTCGAACATCAACAAGAAGGCACGCTGTATACCCGTAGCTTAAAAGTGGATGGCCAAACACGGCCCTACTCAGATCTGATTATTTGGACTTCTCAGTTTGGGTACGTGTATTTACCATCAACTGTTGTTCCGGTCGGCTGGACCAACGAGGGTCTACCAGTAGGAATTCAAGTTGTCGGTCCTTATCTGGGTGATCGCACCACTTTGGTATTCGCTAGGTACCTTGAAAAGCTGCTGGGCGGATATCAGATCCCGCCAATTGCCGACATATAGATGCTTAGGCCCTCATCTTGGAGGTGAAGGTGACCGATTCAGCTATATGTTACTTCGCCCCAAGTTTCAGAGAAAACGATCTCTTCGAGGCCCATCCGGTCGAGCTTTGTTGGAAACGCTTTCGTTCTATGTCCGACGGCTATGTGCGCGACTGTCGCTGCGTCTTCGGGCATTCCTAATAGTTCTTTCACCTGAGGTTCGAAAAGGCATAGGAGGGTGGTGAGCGATGCTCCCAGCTGCGCTTCGCGACATCCCAAAATAAAGTTTTGGACCGCTGGATATATCGACGCTCCGCCTACAACGGATAGTCGTCCTAGCTCGGTGTCAGTTGGGTGGGTGTCTTCGAGGTGTGCGCATGCGACAACCATGGCCGGTATTTCTTCAAGGTGATCGGCAAAGTGGTCAGCGTTTTTGAGAAGTCGCGCCGCTTTATCAGAACCAATATCGATGTCTCCGGTTTGTGCATCAGCTAGGTATGCCTTCCAGGGCACCCGATACCATTCTGCTAGTTGGTTCCGTTTTTCTTGGTCTTTCACCACGATGAATCGGACTGGTTGCCGGTTGCCGCCTTGGGGGGCGAACCGTGCATAGTTAAACGCTGTTTGCAGTTGCTCATCTGTAACGGGCTCATCACTGAAATATCTAGTTGTAACCGCGCTGTAGATGGCATCCCCGAGTTCCATATTTCCCCCTATGTGTGACTCGCATTTGGAGTCACACGTTCATTGTTGCTTTGGGTCAACTTAGACCACCGAACTGGACATCTCGACAGAACTTGTCGGACACCGGTTGATATGGGCACGAATCCGTTCATAATTTTCAGATGGGCATAACTAACTCGGCACCCAATGCGACATTTAAAGCCCTCTCTATTGGCAGAAAACCGGTGTCTATGCCATGAGGCCCGCATTCAGTTCGAGCATGCGAAAACCGGAGCGCCAAGCCTAATGTGCGTCTCACATGAGAGACTGTGCAACATGTTGACTGCCTTAATTACTGGAACTTCAACTGGGATCGGCCGAGCAACGGCCCTGAAGTTAGCGAGGAGTGGCCTCACTGTCTGGGCCACTATGCGTGACCCTTCGATGGGTGCTTCTCTACGATCAATCGCCGATGACGAAGGCCTTGATCTTCGCATTCTCCAGTTAGACGTTGAAGACGAGGGGTCAGTCCAGGCCGCTTTTGAACAAACTGGAGGTATCGATGTCCTTGTCAACAATGCTGGGCTCAGCCCCGTCGGCTCGGTCGAGGAATTCGAATTAGCTCAGTGGAAACAACTATTCGAAACCAATGTGTTCGGCCTGATTCGTTGCACCCAAGCAGCCCTTCCTCACATGCGCAATCAAGCTTTCGGACGCATCATCAATATTTCTTCAGTGGCTGGGCGCGTGGCTATACCGATGTTTGGTCCTTACTCTTCTTCGAAATGGGCAGTTGAGGCTCTAACCGAAACACTCGCCTCTGAAGCGTCCATCTTCGGAATTCATGTGTGTCTCATAGAACCAGGTGCAGTAGCAACACCCATTCGGGAGAAAACGGGTCAACCTGACAGAAACAGCCCTTACCGTCCGGTGGCAAAAAATTGGGGATTTAGCGTCGGCTATGACCACGCATTTCCTTCCGAGCCAGAAGACGTCGCGGATTGCGTCGCCGAACTCGTCGCAGACCCTTCCCCTCCACTGAGGGTGACGGTGGGGCGAGGCGTCCAGCAAATGGTTGAGTTACGAGCTCGTCACAACGACGAGGAGTGGGTTGATCTCTGGTCCTTGGAAACGTCTGATTTCTTATCGACTTGGGAGTCCCTCACCGGTGACGACTTGACAGACCTTTCCCAGCTGCCCGATAGCTAGGTGTTTAAGGCGCTCTTCCTGAGAGAAACTGCTGTTCAGCCCACCCTTTGTCGTAAGGCGAGAAGAAAGCCACTTCGATAGTTAGACGGTCAATCAGCCAGCCGTCATCTACTTTCGAATACTCATCGTTGTATGTCGCAGCTAACCAAACTGCTTCGCCGCTACTCGCGTCAGTGCATGGCTGGAACAGAAGCCAATGGCCCGTAGCTGTTTGTCCATTGATTTCGATTATCGGGTTCATCACCTGATGTCGGGCAATCGAGATTCTGCTTCCCGCGCCTTCGAAATGTTTTCGTATTCCATCTCGACCTTCGGCAAGACCGAACGTTCGCCCCCCATCCCAAACGCCAGCTTCTGTGAACAAACCAGCGATTCCATCTGGGTCGTATCCTTCATCACAAAAACGGCAGTATTTGGCCTTTAATTGCTTTATTTCTTCAATGTCTTCAAGCCGTTCGAGTCGACTTTCGATACTCGTCATCGAATACCCCCTTCTTCTTTCAGCCTAAATTCTTCGGTATTTAAAGCGACTACGTGATCAACTCAAGTGACTCCGGACCTCGAAAAACGACAGTGTCGCGCCATGCAATGTTTTCTGATGCCAGCCTCATACTCGGAATTTTTGTCGCCAACGCTTCTAAAATTATGGACACCTCCATGCGAGCCAACGCCGAACCCATGCAGTGATGGGGTCCCAAGCTGAAAGTAATGGGGACGTTATCTTCTCTCTCAATTTCGAAGCTGTCGGGATTAATGAATCTTTCCGGGTCGTGGTTACAGGCCCCAAGCAAAGGAAATACGGCTTCACCCTCGGCAATGGGATGACCCGAAATTTCGGTGTCTTCGAAAGCAACTTCCCAGCTTTGAACAACGGGAGCGTCATATCGCAGTGACTCCTCAGCAGCAGCAGCAGCTAATCCACTCGGATTCGCTACCAAAGCATCCCACTGTCTTCGGTCGCGCATCATTGCGAGTACTCCACTGCCAACTGTGTCGCGAGTCGTTTGATGTCCCGCAGAGAACAGGAAAATACAATTTGAAACCAGTTCCTGATGGCTAATGGCTTCGTCGCCCGAGGAAGCCCGGATCAGATCAGATAGGAGGTCATCTCCCAGCTTTTGTGATCTTGAGTAGATGAGATTTTCCATCAACTCCCACTCATCTGCCAGCGCAGCCGCAGCGTCGGCGTATTGTTCTTCGCTAATTGCAGGCGACACCAGATGCGCTATTCGCTGGGTCCAGCCATCAAATAGTTCGCGATCTTGGACGGGGACGCCTAAAAGTTCGCAAATAACCAAAGAAGGCACCGGATGGGCGACAAGCTCCAGCAAATCAAACTTTTGGCCAGGTTCAGCTTGGTCAATCAACCGATTCACCATCTCAACGATGAACGGCCGTAAAGCTTCGATTCTTCTAGGGGTGAAAGTTTTGGCGAACAAACCGCGCACTCGATGATGATCGCCTCGATCGAGGTAGGTCATCCTTTTGATGACGTACTCGTATGGTTGACCGGCGCCAAGGGAATCGAAGTATTGCTCCTGGAAGGTGGATGCTCGGCGCCCAAATTCGTCTCCTAATAAAACTGATCTGGCGTCGTCGTATCTGAAAATCCAGTGAGCTCGACCATCCCAATGCACAGGAGCTTGTTCTCGCATGATGCTGAATGTAGGGAAGGGATCGACTCGCATCTGAGGATGCAAAAAATCGAATGATGCGACGTCCCAGGCACCAGGTTCTCCGTCTAGGGCGATCGTCATACCCATCCCCTCCCCAATTACTGAACACAGCACACCACAAAAGAATGTGATTGCGCTTGTCGTTTCAGTTCTTTTCAGCTTCAAGCATGCGCACTTCCTATAGCTTCTGCTGACAGAATTCGATCTGAAGTAGCCCTATAAGACGAGGGTTGCATGAAACCTCGACGGGACTGGTTTTTCATGAATAATGACGATCAGGGTCACGAAGATCCGACGTGGGCTTGGGACTGCGACCTCACTGGCCGCAAATACACCATTACTTTCGGAGCAGCAGAGGAAATCTTCGACGGAGCTCCTAGCTCAGCCATCTGGTATTCAAACCCAAGCAACGAATCTGACTACAGCGAGCAACCGATTCTGTTGCCGACCGAGATGCTCATAGAAGCCCTAGTTGAGGTTTACGGGGCAGACCAGCTAGATCGTGCAATTGAAGAGCACCTCAATACTGAGGTATCGATGCTTCCCCCAAGGGATCTCGCTGACTAAAACTTGTTTGAGGCATTAGCACCCAAGAGGTTTTGGAGGCTTCGCGAACCCGTCGACGGGTGATGTTCACAGCAGCGACGAGGGCAGCTGTGGGATCGACAGCGGAACTAGCAACGCCCTTCACAATCACAACACGGGCAACCACCCTTGGACGATGCCTTGGGGATATAGCCCGCTGGTTTCGTTCCTTTGGGGGTGACTCGACCTGTTTTTTTGGTTTTCCTAATCACGGGTTAAATCGTAGCAGTGGGCATCAAAATTCGAACTTGGCAGACGGGTTTTGGCTGATTCGCGAGCCTTGTGGAACTTATCTATCTCGGAACAGAAATTATTTTAAAACCATTAATGAGAATGGTTCTTATTCCTATATAGTCCTCTACAACGAGAGGCAGTTACTGAGAAACGGCTTTTTGCCCAGAATCCCCCAAGAATCTGGCCCGAAAAGTGGTGGCCCTTAGCAACTGCCTCTCCCTTTACTGTTTAGACACTTTCTCTGGCGTTCTTTGTTTCTTCTAGCGAAACGCAAAGACCTCTCAAAGAGGACCGGGCTTCACAGGAAAAGGTGAACATCGAAATTGATTTAGATGATCGAGCAGCAAGAACTAACGAAAAGTTTGGCCATGAGATAACCGGCAAAAAATTTGGTTCTAGGCGCTGGTCGCAACGGTCCAGTCAAAATCGTGACGAGTGTTTTATTTGGTTCGTGGGAGTCTGCTCGCCAGAACAATCAGTTGGGTGAGATTCAGGAAACTGGCGAGGATCCGCAAGAAAATAATGGCGCTATCTATCGAAATGATGAGGTTTATAGACAGATCATCAGTTCGAGCAGGTCAACCTCTTCATTGGGTTATCGAAACGAGAAGGCCAGGGACTCGAGCGTCTATGAACTCTCGCACTGCGTCGACTCGGGGGCCGCCTACCCGACCAGCAGTTGCCGCGCTTAGGGATGCTTTGTTCCACAACACTATTTGCTGCACAAAGTCGCTTACGCCGTACTCCCATTCACCACTGAAACTTTTATCGACCATCCCATCAGCGACCACCCCTACCAATTGGCCGCTCATGTTGACAACGGGGCTTCCACTTGAACCCTCCCCTACGTTCACAGCATCGAACTGGAAATGAGAAGGGGCATCTATCCACTCTGGGGGTGGATCCCAAAAGGAAACTCGACCCCCATAGATTGCCCATTCCAGGCTCTGAGGGTGACCCACTCCGACGACTAGTTGCTCGAGTTGCCCGTCAGGTGCAAGTGGAATCCAGGTTTCGCCACTAGTGGCCAGCTTCACCAACGCCAGGTCCGGTCTCCAATCTGGGGGTACTGAGCCAACAATCGTCCCCTTTAATGTTCGACCATCGAATGTTTTTGCCTCAATAGTTTGAGCGCCTTCGACAACGTGTGCGTTGGTAATCAGATATCCATCTGGTGACACGAAGAACCCTGTGCCTCCACTGAAACTGTCGGTAAGGACGTCATCGCGAGTTCGCACTGTCAGTTGAACAACAGCATGTTGTGTCGACTGGCCGACCGATTTAACTAATGCCCGTTCTTCGACGCTGATGCCATCTGGATCTTGCATAGTGGCTGCCATCATCTCGAGATAGCGGGCCTCTTCAAGCGGCGAGGTGTTTGCTAAGACGTCTTTGATCCAATCCATCAACCCTCCCCAGTGAAGACAGACTCGACAGATATCAGAGGGAATACTTGGAGGTACGAAACCTGGGTCGACGGTAACCGCTTTGTTCCGGGCTGCTCTGTTAGCTTGCACGAGCCCAGGAACATGTTTTTCGATGAAGTCAGCGACAACATCTGCGGTTGGGCCGAAACCGGTGGTGTCGAGCAGGGCTCGAAATTCGAGAACATTCCAAAGTGGTTTGTCCTGCAGATCAGCGATGACTGATTTCGGAAGTGAATTATCCAACTCGCCGCTCAACACCCCTATCAGGTCTCCATTAACACCGAGGATTGTGCTTCCACTGGCTCCACTGTCACTCGGGTTGGTGTACAGAATGCGGTCGAAAGGCTCCGACGAGTCGATGCCAGTAATCACGCCACCGAAGCCAGCCCACAGCAACGTCGCAGGGTGCCCGACATATACCGAGATGTCACCCTTTGCTGGGGTGGATCCAATGGGAACGAATGGAAATCCGTCGCCATCCACTTTCAAAAT
>JUEP01000010.1 GCA_000817105.1 marine actinobacterium MedAcidi-G3 | reverse complement strand
CATGATCGCCGTGAATTCTCCTGCAGCCAGGTCAACAGACAAGTCATCCAGTGCCCGCACTACGGTTTCACCCGAGCCATATTTTTTGGAAGCATTAACAGCTCGAGCTGCAACTGCAGTAGTGGTAGTCATGCGTGCACCCTATGGGGTGAATATCTCCTCCTTCGACCTATCAAAGACATTTCTTAACGACTTCTCACGTTCGGCCTACTATTCACGCGAAATGAATGAGAAGTCAGAGTTTGCCCTGCTGGGCTCGCCCTCAGCTAAGGAGAGAGGTAGGGTCAAAGCTCATGGCGGAGCGCGTATTGGTGACGAAATTAGGACTCGATGGACATGACCGCGGGGTCAAAATTGTTGCGCGGATTTTGCGAGACGCTGGTTACGAAGTTATCTATACAGGTCTGTTCCAGACACCCGAAACAGTCGTTGCTGCAGCAATCGACGAGGATGTTTCCGCCATCGGGGTTTCCATGTTGTCCGGTGCCCATGAAGCATTGCTTCCAATGGTCACTAAGGCGCTGGAAGAGGCCGGCGCGGACATACCAGTCATCCTCGGTGGAATTGTTCCAGAAGACGATTTCCAATCCATGTACGACGTAGGGGTCGCTCGGGTTTTAACGCCAGGAGCGACCGCCGACGAGGTCGTCGCGGCCGTTAGCGGAGCAATTGAGGAGTACCAGGTTAAGTAATCTCCTGACACAAGCCGTTAGCGCTCTTGTACCCTGATTAACGTGATTATTGAACGATTTGGGGTAGTTGGTTGTGGCCTAATGGGTTCCGGTATCGCTGAAGTAGCAGCGCGAAGCGGTTGCGACGTAAAGATTGTCGAAGCTAGCGATGGTGCACTTCAAGCCGGCATGGAACGCATGGAGAGAAGTCTCGATCGGGCAGTCAGGGCTGAAAAAATTACCGATGACGATAAAGCACAGGTAATGGGAAATATTACGTTCTCAACGAAACTCACCAGCCTCGCTGATCGACAGTTTGTTGTTGAAGCAGTTGTCGAACAAGAGGAGGCGAAACTCGAAGTGTTTCGGCGGTTAAACGATGTAGTCGATGACCCCGAAGCAATTTTGGCGAGCAATACATCGTCCATCCCGATTATGAAGCTTGCGATGGCTACTAGCCGACCACAACAAGTCATAGGTGTGCATTTCTTTAACCCGGTGCCGGTGATGGGGCTGGTTGAGATTATTTCTTCGCTACTGACAGGTGACAAAACTGCTGCTCTTTGCCAAGAGTTTGCTTCAGACCAGCTTGAGAAAAGAGTAGTAAGCAGCCAGGACCGTGCAGGGTTTGTTGTGAACGCACTTCTGATTCCTTACATCTTGTCTGCCATTCGGATGATGGAATCAGGGTTTGCAAGCGCTGAGGACATTGATGCGGGCATGGTTTTGGGATGTAATCACCCAATGGGTCCCTTGGCTCTTTGCGATCTGATTGGTCTCGACACCACGATGGCGGTGGCCGAGTCGCTTTACGAAGAGTTCAAGGAACAGCTATATGCTCCACCTCCTCTTCTGAGCCGTATGTGTGATGCCGGGTTATTGGGTCGCAAGAACGGACGCGGGTTTTACCGATACAACTAAGGTTGTTTTGGCGATGTCCCCGAACTGCCGAGAGGCAAACAACATGAGTGACCCTGTTACAGAAGGTATTGACGCTCCGAAAGTCACCTCATGGTTTTCTCAACACGTCCCCGGAGTAAAGCCCCCGCTGAGCTTTGAACTCATCGCTGGCGGTCACTCGAATCTGACATACCGAGTGCAAGACCAAAACGAGGAGGCGTATGTGCTGCGACGTCCACCTTTAGGTCATGTCTTAGCCACTGCGCATGATATGGCGAGAGAACATCGCATCATCAGTGCCGTTGGCAACACTGACGTACCGGTACCGCCGACTTTGGGAGTATGCGAAGATCTGGAAGTAAATGCAGCACCTTTCTACGTAATGGAATACGTAGAAGGTGATGTTCTCCACAGTGATGTCGAAGCAGCCCTCACCTCACACCGAGAACGGATAGATCTAAGCCGCCAGGTTGTTGAAGTGCTCGCTGAATTGCACTCAGTAGAGCCTCAAGACATCGGACTAGGTGACCTAGCAAAAAGAGAAGATTACTTGGGTCGCCAACTGCGCCGTTGGAGTCGTCAGTGGGAGCAGTCAAAGACGCGAGAACTAGCGGTAATGGAAGAAGTCCAAGAGCTCTTAGAGCGTCACAAACCTTCTCAAATAGGTTCCACGATCGTCCACGGTGACTATCGACTCGGAAACATGTTGACCAGATCCGGACGTATCTTGGCCGTGCTTGACTGGGAGTTGTGCACTCTAGGAGACCCATTGGCCGATGTCGGATACTTACTTAACAACTGGGTCGAACCAGATGAGGTGCCTGCTGGCTCCAGTGCCCCAACACTTGCGGGCGGGTTTGCCTCCAGAGAGGAACTAATGAGTTGGTACGAGCAAGCCTCCGGGCGAGACGTGTCGGGCGTCGCATACTATCGAGCTTTTTCTTACTGGCGACTAGCCGCGATTGTCGAAGGTGTCTTAAATAGATACGTCAACGGTGCGATGGGCGACCAAGACGACGTAGATATTTCGATTTTCAAAGAACAGGTTGAGACCCTTTCGGCTGGGGCCTTAGAACTTCTAAGCGATTAACATTCACCTTTCACGGAGTCAGCTAGCCCTGGTAACTGTGGCATGGTGGCCGACAGTAATGACAGGCGAAGCGGCGATAGCCTCAAACTTGTGGAACGCGAAGCTGCACCCAGAAACGGTCGATTTTTTGTCGGAGCTGTCATTGGTGCGGTTGTCGGTGGGCTAGTAGCAGGTCTTATCGTGTTGAGCCTGGGAGACCCCCAGCGAATCTATGTAACCGAAAAAGCGGATACTGCCGAAGGAATCGGACGAGCAACGGCAGAGGTCCTCGATGGTCAATTACCTCTAACAACTGTTGCGGTCGATGCCGAAATGGTTTCAGAGAGTGCAACCACCCCAGAGGTGGAAAAAACGAGCGCAGATCGCTTAGATGTCAAAGCAGTTCTGGCTGCTGTCGCGCCGACCGTCGTTCAAATCGAAGTCTCGTCTGAAGATGACATTTTCGGTGGAGGACAGGGGACAGGGTTCATAATTAGCGCGGATGGGCAAGTCGTGACGAATGCCCATGTTGTCGAAGACGCTGCAAATATTACTGTCATGCTTTCCGACGGGACCGTAAAAACTGCGGAGTTAGTGCAACAAGACCCCACGAGAGATCTTGCGGTTCTCAAAATTGAAGGCGAAGATCTCCCGTCAGCGAGACTGGGAAGATCTTCGGAAGTGGAGGTCGGCGACGAGGTCCTTGCCATAGGTAATGCGTTGGGTCTTGGGGATACACCTTCTGTGACTACCGGAATCGTCTCTGCTTTGGAGCGAGAGCTGCAATTGTCCGGTAATCGACTAACACGACTCATCCAAACCGACGCTGCTATCAACCCTGGTAACTCCGGCGGCCCTTTGGTTAACGCTAAAGGAGAAGTAATCGGAGTAAATACAGCGATCGCGGGAAATGCTGAGGGCATCGGATTTGCGATATCCATAGACCACGCTCGACCTGTCATAGAAACGCTACAAACAGGTGAGGTACCTAAACGACCTTTGCTTGGGGTCAACATCATCGACATAGAGATGCTCGATGACACATCTCGAGACCAATACGACATTTACGAAGATGTAGAAGCCGGCATAGTGATTGTTGGGATGACCGAAGATGGTGCTGCTAACGCTGCCGGCTTGCAGATAGGCGAAGTCGTGGTCAAATTCGATGGTCAAGAAATCGAAACAGTTCAAGATCTCGTCGACGCTGTCCGCGATAGCGAAATAGGGCGCACAGTGCCCGTAGAAGTCATTGGCAACGATGGGTCGATAAGAAAAGTCGATGTGGAACTGGGTTTCACCGAAGGCGCTGGAGGCTAAACCCGAAATCACTTGCCGGTTGATCCGACGTTGGAAAGTAATTTTCGCGATACTGCTTGGTAGATCGTTTTTTTCACCAATGGCTGGAGGCAGCATGTCGAACCGCACCTTTGATACTGGAACCGAAGATATTAAAACCGAGGTTGCAGAAGGAGTGATGACAATCACTCTGAATCGTCCAGAGCGAAGAAATGCTATGTCAGATGCGATGCTCAAAGGGCTAGTGGCATCTCTTGATGACGCTGAAACTGCAACTGATGTTGGAGCGGTGTTACTGACAGGTGCTGGCGGCGCCTTTTGTGCTGGGGGCGATGTAAAAGGAATGGCAGAGGCTGGCGGCGAAGGTGGGGATAGCGCACTTCAATACGATGCTCGTGTTCACTTACAGCGACGAAATCAACGCGATACTGCAGGCAAATTGTATGAATTGCCGAAGCCTACGATCGCAGCATTGCCTGGCCCTGCAGCCGGTGCAGGTTTGTCGATAGCCCTGTCCTGTGATCTGAGATATGCGTCGTCGAATGCGATACTTACAACGGCTTTTGCCCGAGTTGGATTCAGCGGGGACTACGGCGGAACCTATTTCATGAGTCGGCTCATAGGGTCAGCTAAAGCTCGAGAGCTATATTTTCTGTCCGAAAAAGTTGATATGGCAGAAGCGGAACGACTCGGATTAGTTAATGGTGTGTTTTCCGAAGAGTCACTTCAGGAGGAAGCCACCTTGGTAGCAAAAAAATTGGCTGAAGGTCCGACAGTCGCGTATCGGTACATGAAAGAAAATCTAAATCGGGCAGTTAATGGTGAAATGGGTGAATGCCTAGATATGGAGGCAGCTCACCATATCCACTGTGGTCAAACCGATGACCATAAGGAAGCTGCACAAGCCTTTGTCGACAAACGTGAGCCGATCTTCAAGGGCCGATAAGTCAGATAAACAGCGCGCTTAAGGGTCCGTTTGGGGATACCTTCGAAATTGTGAGCGGCCGGACCTTTATACAAAACCCAGGACCAACCAATATCCCAGAACGAATCCTTAGGGCCATGGCGAGACCTGCCGTGGATTTTGGTACTGAAGAATTTGGCTTGTTATTGGGTGCATCGTTGAAGACCCTCAACGAATACATGGCTAATTCGGGACCGTTGATTGGTTATACAAGCACGGGACATGGCGCGTGGGAGGCAACAGTCACCAACCTGTTCGATGTTGGAGCCTCAGTGCTGCTATGTGACAGCGGCCATTTCAGCCATCGCTGGGGAGAAATGTGTGAGGCTCACGGGCTAGACGTGCAATGGTTTGAAACTGGGTGGCGACGCGGAGTTGATCCTGACGCCCTCCGAGAGGCCCTATCGACCGAATCGGGTTCGAAGGTCCAAGGTGTTCTTGTCGCGCATACGGAAACGTCAACTGGCGTGACTTCTGATTTGGCGGCGATGAGGGAGGTACTGAATGACTTGAACCATTCAGCTTTACTTGTCGTCGATTCGATAGCGTCTTTTGGTTGCGCCCCCCTCGCTGTTGATGAATTAGGTGTTGATGCTTGCCTGGCAGTGAGTCAGAAAGGCTTGATGATGCCGGTCGGGCTCGCTTTCAGCGGTATCAGCGAACGAGCAGTGGAAGTCGCCTATGCAAATCCCCGACGCAGGTTTTACTGGGATTGGAGACGTCGATTAGAAGCTGAGGGATACCGAAGTTTTTGTGGAACGCCGCCGATCCACCACATCTTTGGTCTCAATGAAGCTTTGAGTATGTTCGAAGAAGAAGGCGGTATTCAGGCCGTAACCAATAGGCATCGATGTCTAGCAACAGCAGTTCGAGCAGCCGTCGAGGCTTGGAGCAGTGCAGGCGCTATCGAATTTAATGCTGAGAATGAACACGAACGTTCAGACAGTGTGACGTGTGTGCGAGTAGACCCTGAGTACGACGCTGACCAAGTGATTGAGATAGCTAGAGCCAAGTACCAGTTAACAATGGGCAAGGGTATTGGGCCGTTAACTGGGTCTGCATTTCGAATCGGACACCTCGGTGATCTTAATGTCCCAATGGTCCTCGGAGCTTTGGGCGCCTTAGAGACTTCGTTGCGAGCTTGCCGCATACCCATAGGAAGTGGTGGACTAGAAGCCGCAGCTGAAAAACTGAGCGATCTGAGTAGTTAGATGCCTCCATCCAGTTCGATGAGTGCCAGTGAGAGGCTTGGGTTAATAGATCAAATCCATGACTCGTCGCTATCTATCGTTATCGCAGTAACTGGGGGCGGAGTTGCGTCCGTTGCAGACTTGTTGCTTGTTCCTGGTGCCTCTCGAACAGTTTTAGAAGCAGTCGTCCCCTATTCCTCTCAAGCCTTGTCACGTTTGGTCGGTTATTCCCCAGACCAGGCTGTCTCCGAAGAAGTTGCTGAGAAGATGGCGCTCGCCTGCCTCCGGAGGGCACAAGAATTAGTAGAGGATGAGGTACCGGTCGCCGGAGTAGCTTGCACCGCCGCCTTAGTAACTGATCGGCAGCGGCGAGGAGATAATCGTGCTCATATCGCAGTTGCGATGTCTGAAGGTTTCTGGTCGTCAAATGTTTCCTTAGAAAAAGGATTAAACGATCGAGCAACGGAGGACCGAATTGTGTCCGACGCCGTGCTTCAAATGATTGGGATTCCTTCACAGGTCGCCGAATAACAAAGTGTGAGTAAGAATCTTCGTATGGCTCGACGCAGTAAACATCACATTCCACAAACGACTGACGGATTTGATGCCGCATGGTTCACTTTGGCAATTGGGTCAAGATATGGAGGTGTAGTAACTAACGTCACGACCGAAATAATTGGTGAAGGCGTTGGTTTCTTAGGCGAGTTACATCGTTGCACTCTCACATGGGAAGGCGAGATCGAAGCACCGCCTTCAGTGATTGTCAAAATCCCATCGAAGATTGCAAAGAACCGTTCTCTTGGTGAGGGCTTACTTGTGTACGAACGTGAGATTCGTGTTTACAGTGAGATGAGCGGAGATCTAGGAATTCCGATGCCCAAGTTTATTTGGGCTGATTACGACCCCAATCCCTTGCCGTGGCTCGAAACGCTCTTCACATTTCTGTTTCGGAAACTCCCTGTCGGTGGCGTAAGCCGGGTGCTTGACCTTCTTTTGTTCGTAGGAGCGAAGAGTCCTCGGAGATATCTCCTAATAATGGAAGACATCAATGACGCCCGTCCTCCAAGCCAAATCCAGGGAGGCTCGATAGATGATGCGCTCGTCGGTCTCGATTTGTTAGCGCATTTTCACGCCCACAACTGGAATGACACAGAACGCAGAGACACGCACCCAATTATTTGGAGCGTGGGCCACTTACCGAAGGTCGTCCAGGCTAGCTATCGGCGAAATCGAACTGCGTTTGTTGAGCGGTTTGGTGCGCTTATTGGGGAAGAGGTGGTCGCCAAAATGGATGAAGTTCAAGAGCAACTTCCTGAGCTATGTCGTCGCATGGAACGAAACCCTTGGACCCTCTGCCATGGGGACTATCGGCTAGATAATTTGATGTTCCGTTCTGATGGACGAACAACGGTGCTTGATTGGCAAGGCCTTGCTTGGGGAAGACCTGGTTGGGAGGTTGCGTATTTCATTACTACCGCCTTAGAACCCCACCACCGAGCTGAAGAGCAAACGATGTTGTCTCGATATCACGAAACATTGGTAACTGCGGGAGTAAGCAACTACAGCTTCGATGACTTGTTAGAAGACGTTACGATCTCGAAAGCTATTCTTGCGCACCGCATGGTCGCAGGCGATGACTTATTGGACACCGAGATCGAGCAGGCTGATAGTGACTTTATTGAAGTAATCGTGAAGAGGGTAGTGGGGTGGGTTGACCTTAATTCTTAGCTGAAGAGTCCATCCCCGATACCTTCAGCAACCTCGTCCACCTGCATGTCGGCAAGTTCGGGCCATACTTCGAAGTTGTGTTCACCCAAATACGATGGAGATAACAAATTCGTAGGTGGTCTAACGCCGTCGATCAAAGATGGAAATGTGTCAACAACTCGTTTCCCGAAAATCGGATGCTCTACATCCCGCCAGAAACCTCTCTCACAGAGTTGAGGGTCTTCTTGTACCAGTTGACCAGCGTTTTGGACCATTCCAGCAGGAACCCGTATTGACTGCAGAAGTTCGACCACAGCGACCGCTTCTTTATCGATCACCCAATCTGCAATCACTTGATCAATCTCTTCCCTATTGTCTTGTCTTTCCTTCTCACTTAATAAGGGTTCTAGAAGATCGGATTCCAATAATAGGCATAAGCGTTTCCATTGGTCATCGTTGGAGGCTGTAATCGCGACGTAACCGTCCAAACATTGGTAAACCTCGTTAGGAACGTGATCTTGCAGTCCATCGCGATTGCCGTTGGGTTGAGCTGCGACGTCGTTGGACAAGTAATTGAGGGCCGCAGGGCCTATTGAATAGGTGCCAACCTCTAGCTGTGCCATGTCAATGTGTTGCCCTAAACCAGATGTATCACGTTCAAATACGGCCGCCATAGTCGAAGTAGCCGCAGCAAATCCTGCCAAATGGTCGTTGAGGGAGAAACCAGGCCCAACATCTCCGCGGTCAGCAAAGTTCGTGAGATGCGTGATTCCGCAAATCGCATGGACCGTTGGTGCATAGGAGATTACGTGACTCCAGGGACCATCGTGTCCACATCCGGACATTGACACGTAAATCAATCTCGGGTTCCAATTCTTGACTGTTTCCCAATCAAGACCCCATCCGTCCAGTACCCCTGCGCTGTAGTTCTCGATTAGAACATCACAATTCTCTATCAACTTGCGGATCGTTTTAAGAGCTTGGGGATGCTTCATGTCGAGAGTAGCGCTACGTTTTCCTCGACCCCAGACGAAGTAGTAAGGATAATCAGGACGATTTACGAGAGTACTGTGCTCCTCATTTTGTACTCGAATAACGTCCGCTCCTAAATCTGCCAGCATCCGAGTAGCGAACGGGCCAGCCAGCACCCAAGTCAGGTCCAGCACTCGTAAACCCTTCAGTGGAAGTGAAGGTTCTGATTCTTCGAACTGCTCGTTGACGTGTATTTGTTCGGCCTGTGACCAACGGTCGATGACCTCTTCTATTTGAGTTTCTGACTCTGGAGGAGGTTTTAGAGGATTTGACGGGGTGCGAGAAAACCGGACCAGCCTTCCAGGTTGTCGAACAGAAGATGCCTGATTTTGGGCGAAGAAATTTCGGTGTTCGAACTGTGGGCTAGAGCAGGCCTCACTTATCTCGTGGACAGCGCCAATCGCGACGTGTCGCTCTTGTGCCTTTTCCCAAAGGTCCATTGCGTCATGCGTTTGCACCCATCTCCGCATTGTGTCCATGGCGTCGTCGATCTGTTCTAATAGTTCTTCGACGTCGTAACCCAACCATTCATGGCCTTCGTCAAATCCTTCGTCAACCATCATCTGGAATGCATGATCGGGGGTTGGTGTGAGTGTGATCATCATGTGACCATTTCGGCACGGTGCCAGGTCATATGCGCGGAGCCAATGAAGCGAGCCTTGGCGTGCTGCGATTTTCGGGAGTGGAAGGACATCGTCGAATAACCATTGCATCAAAATATTTTCGACAGAACCGCTGACAATTTCATGGATAGATAAGTCGTAGTGTCGACCGATCCCGTCTCTACGAGCTCTGAATAGCCCTGAAAGCGCGCATAATGAAGCCATGAAGCCCGCATAGTTGTAAGTCTGGCGACCCCAGACGTTCAAAGGTTTATCCGGTAAGCCCCCCACCGATAGGAAGCCTCCCAATGCGGCTGCGGTTAAGTCGGAACCTACCCATTGGGAACGAGGCCCAGTTCGTCCGAAAGGTGTTATTGAAACCTGAATTAATCTGGGGTTTTCGACTAGTAAGTCGGAGTGATCAATGCCCATTGCAGCCAGATCGCCGGGCTCTTTAGTCTCGATAATAAGGTCCGCTTGAGTTGCGAGAATTTGATATTTTTTTCGTCCTGCATCGGTTTTAAAGTCAATAAAATGGCTGTCTTTGCCGCCGTCGTACCACCAGTCGAGGACACCTCCGGTTTCATTTTTCATGGGCTGCCCGGAGGAACCTTCGTCTGTCACCCTGACTACGTCTGCACCGAACTCCGTTAGAAGCTTGGTAGCGAACCTGCCTGAGTCGCCCGTCAGATCTATGACTCGTAGGCCTGAAAGTAGGCTCATGAATCGATGGATGTCTCGGCGAAAGATGTAATGATATTTTTTATTTCTTCGACATCGCCGGTATTGCAGGACAAGACAATGTCGGTAACCCCGACTTCCTCGTAAGCGTTAATTAGTTCTGGACTGGTGCCATCAAAATCGCGTCGAACCTGGATAGGAAAATTACTTACAGAACGTCCGACCGAAGCTAACTCATCTTGGATGACGGTCATTCGTTTCAGTATCCCATCAGGAGAAAGGCCAAGCGGATGCCATCCATCTCCTAGTTGACCTACTCGTCTTAGAGCTGGGCCCCGGTTGCCTCCGATAACGATAGGTGGGTGAGGTTTCTGAAACGTTTTTGGAGAGCTAACCACGTTTTCAAAATCCCAGTATTCGCCTTTGAAAGTTGCTTCTGTTTGAGTCCAAAGAGCTACTAATACCTGTATGAACTCGTTACTGTATTGGCCTCGGTTTTGATACTCGGATCCCAAGATTTCGTTTTCTTCAGGCAAGCTGCCGACGCCCAAGCCAAGAGTGATTCTCCCTCCAGAAAGGTGATCTAACGTCGCAATTTCTTTTGCTAGAACCATTGGATGTAGATAAGGCATGACCAGAACACTTGTACCAAGAGTTGCCGTTTGAGTTTGCGAGGCGAGCCAAGTCAACGTGATTAAAGCATCGTGGTAGGGAGCTTGACCTAACCGATCGTGGACATAACCGACATTAATTACGTGATGGTTTACCCAGAGCGAATCGAATCCAAGTTGTTCTGCAATAACTCCGAGTTCTACAACTTGATGAGGGTCGGCTACGCCAAAGTTGTTAGGCAGAGTAAATCCGAACTTCATGGTTAGTCCCTTTCTATGCGGCGCAATTCGCTGCCAGGCTAGCTATGGACGTCCCTCTCCTGGGCTGTCGAATCTGGTGTCGATCTAATCCGTTTGTTGTGTAACCAAAAGACAGCCCGGTGTTCGGATCGCAGAATGCTATTTGCCCCCCAACACCGTTGTGGCCGAAAGCCATTGATGACACTGTGCGGCCAAGCCCTCGTCGGTTGCTGAGACCATCGTCCCCAGCGAGGATTACTCCTAACCCTCGGTTGGCAGGAACACCCATGGGATCAGGCAAGTTATTGTGCACTCGGCCAACGGCGTTCGCCAACATTTGTGGGTCCCATAATCCTTGGGGGTTGTGCAGAAGGGCTTGATAGAACATCGCCAAGTCTGCAGCGCGACCGTACCCACCTCCGCCTGGAACTCCGACCTCGCGAGTATGCGGGTCATTGAAACGAATAATTGTTTCGTCGGTGACTTCGCTTGGCGGCATTTCCCGTACTCCGAAGACAGCTTCTAACTCGTCTGGAGACGCTTCGCCCTCGCAGAGCGTTAGGTCCGCCATCTGTGTTTGTTGGTCTAGGCCGAGTCCAAGTATTCGCGGTATCCCCAGTGGCTCAGTTACACGGCTGTGAACCTCATCCGTATGTGAGTTGCCTGTCACGACACGAACCACCTCAGCGAGAACCCAATGAGCACTCGTCGCGTGGTATTCGTATCGGCTGCCAGGTTCCCAATTGAGGCGCCAGTCAGCCATTCTCTTGCGTCGACTCTCAGAATCGGACCACACATCAGGACCCATAGGGGCGTGAGGAAAACCGGCAGTGTGTAGCAACACCTGTTCTAAAGTGATGTCAGCTTTCCCATTCTCCGCAAATTCTGGAATTAGATCAGAGATTGGGGCCTTGAGCTCAAGAGAATTCTCGCTGAGTAGCTGCCATACAGTTGCAGCGACAAATGGCTTTGTTGCTGAGAAGAAGCAATACCTAGCTTCGGGTAATTCGTCTCCAATGGTTTCATCATGAACAATTTCGCCCTTGAAGCCGATAGCTAGTTGGCAGCTAGGAAGTAGGCCTTCGTTTACTTCCCGAGTGCAACGCTCCACTA
Organism: marine actinobacterium MedAcidi-G3; assembly: GCA_000817105.1. Taxonomy (GTDB): domain Bacteria; phylum Actinomycetota; class Acidimicrobiia; order Acidimicrobiales; family Poriferisodalaceae; genus MedAcidi-G3. Next base: position 65,270 of record JUEP01000010.1, on the reverse strand, counting down.
GTTCGGCGACTCGATCTTGATCAATATGATGTTTCCTCATTCCCTTGGCCTAGCACTCACCAGTCCACCGCGTCTCAAAAACTTGAATCAGACTCTGAGCAACGGTCACTAAATTTGCGTTCAGTAAGTATTATCAATAAACTTTGATCGATCGTCTGGAAGAGGTCTTCGGCCAACCAGGTGCGGCCAGTTGGCCTTGACCGGACGTGACCGTTGGTGCCGCTTTCCACGGGGGAGGCGCCAACAGCAAAGGGGGGAAGCTGCGCTGCTTTCAGTAGCCAGTAACCGATCTACCCCAACGCACGGACAGCGATGGACCGGGCGCCCGAAATGGGCGTCCGGTCCTTCCGCTATCAGGCGGGTACTGCTGAGCGGCTACGGTCGGCTGTGAACGAACAGGAGTGCAAGTGGCAAGCGAACAGCAGCAAGAGATGAGAATCGAATTTGGTTTATCAATGCGGCGTGCTGACAGGGTTGCCGAACAAGCCCAGGCAATCGAAAGCCTGGGATATGACTACGCCACAACAGGTGAACACGTTTTTTTTCATGTGCCTTGCTCCAATGCGTTCATTTCGCTCGCTGTGGCGGCGGGAGCGACTACCAATCTGAAGTTGATGTCAACTATTACGCTGCTGCCTTTGTACCCAGCGGTTCTTGCTGCGAAGCAGGCAGCGGCTCTTGACGTTGCTTCGGGTGGCCGTTTTCACATGGGTATAGGAGTTGGCGGTGAATTACCTCGTGAATTCGAGGCTGCGGGAGTACCGGTTTCTGAGCGAGGGGCCCGAACCAACGAAGCCCTAGAAATCATGAACCTTTTGTTTACCGAAGATGATGTTCACTTCGACGGAAAGTTCAACCAGCTGTCGGGGGTGACATTGGAGCCCAAGCCACTGCAACAACCGTCACCACCGATCTGGATATCGGGACGTAAAGATGCAGCATGGCGTCGAGCTGCAAGGTTTGGGACGGGATGGCTCCCATATATGTACACCCCAGAGATGTTGGTGGAATCCAATCAAGAAATCGCGAAATACAGAGCTGACGAAGGTAACGAGTCAGTTGTCGATCCAGGCTTGTTTATTTTCTTTTGTTGCCATGAAGACAACGAGACCGCCGTGGAATACGCAAACGAACGATTATCGAAGCAATACAACCAAGATTTCAGTCAAATGATCGACAAATACGCTATTGCGGGTGACCCCGACCGTTGTTCTCAGCGGTTGGCCGAATACATAGATGCCGGCGCAAGAACCATCATCTTGAGCGCAGCATCACCAATGCATTACGTAGAAGAAGCTGAAAGTTTCATGGCCCAGGAAGTTCTTCCTCGATTTCGAACTTAAAAACTCACCATCCCAAACGAAAGAGGCCCCAAAATGCAAATAACAAAACAGTTCTTTGAAACGACTCTTGGCCGGAAACGGATTTCAGAAATGGTGGAAACGGGTGTCTGGTCAGACAGATTTTTTGACTCGGTTATTGATCATTGGGCGAAAGAACGAGGGGAACAGATCGCAGTCACAGACCGACACGGTTCAACAACTTGGAGTGAGCTTGCCACCCAAGTAGACGAGGTAAGTAGGGGGCTATTGGAATTGGGAGTGAGACCCGGCGTCGTCGTCCAAGTCCAACTGCCCAATTGGTGCCAGTTCTTAGTGTCGGTGGCCGCAGTAGAACGAATAGGAGGCGTTATTAACCCAGTTGCTCCGATTTTCAGGACGAACGAAGTTCTAGTCATGAGTGAATTGGCGAAACCCGGGATTGTTATCACCGCAACAGAATTTCGTGGATTTGAGCTTGCCCAAATGCATATAGATCTCAGAGAGCGCTGCCCTTGGGTAAAAGAAATAATCACAGTGGGAGAGCGTCCACTAGCAAATGCTTTGAGCTGGGAAGAATTGCTGGAACAGGGCCGTTTCTCATCCTATGACCGGGCAGCTGTGAACCTTTTAAGAGCCGGAAGTCACGACGTTTGTGAAGTGATGTTCACATCGGGGACTACCGGTCAGCCCAAAGGTGTGATGCATACTCAAAGCACTCTGAACGCTGCCGTAGATTGCTTTGTTGAGGCGGTGTGTGAAGGCTTGACACCGGCATCAGAAGATCTAGATGGCCCCGGCTACACATTCCACATGGCGTCTACGCTTGCCCATCAAACGGGTTATCTCTTTGGCATTCGCGCCCCACTTACTTTGGGAGGGCACGTTGTCTTGCAAGATGTTTGGGACCCAGGTGAATTAGTTGAATTAATAGAACAACACCAAATTCAGATTTCTATGGGAGCTACGCCCTTCTTAGCCGACATCTTGGGAGTGGAAAAGGTTGAGGAGCGGAACCTCACAAGTTGGAAACGGTTTGTGTGCGCCGGGGCGGCGGTTCCGGAACCAGTTTTAGAGGATGCCGATGCAAGACTTCCTTGTGTAGTGCTCCCAGGTTGGGGCATGACCGAGTGCGGGCTGCTGACCGCAGGGCGACCTTCGGACTCCCTGACAAGTCGACTTACCGACGGAACGCCATTCGCAGGTAACGAAGTTCGCGTTGTTACCGAACAAAGTGAAGCAGTCTTGGGCGTTGAAGGCGACCTGCAGTGCCGAGGGTCGTTGTTATTCGCGGGCTATGTCCAAGGAAGAGAACTCACTGAAGGATCCTGGGACGGATCTTGGTTCAAGACCGGGGATCGGGCTGTGATGAACGATGATGGTTCGATACGGATTACCGGGCGTTCAAAGGACATTATTATCCGCGGCGGCGAGAATATTCCGGTGAAAGAGGTAGAAGACCTTCTTCTGCGGCATCCGCAGGTCTTGGGTGTCGCGATAGTTGGGAAACCAGATGAACGATTAGGTGAAACCGGATGTGCCTTTGTTATAGCTGCGGATAAGTCACCAACTCTCGATGCACTGACTGAGTTTTTGGAAGTAGAAGGCGTGACCCGCCAATTTTGGCCAGAAGATTTAGTGGTTGTTGAAGAATTTCCGATGACACCCAGTGGAAAAGTTCAGAAGTACAAGCTGCGTGAGGAGTTTTTAGCGAAATGACAGATAGGTGTGTCGCTGGCTAGCTTTTTGCAGCAACTATTCCTTCGGCTGTGTAGGTAACTGTTGGGTCCCATATCAACCAATCGTGGATACCTAGGGATGCAGCGGCATCTATTTGGGCTTTTACCTCAGCTGGCCCGTAGGGGACCCTCATTGAAAAGTCTTGTAACCAAGGAACAATCGCTGTGTTGGTGCCATCTAGTACGCGCTGAAAATCAGCCAGAGAAGCCCTTGTGATTTCGTACGGCTGTGCTTCTGGGTGCGCTACCCCGTACTCGCCGCGAGACCAGTGAGACGGATAAATCATGGGCGACACATAATCGACGTACTGAGCCATTCCAGCAACATCTTGTGCAATGAACTCGCCTCTGGTGGCGGAAATGCCGAATACAGAAACTCCTTGGAACACTCCATATTCCCTTAGGAGCGACTGAGATTGACGCAAGAAGTCAACAATAATTGGTGAAGGATCATCTAAACCGACCTCGGGGATATACATACCGTCAAGGCGGCCTTCTGGCCGGCGCATGTAATCCCAGAGCACGTCATCTATGCCTGCTTCTGCCGCCTCTCGAGCGATGTCCAGATTGTACTTTTGAACGCCGACGTTTTGGAAGTTTGTGAAGCCACCATATTTACTTAAAGGTCTGCCGTCCGGGGTCTGTATTACCCAGTCTTCATCTCCTTTGGCCCAAGCATGCTTCGCCAAAATTGGATCACGGAACGCGACGATGCGACCGATAACTCGAACGTCCAGGGCATGGAGCTCTTCGATAGCGGCCTTTAGATCGAATAAGTTGTTTATCGCTCCGCTCTCTGCCGCTAGCGGAACATTGCTGCCATAGCCAACGATCCCGCTTTCATTTTTGAGGCTGATTTCGACAGCCGTCACTTTGCCCGCCCGTATCAACTCAAGCACAGAGTTTTTGAGACCGTCATGTCCCCATGCTGCTGCGCTGACGTGAACTCCTTGGGTTCTCGGGTAAGCAATGGGGACAATCATGTTGAAGGTGCTGGTGTTACCGGCCCGGTCGATTGCCAAGACTGAAACGGGTCCGGCTGGAGGTTCGTCAAGTTCTAAGACGAATGAACCATCTTGAGTTTCTAAAGGTACGCCACCGACTACGAGTGTGGCTCCTGGTTCGGACCTGCCAGCAATGGTCACTGGTTGGTTCATTGGGACAGGTTCCATAACACTTGGGAGATCAATTATGGGGGGAGTGCCATCGACGCTGAACTCGATGGAACGTGAAACCTGTCCGTAAAGTCGTCGATCTACGACCAGTTCTAGCGAGTGGCCGCCTTCGGTTAACGGTGGCACGACCCAAACGATGCGGTTGCCATATCTTTGTGCACCGCTAACCGGAAAATCGTCGAGGAGCAGTTGAGCGGATCTTGCATTTGCTCCACCCACTGTGAAGGAAATCTGTGTCCCTTCAATTGAATTTGGTTGTAGGGCGACACCGTCGTCGATGCCACCAATTTCGATAGTTACCTGCCGGATGGTGATCAGCATAAAAACAATGCCGGCGAGGGTAACTAAAGAAGCGGCAGCTAATAGGCCCCATCTTCGTCTCGTCGGCGGTTGCTCAGGAATTTGAAGGGGAAATCTTGGCCGTCGAACGGTTTTACGATTTGCGCGAGTTGGACGGGGCAACGTTCTGGCGTAGACAGGGGCTTCTTTCTTCATCGGACGCCATGGGAACCCCCATCCTTGAGCGGGGTCCTCATCTTCACCAGCCACTCTGGAACTCATTTCTCCTCGTGCCAGGGAAGGGCCGACTTGACGACCATGAGATGTGAGGGACCAGCGACCTTCCCCCAGCCCCGGGGTATGTGGCATCGGAACTGCTAAATCAGTTCGATGTAGATGATCTAACGCGTTTAAAATATCTTCAGTTCCAAGACCCGTTGCATTTGACAGCTCGCTTGGCAAAGCTGTGCCGTCACGCGACAACAAGTGTCGGAGTACCAACTTGTGTTGCGGAGCCAGCAAGGGCATTCCGATAAGTTAGTGGCGTAAATGGGAATAGTGACATCGTTGTGCGCTCAGACTGACTAAAGCCCCTGCCGGGTGTAAGTTCCAAGGCGTGAATGATGAGCAGCGTGAAGTTCTCGACTGGAGTAATTACGGCTTGGCGGCCCGTGCCCTAGCGGGAGTAGTAGCAGACGATGGATATCGGCCGGACATCATTCTCGCTATAGCGAGGGGCGGTCTTTTTGTAGCTGGTTCGCTGGGCTACGCCCTTTCAGTAAAGAACCTGTACGTGATGAATGTCGAGTATTACACCGGGGTCGACGAACGGCTTGATGTGCCGGTAGTGCTGCCGCCCTACGTGGACGTCGTAAATCTGAGAGACACTCGAGTTCTCATAGTGGATGATGTGGCAGACACTGGTCACACCCTGGCGCTTGTGCGAAACCATTGTCTCGACGAAGTCGCTGAAGTCCGCACCGCTGTTCTATACGAAAAGTCGCGATCGGTTGTCCAGTGTGAATATGTCTGGAAATACACCGATCAATGGATCAACTTTCCTTGGTCGACAGAAGCACCACTTGTCGACGCCGGAGACGGTGCAACCGTTCTTGACGCTTAAAAATTTCTACTGGCACCCGTAGAGTTTGAGGCCCCAATATGGGCTAACTCTCGTGAGTTGCAGTGACCGTTGTGGCTATTCCTCCGCGTACAAGCCAATCTGTCACAACGGTCATAGATCTTGGTGATATAGCCGAGACCAAATCATCAAGAATTCCGTTAGTGATGCCTTCGTGATGAACACCTTGATCTCGAAAACTCCACAGGTACATCTTTAAAGACTTCAATTCCACGATCAGTTCATTTGGAATATAAGTGATAACGACTGTAGCGAAGTCGGGTTGTCCGGTTACTGGACAAAGACAAGTGAGCTCAGGCGTCTCACAACGAATTTCGTAGTCCCGGTTCGGCTTTGGGTTATCAAGAACTATGAGTTCTTTCGATGGTTCACTTGGCATTTCAAGTGCTTCCTTAAGGTTCGTACGGTGAATTATGACGCTACCGTTCGATGAGGCGGACAACGAGGCTGTGGCTACTTGAGGGGAAATTCCATGAGATCAGAATTAGCGGTTCGGGAAGCTAAAAGCTCAGAATATGATTTGGTTGCAGATCTAACGATGTCTGCGTACAAACCTCTGTTTGAAGGTTTAGATCTGCCTGACGATTTGGGTTGGTACGGCGCTGAACTGAGAGATGTTAAAGGAAGAGCCAGCAAAGCGATAATCGTCGTCGCCGAATTAGATGATCGGATTGTCGGCAGTCTTGCGTATCACGACGACTATGCGGAAGAGACGCGCGAAGGAAACCCTGAAAATTGCGCAGGATTTCGAGTCTTAGCTACCGATCCCGCCTATCAAGGCAGAGGAATTGGCGAATCATTGACTCAATGGTGCATCGATAGGGCTCGAACCGACGGTCGAGATGCCCTTATTTTGAATACGACTGACTATATGGAGGCGGCGCAGCGTCTCTACCGTAGGCTCGGTTTTAAGCCGTATCCCGAGATCGGCTATCACATCGGAGGAAGCCAACCGGTAGAAGTGTTGGGTTTTCGTTTAGAGCTAAGGGATTGAAAGTTGCGTAATCGTCGTGCCGTTATTATCACCACGTGTTTGTTGGTCGCTGTTATAGGTGCCATGGCTGCCTATGGCGCCTGGAGAGTTCTGTCGGCAGCACCTGAAGAAGTTTCTTTGAGTGCTGCAGTAGCTGCCTTGGAACAAGAGCAACTATCTGACGAAGGTGCTGAGAAAACGACCGGTGAACCTGACTTAGCGGGGACACTTTCAAATGATGGGGTTTGGTACGTAGATGCCGATTCAGGAAATTTCAGCTTCGAAGAAGCTTCCGGTTCCTTCGTTGGTTTCAGAATTAAAGAAGAACTTGTCAAAATCGGCAAGATAACAGCAGTAGGCCGAACGGACAGCGTTGAGGGGGAGTTATCGATTCAAAATGGTCAACTTGCTTCGGTATCGATTTCTGCTGATTTGTCGACAATTGTCACTAACGACTCTCGCAGAGATAATGCTGCCCGTAATGCTTTGAACGTGCGAGAAAATCCAATCGCGAGCTTCATCCTTGACGCACCAGTAGATCTTCCGACAACGGACGGAGAACAAATATCTGTTCAAGCCGCAGGCCAACTGACTGTTAACGGAATCAGCATAGATACGGTTTTCGAATTGGAAGCCCAGATTGTGGAACGTACTATCGTTGTCGTTGGCCAGACCGAAGTTGTTTTCTCTGACTACGACGTTGCCGTTCCTTCGGCAAGCATCGTTGTTTCAGTCGAAGATCGCGGTGTCGTAGAGTTCCAATTGTTGTTTGTGCGAGATTGACTTTTATTCACGCATCATCTCAGCATGCCCGATGCCTTCGCCATCAAGAATTTGGTCGTCAGCGAGATCGATCGTGACTTTTATCAAGTCGCCAGTAAAAACATTGGGTGTCGAGTAGTGAGAGACGCCAGTTCCACGGTCGAGACCAATATCTAATCCAGACCAAGAAATCATCAGGAAGAAGATGTTGTCGGTTTTGTGAGAGGCGACAACCTCACCGTCGATCAGCAGACTTCCAATTCCTTGAGGTCCATCAGCAGAACGTGCCATTTGAAAGCCGAGACGTTCTGCCCCCTCAGGAACTGGATGAGGTGAACGAACTATTTGATGGCTGCCGCCGATATTTAAATCATGCACCAAATAACCATTGTCATCGAGGTACAGGCTGTAGCCAGAAGTTGCATCTCCGTGAGCTATCAAGACCCCTGAAACATTGGGGCCAATAGGTCTAATTACTGCTTCCAAACGGTAGCTGCGACTTCTGAGATCAGGTGCAACATCACTAGGTAAATGACCCATGCCTTTCCAGAAGGTGAAGGTCTTTCGGCTACCTAAATGACGTTCAGCGTTTTCAGCGAAACGCTCAGCGAATCGATCATCAAGTGGTAAGACCTGGTACATCTTCGCGTGCTCCCACCATAAATCACGCATTCGGTCGAGTCGCTCGGGTTCAGATTGTGAAAGATCTTTGTTTTCGTTGAAGTCTTCGACAAGATTGAAGAGCTCCCAATTGTCATCTTCGTAAGCCGTCCCCGGAGGGTGAAACGCAACTGCCTTCCACCCATCATGAACGATTCCCCTGTGACCGAACATCTCGAAATATTGGGTCGTTTTGCCAGAGTCTGCTTCAGCGTCATTCAGAGTCGAAGCGAAACTGATGCCTTCAATGGGCTTTTGATCAACTCCGTTTATTGATGCGGGGAGTTCGGTATCGAGGCATTCAAGCAATGTAGGGACAATGTCAGATACGTGGCAGAACTGATGCCGCAGACCAGGCGTCCTAATTTTCTCGGGCCAATGGATAACCAGAGGATCTCTCACACCTCCCCCATGAGTGTTCTGTTTGTAACGACGTAAAGGAGTGTTGGCTGCCATTGACCATCCCCAAGGAAAGTTGCTGTGAGTATCTGGTCCGCCAATGTCTTCTAGGCGTTCAAATTTGCTTTCCATAGATTCCGGAAGTCCGTTGTAGGGCCCCATGGCGTTGACAAAACCAAGTGCACCGCCTTCTTGGCTGGCGCCGTTGTCGGAGAGAACCATGATTACGGTGTTGTCGAGTTGGCCGGACATTGCGAGGTGATCAACAAGTCGATCTAAGTGTTGATCTGCATGATCGAGCATCGCTGCGTATGCGGCTTGGAGCCGCACGGCTACTCGCTGAGACACATCATCAATATCAGACCAAGGCAAAACAAAATCATTGCGTGGAGGTAGCTCAGTCGTGTCAGGAACAATCCCCAGGCTTATTTGTCTAGCTAGCCGTTCAGAACGTTCGACATCCCAACCACGAAGGAATATCTGTTCGTAGTGATCGATAAGTCCCTTAGGGGCTTGGTGGGGGGCATGACACGCCCCCAGCCCAACCAACATCATCCACGGCACATCAGGGGCGCTCGCTGTGTGCGAAGCAAGAAATTCCACAGAATTATCAATTAAATCCTCCGTTAGGTGGTAGCCAGTTTCGAAATTCCCTGGTGGCGTTATATGGCTGTTATCGCGGATTAGTTCTGGCGAATAATGGTCCGTTTCAGCATCGAGGAAGCCGTAGAAACGGTCGAATCCTCTCCCTAGCGGCCAGCCATCGAAAGGACCGGTAGGACCAGATTCAGTGAGAGGTGTTACGTGCCATTTTCCGACCATGTAGTTTCTGTAGCCCTGAAGCCTAAGAATCTCGGCGAGGGTTCCAGCATCGCGACTGATTTTTCCTCGATATCCCGGGTAGCCGCTATCGAAATTAGCTAAGCAACCGACGCCTGTTGAATGGTGGTTCCGGCCAGTTAATAGTGCAGCTCGAGTTGTCGAACACATTGCAGTTGTGTGGAAACCGGTATAACAAATCCCACTGCTCGCAAGTTGGTCAATAGTGGGAGTAGAGATAGGGGAGCCGTAACAACCAAAATCGGAAAACCCGACGTCATCAAATAGAACCAACAGAATATTTGGGCTGTCTTTTGGCGGTTTAGGGCCAGTAAGCCAGCTAGGAACGGTGTCGTTATCGGAAGTCACTTAAAGAATCCTAGAGATGATCTCAGGCACAGTGAAGCGATAGACGGGCGCTGGGACAGATCTAGGGAGCTACATTCTGCTTTTCGCTTTGTCCCAAATTCCAAGCCGCGAGCGACGCGAAGGCGAAAGTGAATGCCAAAACGAGGTAAGTCACCAGATAAGAGCCAGTTATGTCAGCTAATACTCCTCCGCTAATTGGTCCAAGTACTGAAGCCGGACCATAAAAAATTGTCATGGCTCCGAACACGGCAGTGAAATCGTGTTCAGCGACTTGGTCCCGAACGAAAGCCGCAGTCAAGGGAGGCACTGCCATACCTGCCATTCCGTATAGGGTCGCAGCAAGAGCTGCAGTCCACATGTTTCCTGAGAGAACAAGGAGGCAAGTGACGGCTCCTATAGCTGTTACTAAACACATGGTTCTAGGCCGCCCGAGTCGGTCACTCAAACGACCAAAGATGACGGCCCCAGCGACGCCGCCAATTCCCATTAGTGCCCACAAATTAGTGGTGAATTCCCGGGACATGTTGTGGTCGCTTTCTAGCGATAGGCCAAAGAATTGGAACCATGATGCTCCTACAAAAGCGAATGCCATATAAAAGAACACAGCAGTCTTCCAAGCTTTTAGACGAGTAATCGCTCGAATCCCGGCGCCCCGAGGCAGCGGGGGTGAAATGTCTTTACGCAGGGCAATACAAAGAACCGTGAGAATTACACCCGCTGCGACAAGTTCTAGTAGCCACACCTCGCGCCAAGCTCCCACGTCGTTTACCAGGTCGCGGACGGCTGAAGTTGCGAAGGGAATAACTATTGAACCGACTGCCATAGTTGCAGTCAGGGAACCCATTACGGTGCCACGCTTGGCCACCGGGACGTTAGATGTTGCTATGACCGGCATTGTCAACCAAACTCCGGCTCCTCCGAGGCCTGCCAAGGCTGTCCCAACCATCACTTGGGTAGTTGTGGGAGCGGTGCCGAGGCATAACAAACCAGCCAAAACAATGCATAATCCACACTTCAACAGAACCGCGGGAGCTATGCGATTTGCAAGGTAAGTCACGGCGATAACACCGCACAGGTAGGCCGCCATGTTGACTGACCCTGTAGCTCCGGCAGTCGTAGCGCTTAACTCTAAGTCTTCAGCAATAGCTGGGAGTAAGAGTGGCATGGTGCTCCTGCCAAAAGTGTGTGACACCACACCTGCCAAAGTGACGAGAATAACCCTTCCCCAGCGCATCTCATTGGTTGGCTCAACTGCGAATATTGTTGAGTGGCTGGTGGATCGAGTGGAGAGCCCTGAACTGGGGGCAGGGTCGATTCTTCGTGTCACCAAATCGCCCCCGTTAAATGCAACACCAGGTGGGTGCTGTTCTTCTCATCACCCTACGATTGTCATCGCGCCTGTGTACTCATATGACTGTCATAAATGTTTTTAGGTGTCCGAATTCGGTGAAACAACGGGTTGTCCAGCCGTCCGCTAAGAGGCTATGCGGCAACTGTTGGTGTTTGCCTTAGTGGGAACAGCAACGAAAATATCCTCTGAAACGGATCCGGGCTTTAGTGCCGAATGCAGCGGCTGTTGTGGTGGCGGGTGTCACCCACATTGAACGGTCCGGTCATTTAGATTCTGAAATGGTTGCCGTCAGCATCCTCGATCGAATGCAATTGGGAGGCTTGCGGGTCCCCAAATCCCGTTTTCTAAGGGCTTCCAGGAAATCTGACCATTTAGCCGCAGATTGGGCAGTCGTTCAGTGATGACACCGAACGCTTCCTGTAGTTCAGCGCGAGCTAAAAAAGCCCCAAGGCAATAATGAATACCACTTCCAAATGTGAGATGAGGAGAGCCGGCTTCACGCCTAATGTCGAAGTCCAACGGTTCGCTGAATTTATTTACATCGTGGTTGGCTGCAACAAAATTCGGGAAAATGAGAGTCCCTTGAGGGAAAATGAAATCCTTATAGGTGATCTCTTCGCTCGCATACCGAGCGGTGCCGCGTACCGCACCGAGATAACGCATGACTTCTTCCGCTGCTTGTGAAGCTAGGTCCTTATTCTCGCAGAGAAGATTAAACTGCTCTGGGTGCTGGGCAAATAATGCCACGGCGCAACCCAATTGGTTTCGTGTTGTGTCTGTACCGGCTAACAAAATTGCGTTTGCCATTGATAGAAGTTCGTCAGTCGAAAGCCGATCACCCTCTTCCTCAGCACTTATTAGATCGCTGAGAAGGTCGTCGCGGGGTTGAGACCTGCGTTCAGCGATCAGATCTGTCATATAGGCATCCAACTCTTCGCTTGCAGCGATGATGGCTGGCGCATCTTCAGCCAAGTTGCCATTAAACACCTTGAAGATATCAACGGCTAAGCGACTGAATAGCTCCCAGTCTTCGCGCGGAGCGCCGAGTAGTTCACAAATGATTGGGATTGGGTATGGTTCACAAACGTCTGCAACAAACTCCGAATGACCTACTTCGCATATTGGATCGAGTAACTCGTTCACAACGTCTCTCATAAACGGTCGCAGCCGATCTGCTGACTTAGGAGTAAAGGCGGGACTTACGATTCGTCTAATTCGTTGATGGTCATCACCCTCGGTTGACAGGATACTTTTGCGATTACCTCGTTTTGACCACTCTGGGCTTTCGTAGTTCTGGCTCTGCGCAATCAGGGCTATCGCACTGAACCAACGCCGATCCCGAAGCATTGCGGCGCAATCATCATGACTAGCAATCACATAACCCAGGTCGCCTTTGGCAATCCAATGATCCTGGCTTAGTCGATGAAGCCGGTTGCGTCGCTCCGATTCAGAAAGCGATGTGGCCGAAGCCAAAGTTGGCAGTTCTGCGTCGCTGATCAATGTTGGCATCAGACCAGCCTAGTAATCTTGGAGTTTTTTGAGAAACAGTCGAGCTGGAAACAGCAAATCTTGGAAGATAAGACTACGTTCCTAGATGTGTCACATTCGGCTGTAAGTTCTGAACGAATAGGTAACGTCCTCTGCATCACGGTTGATGATGGCAGAGCTAATGCATTCTCTACCTCGTTGTTGGTTGCCCTCAGCCAAGAATTAGCAGAAGCAGAAGCAGACTCTGAGATTGGATCGGTAGTTCTGGCCGGGAATCAGAAAGTGTTTTTTGCAGGCTTCGATTTAGATGTCATTAATTCTGGAGACCCGAAGGCGATTACTGAAATGGGGACAGCCGGTGGGGCCTTCATCCGACAGGTGTATGGCGCTTCAGTACCAGTTGTAGCTGCATCTACAGGACATGCAGTGGCTGCAGGTGCCTTGCTGTTATGTGGCTGTGACTATCGCGTTGGAGTTGACGGCCCTGTGAAAATTGGGCTGAACGAAGTTGCAATTGCTTTGACTCTTCCAAAGTGGGCTCTATTAATTGCCGGCGAACGGCTTTCAAAGAGGTACTTGCAGGTCTCAGTTGCTAACGCACAGATCTTCGACGGTGAAGGTGCTGTTGACGCAGGTTTCGTTGACGAAGTAACTGATGCAAATCAAGTCCTCAATCGAGCGCTTGAAGTAGCGCAAGATTTCGCTGACCGACTTGACCCAAAGGCCTACGCGGCGACGGTTCGCAGTCTCAGAGGTGATCTTCTGAATAAAATGGATGCAGCCGTCGCATCAGATCGCGCCGCAGCAGGTCTCTGATACAGCCAGATGGCCGACCCTTCAGAGTTACAGTCCCGCCGAACATTGTTCATCACGTCGCTTGTTGGCTTTATGGTGGCGATGGAGATCACAATTATCTCGATCGCGCGTAATGAAATTGCCGCCGCGTTTCCTCAAGCTGACCCTGCAACGTTGTCTTGGGTAATCACTGCTTACAACATCGGCGTTGCATCATTGCTGCTACCGGCAGGGTGGATGGCAGATCGTTATGGTCGCAAGAAAGTTTTCCTATGGGGCTTGGCAGCATTCATTATTGGCTCTTTGTTGTCGGGTATTGCGACAACACCAAGTTTGCTTATAGCTGCGAGAGGGATTCAGTCGATCGGAGGAGCTGCGCAATATCCAGCGGGGTTAGCGTTACTGCTTTCGGCGTTTCCGATAGAGCGACGGATGCGAGCGATCGGCGTTTGGGGCGCAGTCAGTGGTTTAGCGGCGGCGTTGGCACCTTCTCTCGGCGCGTTACTGATTGAAGGGTTTGGGTGGCGAGCCGTATTTCTGATCAATGTGCCCGTTGCTTTGTTAGCACTTGTCGCAGGGCGAAAGTGGCTGAGAGAAAGCACGGGCGCTGAGGTAAGCGAAAAAGTTGATTTGTTTAGTGTTCCGCTGGCCTCGTTAGGCATCGGTGTTTTGTTGTTGGGTTTGGTGCAGGGTGGAAGCTGGGGATGGACATCACCTCTGACGTTGAGTGCTTTTGTTGCGGGTGTTTTGATGCTTGTCACCTTTTTTCGGCGCTCGCTTGTGCACCCTGAGCCGCTTTTTGATCTAGGGCTTTTCCGAATTCGGAGCTTCGCTATTGCAAATCTCGGATCCGTGTTTTTCCTAGTGGCGTTCTTTAGTTGGATCATCGTGTTACCTGAGTTCATTCAGGAAACGTGGGGATGGTCGGTTCTTCAATCTGGCTTCGCCATTGCACCAGGGCCTGTGGTCTCAACCATTCTTTCTGTTACTAATGGCCGCTTAGCTGATCGCATTGGCAGTCAACGAATTTTGGTTGTGGGGGGCTGCCTTGGCGTTGTGGGATTGTTGTTACATATTGCCTATACAGGAGAAGAACCAAATTTCTTTCTTGGTTTGTTAGTGCCTAACCTCATGATGGGTGCTGCAGCTGGATGCAGCTTTGCGATGTTGGTCGGGGCTTCAATGTCGGAGATTGCTCCAGCGCGGTTTGGCATGGCAGGTGCTGGCCGTACAACTGTTTTTCAACTGAGTATCGCCATCGGCGCCGGTTTGGCTATCACCTTGGTTGGTGATCCGCAGGATTCAAGTTCGGCGTTAGACGCGATGCGTAGAGTCTGGCTTGTGGGCGTCTTCTGTTTCGTAGTCCAAAGTGTCTTGTTTTCGTTTGTCTTTCCGAAAGATTCTGAAAGAAAAGTTCGCACTTAATGAGAGATGTGAGCTTTCAGGAAAGTGCTGACTTCTTTTGAACCGCCTATTGTGGCGGCGTGAGTGGAGAAGAACGTTTTCAATTCGGTGAAGCTCAGCAAGACTTTTGTTTTCGGCCCTCGTCACGAGAAAATTTGTCTGTTTTGTCAGAGGAACAGGTCGATTGTTTTAATAAAACTGGCTACCTCACAGCTCTCGCTGGTTTATCTTCTGCTGAAGTAAGTGATTTGCGCCTGTATGTGGACTGGTTGATCGAAGAAGTAATTTCAGCAGATGACCGCCGCAATAGCTATTCGATCAACCAATACCACCAGGTTAGTGGGCGGCTATGGGACCTTATCCAGACTCCCGTCTTTGTTGACTATGTGTCAGACATCTTGGGTTCAGAATCTGTTTGCTGGAGTACACATATATTTTGCAAGCTTCCAGGTGATGGCATGGAAATTCCACTACACCAAGATGCAAATTATTGGCCTTTCACGCCGACGAATTCAGTGACTATATGGCTGGCAGTAGATGATGTGGATGAAGACAATGCTGCAATGAGGTTCGTTCCGGGAAGCCACCTCAATGGTGATTTGGCACATGCGGAATTACCCTTGGATGGGTCAGTTGTGCTCAATCGTCGCGTAGTGGAACACGAAGACTATGTCGATGTTGCTCTGAACGAGATGCAAGCGGGAGAGGTCTCGTTGCATACAGACCTTTTGCTGCATGGGTCGCCGCCTAACTTCAGTGCGCGTCGGAGATGTGGAATAGCTCTCCGCTACTTAGCGGCAGAAGTCAAAGTTGTTCCGGGTGGAGAAAGCTGGACACGTAGCGCAGTACATATCGGAGACGGTGACCCATCTAGTTATTGGCCTAATCGAACCCGCCCACTAAAAGATGAGCCACATAAAATGGCCGGTTTTGTCGGTGGATTTGATGGGAATTCTTGATCATTAGTCATCTACCGAAGCGATGACTACGAGGAGCTCCCCATTGTCAACCTGATCTCCGACCGCAACACGGACCTCAGTAACGGCACCATCGAAGGCTGCAACGATTTGATGCTCCATTTTCATGGCTTCCATGAGAACGAGTAGCTGCCCAGTTTCGACGGAGTCACCTTCACCCACTTCGATAGCTAAAATCTTGCCTGGCATGGGAGCAGTCAATCCACCTTCAACGTCGGTGAGGTCTGGTTCAGGGAAGCGACTCCTTTCTTTGAATTCGAGGCTTCCTGCAGGAATATCAATACACCAACGGTTTCCGAATTTGTTTGCGTAACCACTCGCTCTAATGTCGTCGACTTGAATTTCGAAACGATTTCCTTCCATTGACAACAGCGTCGCCAATCTTGGTTCGACGTTGTCGCCTACGCGTATTTCGAAAGACCCACCTCGTATCGGCCGATAGTCAACTGCAATTTCAGTGTCAGCATGAGATAAAACCAATTGCTGACTGGGCATCGAACTGTTGCGAAATCCAGAAGGCATAAATGCGAGAGCAGTAGCAGCTTCTCTATTGTTTTTCTGCGACACCAAAGCAATCGCGATTGCAGCGTCTTCTAGTTCGCATTGGGAAGGAATTCTTTGTCCGGGGATATCAACGCGAGAGATGAAGTCGGTAGTGGTGTTGCCCGCGAGAAATTCTTCGTGACGTAGGGTCGCGACTAAGAAGTCACGGTTGGTAACTGTTCCATGAAGTCGAGTTCGTTCTAGAGCGAGTGCAAGTTTCAAAGCGGCTTCGGTGCGCGTTGGTGCGTGCGCAATGACCTTTGCCAGCATTGGATCAAACTCAACAGAAACCTCTGAGCCAGACTCAATGCCGGAGTCGTAGCGAACCTCTGGAGTTTCAGCTGGTTCCCAGACATCGATTTGGCCGGTCGCCGGCAAGAAGTCGTTGGAGGGGTCCTCTGCATAGAGTCGGGCTTCTACTGAATGACCTGAAATCGAAAGGTCTGATTGTTCGTAGCCGAGAGGCTCCCCATTAGCAATTCGGATTTGCTCTCGAACAAGATCTAACCCAGTAATTTCTTCAGTTACAGGATGTTCAACTTGAAGCCGGGTGTTGACTTCTAGGAAGAAAAATTGGGCACTATCTCCGTCACCGTCGAGCAGGAACTCCACGGTTCCGGCTGACGCGTACCCGATCGCTTTGACGGCAGCGACTGCTGCTTGACCCATTTCGTTTCTCAGTGACTCAGATAAGACCGGAGACGGTGCCTCCTCAATAACCTTTTGGTGGCGCCGTTGGATTGAGCACTCGCGCTCGAAACAGTGAAGTACGTTGCCATGTTGATCTCCGAGAACCTGAATTTCGACATGTCGCGGTGCTGGTAAATACCGTTCAAGAAATACGGTGTCGTTACCAAAAGCATTCAGAGCCTCGCGCTTAGCTCCAACAACGGCATCCTCGAGATTTGCTTTGTTCTCTACAACGCGCATTCCTTTGCCGCCTCCTCCAGCACTGGCCTTCACCAATAACGGGAAGCCAATCTCTTGAGCTATCGCCCCGAGATCGGACGACTCAGATACCTCAAGTGATGGAAGCGTCGGAACTTCTGCGCCAACCATGGTGCGCTTCGCCTCTAGTTTGTCGCCCATGGCAGCAATAGCTGAGGGAGGCGGTCCCACCCAAGTGATTCCGGCATTGATCACTGCTTGAGCAAAGTCAGCATTCTCAGACAAAAATCCGTATCCAGGGTGAATAGCGTCGGCCCCAACAGAAATTGCTGCTGCGAGAACTTTCTCGCTGTCGAGATAAGACTCGGTAGCAGTAGTGCCGCCAAGCGCTACGCCCAGATCAGCGTCGCCAACGAATGGAGCATCAGCATCTCCCTCTGAATGTACGGCAACTGTAAAGATGCCCATTTCCTTGGCAGTGCGAAATACCCTGCGAGCAATTTCGCCTCTGTTGGCTACGAGGAGTCGTCTTATTGTCATTGAGTTCTACTTACATTCGGAAGACGCCGAAGCCTTCAGCGCCCTCGATTTTGTTGTTACTACAGGCGGACAGGGATAGCGCGATCACATCGCGGGTATCGCGAGGATCGATGATCCCATCGTCTGTGACTCGCCCAGATGAATAGAGGGCTAACGATTTCAGTTCGTGATAGTGCTCAACCGATTCGGTAATTTTTTGATCCATTTCCTCATCGAACTCGAGTCCCTTCCTAGCTGCTTGCCCTCGACGGACAAGCGACATAACTCCGGCTATCTGCTTGGGGCCCATTATGGCAATTTTCGCTGTTGGCCAGAGATAGGTGAATCTCGTGTTGAACGCTCTTCCTGACATGCCGTAGTTCCCCGCGCCATAGCTATTTCCCAATATCACGGTGATGTGCGGGACCATTGAATTAGAGACTGCGTTGATCATCTTGGAACCATTTTTTACGATCCCTGAGTGCTCAAAGTCTTTACCGACCATGTATCCAGTGATGTTTTGGAGGAACACAATTGGAATATCTTGCTGGTTGCATAGTTGAATAAATTGAGCAGCCTTCTCAGCACTTTCACTGAAAATTGGCCCGTTGTTGCCAATTAGGCCCACTGGATATCCGTGAATTGACGCCCAGCCGCAAATCAAGGTGGTTCCGTATCGGGCTTTAAATTCTTCGAAACGAGATCCGTCAACTATGCGAGCTATAACCTCTCGACAATCAATTAATGCTTGCAGGTCTCTGGGCATTAACCCCAGTAGCTCTTCGGTGTTATGGACAGGTGGGTCGTCAGCCATCGATGGCGCTGGCCCCAATTTTCGCCAATTCAAATGGCTGACCACCTCACGACACATCCGCAGGGCTTCAGCTTCGTCTTCAGCTAGGTAGTCGGCGAGACCCGAAACCTCGGCGTGCATTTGGGCTCCGCCAAGTGTTTCATCGTCGCTGTCTTCCCCGGTAGCCATTTTGACCAAAGGGGGCCCGCCGAGAAAAACCTTGGACTGGTTTCGAACGAAGATGTTGTAGTCGCTCATCCCGGGTTGGTAAGCGCCTCCCGCTGTTGAACTTCCGAATACAACTGCGACGGATGGAATACGTAATTTGGACAACTCAGTTACGTCATAGAAAAGTCGACCTGACTCAGCGAAATGATCCTGCTGTTCGATCATTTGCCGCTCAGGGTCGTCGTCCCCGCGTAGGTCGCCGCCGGCAGATTCGACAAATTGGATGTACGGCATCCGGTTTTGTCGCGCGATTTCGATTGCACGCATTAGCTTCCGCCCGGCCACCTGGGTGATGGCTCCACCGAGGACCGTCGGATCGTTGCCTTCGATTACGCATTCAACGCCTTCGATCACACCTATACCCATGACCAAACCGCCGCCAACCGCGTAGTTGGTGCAGTAGCCGGCCAGTGAACTGATCTCGAAGAATGGTGCGTCGGCGTCTAACACCATCTGTATTCGTTCTCGAACCGGTATTTTGCCACGGCTGCGCATTCTGTCCATAGCGGCTGGCCCGCCGCCACCGCCTGCCTCAGCATGTAACTCATCAATGACTGCCAGTTGTTCCAGCATGTCATCGCAATTTTTTTCAAACCAATCGGCGTTGGTATCAATATGTGATTGGAGTACCGCCACACTGATCTCCCTCTGAACATGTTCTTCGCTCATGGATTCCTAGGTGAATTAACGACCGAGAGCAAGCGCGTTCGACAGTCATCGGCCAAACTTGCATTTGTGAGTAACGAATTATTGCGTTCCCCCTGGACTCCATTCAGCCATCGAATGACACGGAATGATGTGGATAGGGATTATGTCCTGTGGGTTGATCTACCTCCGACTTACGACCCTGATGGAGAAGAGCCACACCCTGTCTATCTATGTTTTGACGCCATGTGGACTTATGGAACAGTCGTCGATACGGTGCGGCTCCTTGCGCCCTCCAAGGAACTTCCGAAGGCGATTGTTATAGGGGTGGCGCACGATGAGCCCTCTTATAGGGAGGTTATCCAGCTTCGGGCGATGGACTTCACAACCACAGCCGTTGACGCCCCTGCGCTTACGGGTGTGCGAGTTCCCGGTGAACAGCTTGGAGGAGCAGAGGCGTTTCGACGTTGGTTGGCTGCAGAAGTCATTCCTTTTCTCAAGACTCAATACCGAATTTCTGAGATGACGTTCATCGGACACTCTTTCAGCGCGTTGTTTGGCGTTCATGTACTGCTTGAAACATCTGCGATGTTCGATCATTATCTGCTAGCTAGTCCGTCGGTTTGGTGGGATGACCAGGTCATGTTTCGTCGCGAACAACAACGCTATGAAAGCAGCAAGCATCTTGATGCCCATGTGTTCATGTCCAAAGGGGAGTTGGAAACAGACGAACTCTCGCCCCACCAAGAATTCCATGATCAGATGGTGTCCAGGGAGTACGAAGGGTTAAATCTTCATTGGAAAGTGTTCCCGAACGAAAGCCATATGTCAGTTACACCGCTAGCGCTGAGCCACGGATTACGGACCCTTTATTCAACGCAATGAGCGGGGCCGATAGTTTCTGAGCAAGAATGGTCTCATGGGGCCACCACTAAGTACCGATGAACCGTATGCATCGAGCGGGAAAGTTCCTGTCTATGACTCTGATGCGCACATAGCTGAGCCGACATCTGTATGGGAGGAGTACACCGATCCTAAGTATCGGGATTTGGTTATGCAGTGTCGGCCTTTGGGTGATTTAGACAGTGTCTTTGTTGAGGACAAGAGCATGGACACCAGCGCCGCTCCGGCCTGCATTCCAGATGCCTATGGCACTGCCGTCACCTGGGATGACATAGTCCCCGGCAGTTACGACCCAGCGGCACGGCTTAAAGTCATGGACAGCGAAGGACTTGCCGCTGCTCTGATGTTTCCTTCGGTGCATTTGATGTCCGGTGATATTTCTGACGGCGATGTCGCTGCTGCCAACGCCAGGGGATACAACCGGTGGATGTCGGACTTCGTTTCTGAGAACCCGGACCGGCTATTTGGAGTTGGGGTCACCCCTCTGCAGGCAGTGGATCACGCGGTCGCTGAGATCGAATTTTGCGCGGAAGCCGGGCTAACGGGGATGACCTTCCGACCTGAGCGTTACAACGGGCTTGAGCTGTTCTCCGAAGAGATGGATCGAGTTTGGTCCGCAGCGGAAGATCATGACATGACGGTTGCCATTCATGGAAGTTTTGGATCAAAGATGAAGAGCTTTGCTAGAACTAGATACAGCAACCAGTTCTACGTCCATATGGTTTGTCATCCGTTTGAACAGATGGCGTCCGTAATGGAAATGGTGGCGAGTGGCGTCCTAGATGATCATCCTCGACTGCGAGTCGGGTTCTTCGAATCGGGATTGGGCTGGCTGCCTTACTGGCTAGATCGGCTTGACGAACACAAAGAGTCGATGGGGCACCTCGTTCCTCGGCTGAAACGCGAGCCGACTGAAATTTTTTCAGAACAGTGCTTCGTGACTATGGAGGCAGGCGAAGGTGAAGCGTTCGCCCAACTAGCAGATATGGGTCTAGCTCACACGGTGGTTTGGGGTTCCGACTACCCGCACTATGACTGCACGTACCCTGGAGCGCTGGCTGAGCTAGACGAAACTTTTGTCAAAGTTGGCCGAGACGAGTTGAGAAGCGAAGTTGTATATACAAATGCTCGCCGGTTTATGGGCTTGGACTAGAGGTAGTTCTGACATTTGCATGTATTCGTTGAAAGGATCGCTGAATGGGGACGAATATCGAAGTTACTGCTGAGGATGGCAACATATTCCGTGCCTACCTAGCCGAGCCCGAAGGTTCCCCTAAAGGAGCGTTGGTTGTCGTTCAGGAAATCTTTGGCGTTAACCCACATATTCGAAGCGTTGTCGATCGATATGCCGAGAAGGGCTACGTCGTTATTGCTCCCGCGCTGTTTGACCGGGTTCAAAAAAATGTCGAGCTGAAATACGATGAAATAGGCATCGAGGAAGGTCGAAGAATTGCCTTCGAGGGCGTGACTATGGATCAAGTGATCACCGACATAAAGGGCGCGTGTGAGGCAGTCTCGTATGCCGGCAAAATTGGGATCGTTGGTTATTGCTGGGGCGGTACGATTTCGTATGTAGCTGCCGCTCGTCTATCAGACAAGATTTCAGCAGCATCGGGCTATTACGGCGGCCAGATTATGCCCCACATCGAAGAAGAACCGAAAGCGCCCTTGATGCTTCACTTCGGAGCAGAAGACACAGGTATTCCGCTGGACAACGTTCACGCGATAGCTGAACGATGGCCTCAGATAGATGTTCATATTTACGAAACATCGGGTCACGGCTTCAACTGTGACGCTCGGGGAAGCTATGAAGAATCTTCGGCCGAATTAGCTTTAGAACGCACCTTGTACCACTTTGCACAGCACGTAGATATCGGGTAGCAATTTAGTTTTTGTCGAAGAAGACGAGTCCTTGATTGATAGCGGGTCCTCCGTCTTCGGTCAGTACCTCAAAGCGAGCAACATCCTGACCACCAACCGGTGTTACATCTTGGACTCGCACCGTGACGGTCGAGGGCATCAACACCATTGACGCCATTCTTCCTCTAATACGGCGAACGCGTTCGGGGTTACCTTCGGCAACTGTGGAGATAGTGGCGCTGACGCCGAGCGCCAAAGTAGCGGTTCCGTGCAGAATGATCGCTGGCAGGCCAGCAGCTTTAGCTACTGCAGCGTCAGTGTGAATTGGATTCCAGATACGCGCTGACTCGGTATAGGTGTGAGCAGCTCCATGAGCCACTGGAACCAATATTTCAGTGAGGGGTTTATCTGGCAAAGGGCCAAGATCGGGAACATCAGGTGTGTCTCGTGCCGGTCGATCATCTCCTTCTGTCGGCACTCCTAGATACATTCCGCCTTGGTAGGTAGTGAAAACGGGTTGGTCCTCTGCATCGAAAGTTTCAAGTTTCATGGTCGTGTACGCACCGGGACTCTTGTCCTCAACGCCGGTGTAGGTCAGACGAGTTTGCAGAACGTCACCAGGCCGAGCTAACCGGTGAATCACCAGGTCGTGGGTTGCATGAACTGACTGGCGAGTCTCCTCTGGAGTGATGCCCCACTTGTCGGCCAAATCTCTGCCTTGAACTATTACCGGCCATTCGGGACAGACGGCGAACATGGGGTGGGCAACAATTCCGTTCTCGCGACTGGTATTGAAGTAACAATCCTGAGTATCGCCAAGAGCAGCCGAATATGCCATAACCCATCGGGCGTCTACTTCGTGTTTTAGCGGACCAATCTGGTCTCCGACCATGTCAGTAGGAATGGGCATGTGAGTGCTCCTCTCGCTGGGGTGACTATTGGAACTTTAGTAGTCCGAGCGAGACACAGGAGATTCGACAGGTTGAACCAATAGTTAACGGCTAGTTTCTCCGATGATGAAGGCACTCTTCTCACCAGATGGCCTAATGGGCAAACTCTTCTTTAGGGCCGTGCGCGGCTTCGTAAGGATATTTCTTTTCAGGTGGTTTCGGCTGCGGGTTGAAGGCAGAGAACGACTTCAACTTGAGGGTGGTGTAATCATTGCTCCGGCTCACCGGTCGAATCTTGATGGACCCCTAGTCGGAAGCTCTAGTCACCGAAGAGTCCGTTACCTCGGGAAAGACTCGTTGTTTAGACCCGCGGCGGCAGGATGGGCGATGCGTTCATTGGGCTCTTTCCCAGTTCGCCGCGGAGAAGCTGATCTAGATGCCATGCGCGTAGCCAAAGAAATGCTTGAAGGCGGCGAGTGCATGCTTGTCTTCCCGGAAGGAAGTCGCCAAGAGGGAGACGTTATTGGCGAAATATACGATGGGACAGCATGGTTGGCCTCCAAGGCAAAAGTTCCGGTAGTACCGGTCGGTATTGCTGGTACAGAAGTGGCAATGCCTACTGGTTCAAAGTTCCCCTCACGGGTGCCGGTAGCAGTTGTTGTAGGCGAAATTCTTGATCCACCTACAGCGGTGGACGGGAACAGAGCGAAACGCTCTGACCTCAAAGAATGGACTGAACAACTAAAAGTTCGTTTGCATGAATGTCAGGCTCGTGCCCGGGAAATGCTCAACGAATAATGCGTCTCTACTGGATCAAGACACCAATCGGGCGACTGGCAACAGCGCCGGCGCCGAGCGGAAGCGCTCTTGATCGCGAAGTCAAAGATCTGCTGCAGGAAAAAGTAAGTAACGTCATCTCGCTACTGACTGATCAGGAAGTGACGAGTATCGGTTTGCTTGCTGAACATCAAATTCTCAACGACGCCGGCATCGGGTTCACCAATCTTCCAATCCCAGACTTCGGAATCTTGGAGAACTACAACGACGCAAAAAAGCTCATAACCCGGGCAACAAGGGATCTCGAAAACGGGGATTCAGTCGTTGTCCACTGTCGAGGGGGAATAGGACGGTCATCAACAATCGCGGCTGCAATTCTTACTCAGCTGGGTGTAAGTCCCGAAGAAGCTATGGACCGGATAGCCAACGCTCGGAGGCTTAAGGTACCGGAAACGATGGCACAGCGGCTTTGGGTGCATGGCTACGCCGATTGGGCAGGGCAAAATCAATGAATACCCAAAGGGCACAGGCCTTAGATAAAATCCGCATTTGCGACTTCACGGGTCAGCTAGCAGGCGCCGGAGCAACCAAAATCCTTGCGGCGTTCGGTGCTGAAGTAATTCGGATTGAAGACCCGATACAACAGGGCAAATGGGACATTCTTCGTGGTGTCCCTCCTTGGGTTGGCGACGCGCGCGGGTTAGAGGCAGGAGGAGCTTTCAATAACCACAACGCCGGCAAGCTAGGTATCACCTTGAATCTGCGAGATAACCGGGCCAAAGAGTTACTTCGAGAACTCATGAAAGTAAGTGACGCTGTTACTGAAAATTTTGCATCTGGAGTAATGGAACGTCTGGGATTTGGATACGAAGACTTGCGTACGATCCGAGAAGACATCGTCTATGTTTCGAACAATGGCTTTGGTGCGACCGGCCCCTACGCATCGTTTAAGTCGTGGGGCCCTATTGCCCAAGCAGTTTCAGGTTTGACGTATACGTCTGGTCTGCCCGAACTACCGCCCGCTGGTTGGGGATACTCATTTATGGACCACACAGGCGGCTATTACATGGCGACGGCCGTGTTGATGGCCTTGCTCCACCGACAACGAACAGGCGAAGGTCAGTGGGTTGACCTCGCTTGCATTGAAGCTGCAGGAACTCTCAATGGTGTCGCAACTTTAGATGCGACCGTCAATCAGCGACCGATGAGACGCGAAGGAATGCCGAACAGCAACCGTTCACAATCCCCGAAGATGTCACCCCACGGCATTTGGCCGACTAAAGGTCACGACAACTGGATAGCAATCGCCGTCAGAGATGACCGAGAGTGGCAAATTTTGTCGCAAATCATAGGGGAAACGTGGTCTCGCGAAGATCGATGGACCCGGATAGAAACGCGACTGCAAGATGAAGACGAACTCGAAGAACTGCTAACTGCCTGGACGTTGAACTATGACCGCCAACAACTTGCTCAAGAGCTCATCAATGCTGGCGTCCCTTCAGCACCAGTTCTCAAGCCACAAGAACGAATTGAATATGACCAGCGAACAGCAGAACTCTGGATCACCGTTGAGCACA
The DNA here is from genome assembly GCA_000817105.1 of marine actinobacterium MedAcidi-G3. Classification (GTDB taxonomy): domain Bacteria; phylum Actinomycetota; class Acidimicrobiia; order Acidimicrobiales; family Poriferisodalaceae; genus MedAcidi-G3. The sequence continues at coordinate 39,997 of JUEP01000010.1, read as the reverse complement.
CTGAAGTAGGGCAGTGCAGAGTAGAGGGTCTGCCGGTTCGAATGTCTGAAACACCCTGGTCAATTACCCGCGGGGCAGCCTGCCTTGGTGAACATAACCAATACGTGTTCGGCGAGCTATTGGGTCTCAGTGATGAGGAGATTAAAACGCTCAGGGCAGAGTCGGTGATCTAGCAATGACCGACGTTAAAACAAATTCAGCGTTGTCTGGTTATCGAGTCATCGAAATAGCTTCCGAGCGGTGCGCCCTCGCAGGGAAAATGTTGGCTGACATGGGAGCAGAAGTAATCGTTGTGGAACCTCCCGAGGGTTGCGACACACGCTCATGGGAGCCCTTCGCTGGTGATGTAGTCGACCCAGAAAATTCCCTGCATTGGTGGCACTACAACACATCGAAAAAATCTGTTTCCCTGAACCTGGAGGCTGACACCGATGCTCAACGGTTTATTTCCCTGGTTATGACAGCTGATGTAGTCATCGAAGCTGAGCCACTTGGACGATTAGACGCGCTAGGTCTCGACTGGGAACAATTTCAGGTGACGAATCATGAACTCATATGGACTTCGATTACTCATCACGGGCGAGATGGAACTGATCCGCCTGCAACGGACCTGACGTTGTTGGCAGAAGGCGGTCCAGCCTGGTCATGCGGCTATGACGATCACGGAATACCTCCTATTCGAGGTGGAGGAAATCAGGCCTTCCATACAGCATGTCATTACGCCGTACCATCTATTCTCGCAGCGCTTATGTGGCGAGAGAATTCTCGCAAGGGACAGCTGATAGACGTGTCGCTGTTAAATTCATCCAATGCGACAACCGAGTTCGCAACCTTGTGGTGGCTCAACGGACAACAACAAGTTGAACGCCAAACAGGGCGTCACGCTCTTCCAACAATAACTGAGTGGACACAGATCCAATGCGCTGACGGGCGGTGGTTCAACACCGGTGTGCCCCCTAGAAACAAACACGAATTTCGAGCCCTTCGTTCTTGGATCGAGGAACTTGATCTCGTTGAAGAATGCTCTCCATACGAGATATTGAAACTCGGAGACCAATTTGAACGGATTGGCCTTCTTGAACTTGATGAAGATCCGCTAGCTGGTGAAGTTTTTCAGGCGGGAAGAGAAGCGATCGAATTCTTGGGACAACGTTTGAATGCTTATGATCTTTTTGTCGGGCTCCAACAGCGGGGAATGGCTTGCGGCATCGTGTATTCGCCCGAAGAGATGATGGAGGATCCTCACTTTGTCGAGCGAGGCTTCCCGGAACAAATTTTCTATGAGTCTCGAAACACGACTCACACACACCCAGGAGCCCCCTACCGATTCTCGGAAACGCCTTGGTCAGCTACTCGCGCACCTTGGTTGGGGGAACATCAGGCCCTGCTAGACGACCTCGCTGACTAGAACTCTGCCCCTTCAGCTCGTTCAGTAGCGTGCATGCGAGCAGCCTTAGATAGGTCTCTTACCTCAGCGCGCTCATCGTCGTTAAGGCACTCGAAGTCTGGAGCATGAAGACGATCAGTCAACGTTTCGATTTCGTCCCTTGCCGATTCCAAATGACTCACGTCTGGATACGGCTTAGGCCAGCCAAAGAATTCAGCGTTCCATTCCCCGGCCGGACCGCTAAGGATCGCTTCGAGAGGTCCCATACCTAACGATTGTACGGCGATAGCGTGGCGCCCGAAGCGAAGCTCACGCATGCATTGAGCTAGTTGAAAAGTTTTTGCAGGCCCGACCTCTTGCGGAAGCTGTTGGTCACGCCAGCCAACAAATGTTGGTACACCCTGCGGCGCGGCGTGTTGCACGACGCGCTCCAGTAGCTCACCTAGTCGTGCGGCGCCGTCGAAATCAGCTAAAGCTTCAGTCCCGTACTCCTGGCAGATTCTTGCCCAAACCTTGCCGCCTTCAATTGGGTCAAAAGTCGCTCGACCCTCCTCGACCATCGATTTCATGTACTGAGGTTCCCAGAAAAAAGCTGCTCCGACGACGTTGTCCGCAGGACAGTTTCCTAAGACTCCGAGTCGGCCAACGGCGTAGGCACGGAGCCCTTCGCCCATGCCCGCCTCTTCAGCTTTCTTTTGTGTAGTTGGCGCCAATAGCCAATTCATCGCCAACATTCCTAACGAACCCCGCATGCTGCGGGCAACAGTGATGCTATCCATGAGCCTGACGCTAGTCAGTTACGGCCGGATTTGCATCCAGCAGCTGGTTAGCTTTGGATCCGAATTAAGTCAACGACAAATAACAGGGGAGTGTCGGGGGGAATAGCAGCGCCGGAACCGCGTTCGCCATAGGCCAAGTCACTCGGGATTTTCAGAAGGCGTCTGCCCCCTTCCCGCATTCCCACTATTCCTTGATCCCACCCGGGGATGACCATGCCGACTCCGATAGTTGTGGTGAATGGCATTCCTCGGCGCCAAGACGCATCAAATACCGTGCCATCGGTAAGGGTGCCGAGGTAATGGACGGTTACTGTGTCCCCGGACTCCACTGGGTCACCAGTTCCCGCAACCAGATCTTCCACTTCAAGTAAAGCTCCAACTTCTGTTGGTTCGGGAATAGCAGGCGGTTGAAGATCAAGGACTGCAACAAGGTCGACCACAAAAACGAGTGTGGCGTCAGGTGGAATGGATGAACCAGCACCTGAACTTCCATAGGCCAAATCTGGGGGAGTAATCAATACTCGTCTGCCGCCCTCGCGCATTCCCACTATTCCTTGATCCCAGCCAGGAATGACGGCGCCCATACCTATGGGGACAAAAAACGTTTGTGATCGATTCCAACTCGCGTCAAACTCGGTTCCATCGCTGAGCAGCGCTCCGACGTAGTTGACTTCTAAGACATCCCCGACACCTGCCTGCGTCCCCGTTCCAATCGCAATGTCTCGTGTAACTAAACGATTAGGCCGTTCATCGCGGGGCAATACCGATATGACGGGTCGCCCGGTGCTTGTTGAAACTTCAACCCATGGCTCAGTACTAGCCAGAGAGGTGGTTGTGTCTGGGGAAACATTTGACTCCGCAACTGTTGAATCGGGCGGTTCCGATACCGGTGACTGATCTGAGCTTGAACATCCCCAGAAAAAGAAAGAGATAGAAGCGGCGATCAGAATGTGGAGACGAGGCATAGGCTGCAGGTTACGGATAAGGGCGCTCTGAGAGATGCTTTCGCGTCGTCAGCGTTGATTGCTCATAGTGATTAACCCTGTGCGAAGATTGAAATCCTCGGGCAACATGGCTGAGTGCAACCACGATTCCCGTCAGTCTTTCATCCAGATGCCGTGACGACTCGGTGGATGAATTTGGTGCTTGGGGAAGAAGCTGAGCTTATTGATTGTCGGCTCGAGCCGATTGGCACTGGACAGGTTGGAGCGAATTATCGGGCGTACCTGAATTGGAATGGTGAGGGTGGTCCTAGCACCGTCGTCGTGAAGTTTGCTGCTCTTGACCCCCAAAGCAGAGCTACTGGGATACAAGTTGGAACCTATGAACGCGAAGCAGAGTTCTATCGCCACGTCGCTCCAAAGATTGGAGTGGCAGTACCTCGTCTCTACTACGTCGACTATGTACAAGGAACTGCAGACATTGTTTTAGTGATGGAAGATGTAGATCCTCGAGAGCAAGGAGACCAACTTAAAGGATGTAGCCCGCGTGAAGCATCCATGGCTTTGTCAGAAGCAGCCAAACTTCATAGAGCCTTCTGGGGCGATCAAACACTATTTGATTTGTCATGGGTTAGCAGACGCGACCCTAAGCAGAACACACAAACGATCGCTCTTTTGGAAGCCTTGCAACCGGCCTTTGTTGAACGCTACCGAGGTGTATTGAGCGCGGAGGCGATTGAAATGAGCGAATATTTTGTGCAGAAAGCATTGAACTGGTTTTCTGAGATCCCGGAGCCTCTGACTTTGGTTCACGGAGATTTTCGGCTCGACAATCTCATGTACGCGCCAACGAATTCATCAGTAATCCCTGCGCTTGTTGTTGTGGACTGGCAAACCGTTGCTCATAGCCATGGTGCTCTTGACGTCTCTTATTTCGTTGGTTCTGCGTTTGAGCCCGACGAAAGACGCCGAAACGAGGAACAACTAGTGTCTCATTACTTAAGAGAACTGACTAGAGAAAAGCTGGCTCCCCCTATTAGTAAGGACGAGCTCTGGCTGAATTACAGGCGGTTTTCGTGGTCAGGATTTATTATGGCGATTCTTGCATCGATGATTGTCGGCCGAACCGACAGAGGCGATGAGATGTTCGTAGTTATGGCCAATCGTCATGCTTCTCAAGTGGTTGATCTCGACGCCGTCGAGTTCCTTGAAGCAGCGAAATAAATAAGACAGCGAAGAGGCGCTAGCGTCTGGCTGTATGGGGGAAGCAACTGCAGCGGTCTTGTACGGAGTCGAAGACCTACGAATTGAAACCTTTGATCTACCTGAAGTGGGAGATGATGATGCTCTCCTTCTAGTAGAAGCTTGCGGTTTGTGCGGAACCGACCATGAGCTCTTTACGGGGCATATCGGTGCGCCATACCCGGTGGTGCCAGGGCATGAGACCGTTGGCACAATCGAAGCCATCGGAGATGAAGCTGCTGCAAAATGGAAAATAAATGTTGGGGATCGAGTTGCAGTCGAATGTTGGCAAGCTTGCGGCGGCTGCGATCCATGTAGGGCAGGTGTGTATCGGCGCTGCACGAAACATGGCCAAACAGATTTATACGGGATGATTCCCACCGATCGCAAGCCGTCACTCTTTGGCGGCTATTCAACTCATCATTACCTCAGCCCAGACTCTTTAGTACTGCCAGTTCCTCCAGAACTCAATCCAGTAGAAGCAACTCTCTTTAATCCACTGGGAGCAGGCATTAAATGGGGGGTAGAGATTCCGGGAACTCAGCAAGGTGATTACGTTGCAATACTTGGGCCCGGAATTCGAGGACTCTGCGCTCTAGTAGCAACGCAAGATATAGGTGCTGAATTTGTCGCTGTAACTGGATACGGACCCAATGATCACCCTCGTCTTGAGATGGCCGAAGCTATGGGCGCGGATCTCGTTGTGGATGTAGCTGAGGAAGATGCAGCGAAAAGATTTCGCGATGCGACAGGCGGTCGTTTGGCAGATGTCGTTATTGATGTGACTGCTAACGCCCCAACTGCCCTTGGTCAGGCGGTCAGGCTCAGCGCTGTTGACGGGACGATCGTGATGGCTGGAGTTCGTGGTGAGAAAGGTGCACCGGGTCTTAATTCGGACGCAATTATCTGGAAAGAGCTGACTGTAAAGGGTGCGTTGGGAGTGGATGCGCCTGTTTATCGAAAGGCTTTAGAACTGCTGGCTCAAAGAAAATTCCCGTTTGATTTGTTTACCCGACGAGAAGTCGGACTCAATGACACAGCGGAGTTACTCGCGGATATGGCCGGTAAGGGATCGGCGCCGCCACCGGTTCACGGGGTGATCGTCCCCGGACTCTGAGGGCGGATAAATGCCATTATTAATATTCGTTATTGTCGGACGCTTAACAAAAGGAAGGTTTGACCTATGAAGTTCGGATTGATGTCAGCGAATTTGATGGGGAATGTGGAAGGAGTTGCTGCGGGGGAGTTGGCACGCACAGCAGAAGATGTTGGATTCCATTCCATATGGGCTGTCGAACATGCGGTCGTCCCGGTGCAGTACGCATCCACATATCCCTACGACGAAGGCGGACGTTTGTTCAAGGGAGCTAGCCAGCTGGATCACTCTGACCCGCTGATCTGGCTTGCTTTTGCTGCGGCTTCTACCAGCACTATCCGTTTAGCAACAGGGATATTGATTCTTCCGCAACGCAACCCTCTTATCGCGGCAAAGGAAATTGCGAGTCTCGACCGTTTAAGCAATGGTCGTTTGGATTTGGGCATTGGGGTTGGATGGCTTCGAGAGGAATTTGATGCGTTGGGGATTCCTTTCGAAGCCCGTGGAGCGCGAACAGATGAGTATCTTCAAGCTCTCCGTGTGCTCTGGTCCGAAGTAGAAGCAGAGTTCCATGGTGAATTCGTTGACTTCGAGCCTGTGTATTGTCAACCCAAACCGACACAACAAGCGATCCCAATACTTGTTGGCGGGCATTCAGATAGGGCGGCTCGCAGAGCTGGTGAGCTTGGTGACGTGTTCTTCCCGGCGGAACGACCGGTAGAAACACTCGCATCCTTGCATCGCCTGGCGAAAGAATATGCGGAGAAGGCAGGACGCGACCCATCACTCATCGAACTTTGGACCTCTTCCACTGGTGATCGTGATCACCTAGACCAACTAGCGGAGCTAGGAGTGAGTCAAGTAATGATTCCTCCCAGACCTCCTGAACAACTTGGTGACCGTTATTCGCAACTAATTGTTGACTACGACCTAGATGGTGTCTCATGACCGATGCGGAGAAGACTTCAGACCTGATTGCGCGTGCTGAACGTGTCCGAAATGAAATGGGTGGGGCAGACAAAGTCTCGAAGATGTCTGACGAAGGCGACCGCACCATCCGTCAACATATTGGCGAATTTTTGGATATTGGCACTTTCCGTGAAATCGGAACTTTTAGTCGATCAATTAGAACAGAAGAACGAGAGAAGACACCGGGCGACGGGAAAATAGGTGGACATGGCATGGTGAACGGCCGGCCAGTCGCTGTGTTCGGCGACGACATCACTGTTTACCGAGGCTCGAGTTCGATCGTCGGAACTCGAAAAGAGCACCGCCTGTATGAAAGAGCTATGGCAATGGGTATCCCCATAGTTCACTTCGGAGAAACTGGCGGGGCTCGAATTCCAGACACGATGGGCGCTGAAGGAATCAGCGAACCGGGGGGCTTATTTGAGCTCGCAAAACGACAGCACAGAGTTCCGATGGCGACGATGGTTACCGGACAATCGTTCGGTGGCTCTTCTTTTCTGTCGGCGTTGTCTGATTACGTGGTGATGGTGCGTGGATCCTGCCTGGCGGTGACCTCTCCAAAAGTATTTGAGATAGCGACTGGAGAGGTCATATCTTTCGAAGATGTGGGCGGAGTCGATGTTCACGCGAGAAAGACTGGCCAAATTGATCTAGGAGTTGAAAGCGACGAAGAGGGTTACGACGCGATACGAAAATGGCTTTCTTATTTGCCTAGTAACGCTTGGGAGGCAGCACCCAGAAAGGAAAACATAGGGTCGTTGGGTCACGACCCCGGATTATCGGACCTGGTGCCGGCGAAACGGACACGTGGCTACGATATGCGTCGAGTAGTAGAACGCATCGTCGACACTGATTCACTTCTGGAAATTCAACCCTTGTATGCCCGCAACGTTGTTTGTGGCATGGCCAGGCTTAACGGATTTTCAGTCGGGGTAATAGCGAACAACCCGATGTTCGGAGCCGGCACATTGGACCCGCAGGCCTGCCACAAGATCATTCGATTAGCGACCGTTTGCGATTCGTATAACATCCCCATTATTTTTCTTGCGGATGTTCCGGGCTTCATGGTCGGTGAACGAGTGGAACATGAACTGATGTTGCATTGGGGCATGAGGATGATGCACGCTCTCCAAAACTGCTCGGCACCTACACTAACTGTCTGTATTCGTAAGGCCTTCGGGTTGGCATGGCAAGCCATGAACGGTTCTCAGATGCCAGCGCTCGGTGTCTACAGCTGGCCGGGAGCAGAGATCGGGTTTATGGACCCCGAAGTCGGAGTAAACGTGGCCTTCGGCTCAAAACTTGCTCGTATTGAAGACAGTGACGCTCGAGAAGCTGAACGCGCTGAACTAGTGCGAGAAGTTGGTGAATCAACGAACCCCTACGAAGCAGCAGGAACTATGCGTATTGATGAGATCATTGACCCAGGTGACACTCGCGGTGTCTTAGCGCATGATTTGGAAATGCTGGCTCATAGGTCTGTCCCTCCGCCCGAGGCTCGTCCCTTGTCTTATTGGCCAACTTGCTAGAAACAAAACAGCGGACAGCAGATTCGAAAGCGGAAAGATGAGAGCAGCATTCACCCGACACGGAAATATTGTTGTCGATATCACAACGGACCTAACTCCTTTGTCCGGTGAGGTTCTAGTCAAAACTTTGGCGTGTGGGATCTGCGGAAGCGATCTGCATGCGCTTCGGCATGGACATGAAATGGTGGCGAGTCAAAAAGAAACTGGCGGGCCTCTTGTCTATGACGCTGATCGAGATTTGATTATGGGTCACGAATTCTGTGCGGAGATTGTTGAACTAGGACAAAACGTCCCTGATCATTTCCAAATAGGTGACGTTGTGTGCTCTATGCCCGTCCTTATTCGTTCCGATGGGACCCACCTCCTCGGTTATTCGAACGAGTTCCCGGGCGGATATGCAGAGAAAATGTTGCTCTCCTCGAGACTCCTATTACCGGTAACCAACGGCTTGTCGCCACAAGAGGCTGCGCTCACTGAGCCAATGGCTGTGGGAAGACACGCTGTAGAGAAATCTGGCGCTACTACTGACGATGTTTGTCTAGTGATTGGATGCGGGCCTGTAGGTCTTGCAGTCATCGGAGCGTTGAAGCAAAAAGGGTTAGGCCCAGTGATAGGGGCGGACTTCTCGCCCCGGCGCCGTCAGCTGGCGGAGCAAATGGGTGCAGATGAAGTCGTTGACCCAGCTGTGCTGTCTCCATACGAAAGTTGGCGGCAGACGGCCCGATCTGAAGGAGTCGGTGTCGACGACTCAAAAATCCGCGTCAATGATGTCACCCCCAAGCCCGGTCTTATATTTGAGTGTGTAGGTGTGCCAGGGGTAATCGACCAGATCATTCATGGTGCTGTGAAAGACACCCGAATCGTTGTGGTGGGTGTCTGCATGGAGCAAGATAGTTTTCGACCGTTGACCGGTATTGGGAAAGAACTCAACATTCAATTTGTTTTGGGATATACGGCGAAAGAATTTGCGGACACTTTGAGAGCGATTAGCGAAGGCGAGCTTGCTGTCGAGCAGCTGATTACAGGGCAAGTCGGTTTAAGTGAAGTAGGTGAGGCGTTCAATGACCTAGGTGATCCAGAAGCTCACGCAAAAATTATTGTCGAGCCTTGGCGTTAAGACAACTGTTCGTTCAAAGGTCGAATACCCAAGGTGAGGTTGGCAAAGCAGAGGGCTGGAAATCATGAGCGACCCGATTTAGCTCATCAAAAGATCCGACCTTGGGTAATCCGAGACTTGAAAGTAAATGATTCAAAATATCTAACTCGGACTCTCCGAGTGCCACTCGGTCGTCGATAGTAACTGCGCCATCTCGTTTAGCTAACCGATTCCCGGATTCAGACAGGACAAGAGGAACATGGGCATAACGGGGAGGTTGGGTGCCAAATAGATTAAACAAATGAACTTGGCGCGGTGTTGACGGAAGTAAATCGTCTCCACGCACCACCTGCGTGATGCCCATATCGTGATCGTCGATGACTGCAGCCAAGTTGTAAGAGGGTGTCAGGTCACCACGACACAAAACAAAGTCATCGACGGCTCCCTCGAAATCTCCCAACTGATGATCTTCGATCTGGATCAATTGACCTTCAGACATAAGCCGCAGAGCAGGATTTCGCCCTGACCGCTCGTTTTCTGAGATCGCTTTTGCCGTTAGGCGGCGACATATGCCGGGGTACGCGCCTTCAGGTAGATGAGAGTGTGGCGCAACAGTAGCTTCACGAATTTCACGTCGAGTGCACCAACACCTGTAGGTCAAGCCTTGCCTTTTGAGGTCCTCAATAGCCTCTCGGTACAGATTCAACCGCTCACTTTGGCGGAAAACCTGGCCGTCCCAGGTAAGGCCAATACGCCTGAAATCTCTAAGTTGAAGGTCGTAAAAATCGTTTCTGACTGCTCCATCGAGATCTTCGAACCTCCAAACTAATTCTGTGTTCGCAGATCGCGCGAATAGCCACGCTAAAAGCGCGGTACGAAGATTTCCCAAATGAAATTCGCCGGTTGGGCTTGGCGCCCATCGACCTGTCACAGATTTTCTGCGAGTGCCTTAACGCCTTGAACGCAATGCCTCATATTTGCTAGATGTTCTTGCTGGCGCCGGGCAATGATCAGCGCTTCCTTATCAGGCATTGCTTCAATAGCGGGAGTCAAACCAGATGGTCCCGGGCCGAGGCGCACGGTGTGGCGGAGTCGACAACGTTGCCCGTGCAATTCATCTATTTCCCAACGCCAACGGGCCGCCGCATTCTCTTCTTCATCACCTACAGCCCAACCGAATAACTCGTTCTCTTTGAGCTCAGTGATGGTAGATGTGGTCTGCCATTCACCAATTTTCGGATGTTTATTGGTGCCAATGAATTGGGCTCCGAGATCAGGGCCAGCCGAAGGCTCTATCCAAGTCGCGCCTTGAAACTCCTCAGAAAATCGAGCCCCTACGTTTATGTCACTTATTAAAGACCAAACCTTTGCCGGCGAAGCATCAATATCTAATTCGACCGTAACTCCTGGACCTTCGCCTATGACCGGGTCCATCTGGTCATCGCGTTGTTCCCAAGTGTGACCCCAGTTGTCGAAGTACGTAACTTCTTCTGCGGAACGTCTTGGTATCGATGCGAAGTCACCACCGATGCTGAACGCGACAGGTAGCAATGCAATAGGAGTTACACCATCAGGAATTCCAAGAACCTCTCGAATTTCTGCATCATTGTTCAAAATCGCCGTAGTCCATGCAGTGGCCAGGCCTCGAGCTCGAGCTGCTAGACAAAAACTCCATGCTGACTGAACCACTGAGTCGAATAGCCCCGGTTTTTTGCTGTCATCATGAACTCCCCATATGCATGGAATAATTAAAGCGGGGACACGGTCGAGATTTTCCGCCAGATGAGCGGCTGAACGCATCACATTTGTATTGCGGTGTTCGGTTCCGGTCAGTTTGTCTCTTGCAGAGACCATCCACTTCCCAGCACTTTCCCAATACAAGTCCGACAACCGCTTCTTTTGGTCTGGATCACGAACAATAAGCCACCTACGACTTGATTGATTACCACCACCTGGACCTTGTTCAGCTATATCTATGCAATCGAGAATAAGTTCGTTGGGAACAGGGCGGTCTAGATCAAGACGAAGCCTCACTGACCTGGTTGTAGAAAGAACCCCGTCAACAGACGCTAGATCGACATTCTCAGTGTCGTATCGGGTTGGAACATGGTCGTTAGATCGCGAGGCAGTCATAGCCATATTCAATCGCATTGTTGAGTGTTTCGCTTAAGTCAGTTCCAAGATTACGAGAAGCAACGAGTGTTGAGGTCCTAACGTGTCAGATGTGAGTTTACGTCAACCATTTTTGAACGCCAGACTGCAAGGTTTCGGCGCAACGATTTTCGCCGAGATGTCCGCATTGGCGGTGAAGACCGATTCAGTGAATTTGGGGCAAGGATTCCCTGACAAAGATGGACCAAGCGAAGTGATCGAAGCCGCAACCTCTGCCATACAAAACGGTTTAGGTAACCAATACCCGCCGGGTATCGGGGTCCCAGAACTGCGTCAAGCGATTAGCGACCATCAACAACGCTTTTATGGACTTTCCTACGACCCGGACTCAGAAATCCTGGTTACTGCAGGAGCCTCAGAAGCCTTGGCTGCAGCCGTGCTTGCTCTATGCGAAACGGGAGACGAAGTAGTCACATTCGAACCCTGGTACGACATATACGGCGCAAATATCGCCATGGCTGGCGCTACCAAGAAGGTAGTCACTCTTCGACCACCTCATTACGCCTTCGAAGAGTCTGAGTTCTTAGCGGCGTTATCGCCCAAGACCAGACTTATTTTATTGAACTCGCCGCACAACCCAACAGGGAAAGTCTTTTCCCGCGAGGAGCTCGAATTCATTGCGAAGGTCGCGGTAGAGCGTGATCTTCTTGTTGTCACCGATGAGGTGTATGAGCATCTAGTTTTCGAAGGCGAGCACATTCCGATTGCCTCATTTCCAGGAATGCGTGAACGGACGATCGCTATCTCGTCGGGAGGAAAGACTTTTGCCTTCACTGGTTGGAAAGTTGGCTGGGTCTGCTCAAGCCCCGAGTTGACGAGCGCTGTACGAATAGCGAAACAGTTTTTGACTTATGTGAGCGGCGGACCATTTCAATACGCCATAGCTGTGGGCTTGGCCCTTGGGGATGACTACTACAAAAATTTGTTATCAGATATGAAAGAAAAGCGTGACTTTCTGTCTGCTGGCTTGCGTTCTGCGGGATTTGAAATCTTCGAATCTCAAGGAACCTATTTTGTTACCGCCGACGCCAGATCCGTTGGATATTCAGATGGTCTCGAATTGTGTTGGCAACTTCCAGAAAAAGTTGGTGTCGTTGCTGTACCTAATGTCGTTTTCTACGACAATCAAGAAGAGGGTCAGCACCTTATCCGATTTACGTTTTGTAAAAGCCTCGACGTTCTAGGCGAAGCAGTGCACAGATTACAGAGCCTGACATGAGTCTTCGGGTGGCAGCGGTACAACATGACATTGTGTGGGAAGACCCAGAGACAAACTTCCAGAAGCTGAGGCCTCAAATTAAAGACGCAGCAGATAATGGGGCTCAACTCGTGGTGCTCAGTGAGATGTTTTCGACTGGCTTCACTATGAATTCAGCAAAGTGTGCCGAAGCGCTGGACGGTGCCAGCCACAAATTTCTTTTGGACCAGGCCACCGAATATCAAATTTGGATTACTGGTTCGGTGCCCACCCGCTGGGAAGATGGAATCGCCTACAACACGTTGAATTTACTCGCACCGAGCGGAGAAACTTATCGCTATAAAAAAATCCACCCCTTCAGCTTTTCTGCAGAGCCAGAAAACTACGGGGCGGGAACCGAATTCCTTCAAGTAGACATTGAAGGGACACGAACTACGTTCTTTATCTGCTACGACCTGAGATTTGCGGACGAATTTTGGCGAACAGCTCAATCCACTGATTTATTTGTCATTCCGGCAAACTGGCCTGCCGGACGCAAAATGCACTGGCAGACACTCCTTCAGGCGCGAGCAATTGAAAATCAAGCCTATGTGTTGGGTGTGAACCGTGTGGGCGACGGAGACGGGCTTAGCTATGCAGGAGACAGCGCTCTGATAGACCCATGGGGCGAAACCGTTTTTAAAGGTACATCTGAGGAGACCCTTCTGTTAGGTGATGTCGACGCTGAAGTGGCTGCACAGACCAGAGCTACTTTCCCTGTGTTCCAAGATCGACGGAACTGAAAGAACAAGACCACTATCGCTAATCATTTATTTACCGAGCTGGGAGACAAGAATGAGTTTCGTTGAAATGCGGACATACGAATTGAAAACAGGAACGGCTAATACCTACGCCGCTCTCTACCTGGAAGAAGGCTTTGCTATACAGAAAAGTCACTTGGGTGAGCCAGTGGGCTACTACCTAAGCGAAGTAGGAGATCTCAATCAGGTGATTCACATGTGGCGCTACGAGAATTTCGAAGAGCGAACAGAGAAAAGAACAGCCCTTTTTTCTGACCCAGCATGGCTCGAATACGTCGCCAAGGTTGGGCCAATGGTCCTCAACCAAAGAAACGCGATCCTGAACGACATTTTGAATTAGTCAGCTCAACCCAACAAGAATCACAGTAGCCATTGCTAGCACTAGACCTAGCAGTCGCCTGTTTGTTAGATGTTCGCCTAGAACAATGCGAGCTAGAAGAACGGTGACAGCTGGATAGAGGCTTGCCAGCACAGCGACTGGACCCAGCTGTCCATAACGCAGAGCGAATAAGAACGCTACGTTTGCGCCGGTGTCGCAAATCCCACACGCGATCAGTGAGAACCAGCCACGAGTGGGTCGTAGCTGTGTCTTTTGGACCAAAGCTACGAATATCAGAACAAGTGACGCAGAAAACCGGCCCGCAACTATGGGCCAAGGAGCCGACTCAGTGTTTGTTTCACTTAGTAGAGAGAAAAAGAGTCCGAAAGCTAGGCCCGCCAGTAAGGCTTCGCAAATTACTGAAAAGGAAACCCGAATATCATCCGCAGTCGGCTGTGAACTGAGAACAAAGATGCCGATCAGGCCGATTGCGAGTCCAAACCAAATCTTTAAACCCTGTTGATCGCCACGGGAAACTCCCCAAATAACTGGAAAAACAGCTGAAACGATCGCCGTGATAGGAGCGAAGATTGACATTGGACCACGGGCAAGCCCTCGATAAAGAAGCCCGAGACCTGCGATCCCAATAAGTCCTGCGGCAGCTCCCAGAAACAAATCGGGCGTGCTTGGACTCGCCGCAACGAACGGAGCGACAAACAAAAGAGGTACAGCACCGATTAAAGAAACTGTTGTTAGGACCTGAATAGCGGAATGTCGCCGTGACGCTACTCCGCCCAGGAAATCACCAGAACCGTAAAGAAATGCGGTGACAACAGAAAGAAGGACAGCCATAACAGGGTTGTTATGAAAGCACAAAGGCAGTTACAACGGCGACCTAATTGGTGGATCGATGCAAATTAAAGAACCTAAGAATGTGGTTTTGGAAGTCCGCTTGAACAACAATGAAGTATCCGATCTGAGCTGGTCTGAAATCAGCGCTTGTTCACGAAAGTTTTGATAAATGCCGAATGCACTAATGGAGAAGTGGGCCACAAATACTGAAACACTCGGGAGTTGGCTTTCCCTTCCTGACTCTCACGCCGCGGAAACAGTTGCACGTATCGACTTTGATTATGTGTGCGTTGACATGCAGCACGGCATTGCCGACTACCAAGTCGCGGCAGTTATGTTGCAGGCGGTCGCTCTGACTGGAAAAGGGACACCGATATGTCGAGTTCCCTGGAACGAGCCCGGAATCATAGGACGGATGCTCGATGCTGGCGCTCGCGGAATAATCATCCCTATGGTCAACTCCGTTGCAGAAGCAGAAAGGGCGGTCGCAGCGACAAAATATCCACCGCTTGGTCAAAGAAGTTACGGCCCCACCATCATTGGAGGCCGCGCGGCAAACGCCGGAGAGGACTACTACCCAACCGCAAATCAGACCAACGCCTGTATTCCTATGATCGAAACCCGAGATGCAGTCGAGAATTTGGATGAAATTCTAAAAGTGGAAGGGGTCGATGCAATATATGTTGGACCCGCCGACTTGTCGTTGAGCTACGGATACGGACCTGCTTACAGCGACGATAACGACGAATACAAAGAAGTCCTGGAATACATAGTTGAGAGATGCAGCGAAGCGGGCAAGGTAGCAGGTATTCACTCAACGAGTGCCCTGGCCGCAAATCGTCGGGAGAAAGGCTTCATGATGCAAACGATCAGCGGGGACATTGCTGCCCTAGGTAAAGGCAGCTACCAAGATTTAAAAAACGCGATTGATGGGGGACCCGGTGACGGTTCCTCAAAAATTTACTGATCTATTTGCTAAGAAGCGCAACGCTCACTTCGACGTGTAATCAGAACAAAGCATGCTCCAGCAACACCGACTAAGCAGCCCGCCGTTTGAAACGCAACAGACATTGAAGCGTTATCGCTTAACCACCCCAAAGCTGGCGGCCCTATAACAAAACCGACATCGCCGGCAGACCGGTACAGTCCGATGCCGAGGCCACGCAGCTCTTCAGGGAAAAGGTCGGCGACAAAAGCGGCAGGTGCTGGTCCAGCAGTGCCGGTGCCGAGCGTGAGGATTATATTCCCCATCACGAACCAGAGCGGAGTTGAACTCGCAGCAATAACGAGGGTCCCTAATGCCGCTGCCAACCCTGAAAACATGATGACTGAAGCTCGACCGATGTTCTCCGTGGCCCATGTAGCGGGCCAAAGGGTGAAGAGAGTCATTATGCCGGTAGCGGTAAAAACTAAACCGATTTCACCTGGACCCCAACCCAAAGTGTCATCTGCATGAAGAGGTACCAACGTCGCGCGTGTTCCTGCGCGGGTCATAAAGATTGTTCCGGTGACGAAAGCAATTGCGACAAACGGAGCGCTTCGGATGATGAGTGCTGCATCTCGAACAGGATTTTTGCTTTCAGATGCTCGGGCTGTTGAATTTCTGGTTTCGGGAAGCCGAAAAATTGCGTAGGTGGCGGCTACCAAAGCGATTACCCCAACGACGTGAAATGGCGCTGCAAGTCCCCAACGCTCAGCGACTAACCCACCAATTCCGGGACCTAATGCGACTCCAACGCTCAAAGCCCACTGATTTGTTGCTACGTAGCGGGCGCGACGGTCGGAAGGGGCGATATCGATCAAATAGATCAAGGCGCCGCTCATATAGAAGGCAGAACCGCCTCCAGCAATAAATCTCCATATGAGTAGCGACCAAATATCACCCGCGAAACCTGAGCCGAACATTCCGATTGACGTCAAAATGGGACCGCCGATTAGAAGAATGCGTCTTCCGAACCGGTCGGCGATCATGCCTGCTGGAACATTCAGGATCAAGCGTGCCAAAGCGAACACTGTCAGTGTCAGTCCGACGACCGTTGCACTTACCCCGAAATTTTTTGCATAAAGCGGTAAAACTGGCCCGATAACCCCTTGGCCCGCCATCACCAAAAATGTTGCAAAGCAAAGAACTAAAAGCTTTTCAAATTCTTGAAGCTTTGTTTTCAAGAGGAACACCCGCTATTGCTATCACTAGCCCAGCACCATTCCCGTGATCTCAGTAGCATGCCTGTATTGGGAAAAGGGGATCCAATGCAGGTAAATTATCCGATCATTTCGGCGGATTCGCACATCGCTGAAGCGCCTAACGCATATGTGGACTACATCGACCCGAAATGGCGACACGTCGCTCCACATGTTGTGGAAACTGAGGATCGAGGCGATGTGTATGTCATAGATGGGATGAAACGAACGATCCAAATGGGTCTGATTGCAGCTGCAGGCCAGGCCCCGGAAGACTTGAACCCGCAGGCGAAGTGGGATGAGTTACCGCGTAGTGGCTGGGATTCGGACTATCGGTTAAAAGATCAGGATAAAGACGGAGTGTCGGCAGAAGTCATTTATCCATCTGTTGGAATGGTGCTTTGTAACCACCCCGATGCTGATTACAAGAAAGCCTCCATGGATGCCTACAACAGGTGGATCAGTGACTATTGCTCGGTAGACCGAGACCGCCTTTTACCGATAGCTCAAACACCTCTTCGATCGGTTGAAGAAGGTATTGCAGAACTAGAAGTGATGAAGGCAAATGGAATGCGTGGGGTAATGATGCCAGGAAACCCTGCGACTGACTTCGATTATGACGACCCGAGATGGGACCCGTTTTGGAAGGCCGCGATCGACCTCAAACTGCCGCTCTCATGGCACATATTGACGGCCAAAGAATCGGGTAAACCGCGGGGGCCTAAGGCAAACTCTTTTATGACCATCATCCGAGCCAACCAGGACATCATGGGAACACTGGTTTTTGGTGGGGTATTTGAACGAAATCCAAATTTACGTGTCGTGTGCGTGGAAGCCGATGCAGGCTGGGTTCCGCATTACATGTATCGAATGGATCACGCTTACAAGCGTCACCGTTATTGGCTCCCACCAGGCCAAGAACTGTCGAAATTACCGAGCGAATATTTTCGAGAGCACATTTATACGACCTTCCAGGATGACTGGATTGCCTTCAAGATGGTCGAACATGTGAACCACGAGCGCCTCCTTTGGGCTAATGATTTTCCGCATAGTGACAGTACGTGGCCGTGGAGCCAAGAAATGCTTGACGAGCATGCCGCCAGTCTTACTGATGTGCAGGCAAAGGACATACTGTGCGACAACGCGGCTGAGCTCTACGAAATTAACCTCGCCGCTTTGCCAGTGGGCGGAGATAGCTTGGCGGCGACAGTCTGACTGGAATTACCTGTGGGTTTAAAATCTTCTCGCCTCACTATTGCTAACTTTGCCGCAGCGCAAGAGACCTATCATGTCAATGGTTGGACAGATGGCCTTCCTATAATCCCGCCCACAGCTGACCTTGTATCAGCGTGTCTGGAATGGGCGTTGTTGCCACCCGAACACTTAGTTGGCATTGAGCCAGTAAGGGAACGGTCAATAACTGCAGAAAAACTTGCGATCAATGCTGTTATGGCGGGGTGCCTGCCAGAGCATTTCCCAGTGGTGGTAACTGCCTTCACAGCGATGCTGGCGCCGGAGTTCCTGCTCCATGGCGCTACTGCATCGACCGGAGGATGTGCAATATTGCTCATAGTAAACGGACCCATTCGTCGTGAACTGGAGATGGGGACGACGTTTAATGCGTTAGGTAACACCGACCGTGCTTCTGCTGCGGTTGGCCGGGCCATACGATTAGCGCTTATTAACCTTTTAGACGTTCGCCCTGGCGAAATCGACCGTTCCACCTTGGGACATCCCGGAAAGTTTTCGTATTGTTTAGCTGAGGACGAGGAGAATTCTCCATGGCCGTCTCTAGGCGAAGAGCGTCTTGGAGAACCAGGTGTCTCAGCGGTTACAGCGGTGGCAGCGATGGCGCCCCGACAGATAATGAACGAGTGGACATCGATTCCAGAAGAGATTTGCGAGACGATCTCAGCCGAAATCCGATCCAATCAACTGCATTATTCAATATGGGCCGGTAACTATGTCGTTGTTCTGCCACCACAGCTTCGTCAACATTTTAGTGACGCTGGATGGTCTAAAGAAGACCTTCAGAACTGCGTTTTCGACCGAGCCCGAGTGAAGCGTGGCTCATGGAAAGAAGTAGGCAAGGGTTCAGTTGTCAAAGACCGTGCTGAGCGTGAGTACGCAGCGATGGAGTCCCCTCAAGAACTAATCGTTGTCGCCGCTGGTGGTCCGGCCGGTGGTTTTGCGCAAGTTATTCCTCCATGGCTAGGAACTAAGAGTCGCGCAACTACCGTGGCGGTCGGGGCGTGTGTCGATTGTGAGGTGCCTTAGCAATGGAACTTATGAATCCAAGCCACGAGGAGCAGCTAGTTGCATCGGAACCGGCTCAGCGTCTCAGCAGCCTAAAAGGGACTGTTATAGGTGTCATATCGAATGGTAAAGAGAACACGACACCTTTCTTTGATCAAGTCGAATTCATTTTGCGAGCTGAATATGGAGTATCGAAAGTTGTTCGCAGAACGAAAGAGAACTACAGCGCCCCTGCCGAAGCAGAATTAATGCAAGAAGCGATTGGGTGGGATGCAGTTCTCAGTGGTGTGGGTGATTGAGGCAGCTGCTCTTCATGCAGTTTGCATGACGCAGTTATGGCGGAGCGAAACGGAGTTCCTGCTGTCAGCATTATGACCTCAGCTTTTGTTGATGCGGCTGAGCTAATGGCCAGGGTCCAAGGCGTTCCGCTCCACCCATTTTCCGTTATCGAGCATCCGATAGCGAGTGCCGACGCGAAGGGTATTGATGAGCGCGCTCAGCTGGCAGTGGCGGCAGTGGTAGAGATTTTAGTCGGTTGAAAATTTACGGAGAATCAAAAGGCGCGTAGTCGAGGGGTAGCGCTGTAGTCCGTTTCAGTTCCTCCATTTCGAAAATGGTTCGAACGTCATAAAGCGCCACCCGCTCAATCAAACGTTTGTAGAAGTCGTCATAGGAATTCATATCAGGGACTACAACCCTGAGCATGTAGTCGATTTCACCACTGGTGCGAAAAGCCTCGACGATTTCTGGGAACTCGGCTATTGCCGCAGTGAAGTCGGCAAGCCACGCGGCAGAATGTTCATTAGTGCGGATTTGGACTAGTGCGCTGATGTCTAAAGAGAGTCGAGATGCATTTAGGATGGCCACTTCGCGTTCGATAATGCCGGCCTCCCTCAAAGACTGCACGCGCCGCCAGCATGGGGTGGGAGTTAAACCAACCTCATCGCCTAGCTCCCGAGAGGAACGTGTCGCGTCTTCCTGAAGCAAATGCAGTATTTCCCGATCAATAATGTCCATAGGACAATATTATTGCTTCACATCGAATAAATACACTATGTAATTGCAAGCAATGCCTGGAATGGTAAAGGCTTGGCAACAACATGTCGTGACCGCTGGCTTACTCTAATTCCATGGGAGCTAAGCACTATTTCACTGAACATCCTTCCTCTGTCGGGGAAAGCTACGGTGAGCATTTTTTGGTCGCCAGTCGTTTCTCAAAAGAGTTGCTTGTTGCCGGATTGGCATGCGCCGTGCACGCGATAGTGCCCAACTTATTTAAGACCACGGGTAGTTCCAAGATTCATCAACTTCATTCTGAGATTACGCGAGGTGTGCGCGGTCAACTTGGCGAAGAAGCTGAAGTAAAGGGAACGCTGCCAACGCCTTCTGCTAGCTGACGATGAGATCTGGCGTTAGCTTTCGCAACAGTTTGCTTCCAAAGAGGAGCTGATCTTTAGGTGTTTTCTCGAAATTTAATCTCGTAGGAAAGCTAATTCGAAGCGTCGAGTGGAGAACCGCCAACCTTTGGAAGTTCGAACGAATTGATCGTGATATTCCCCCACATATTTGGGTAACCCTGCTGGTGCCGGTATCTCGGCTACCCCGGTTTGGGAATCGTGGCGAAAGTTAAGTAGGTAGCAGAGGCTCGTCGCTGTGTCGCCGTCAATCTGCACCAAGACATTGGTGCAGAGATGTCGTGATTGCCGACGCTTCACACTTTGTCGGCCAGAAAAACCTGCTCGAATCCGATCTTGACCGGCCATTTCAACCCCCGGGCCTGACCAATAACCGTTGGTAGTAAATAAATCAGCAATAGCGCTGGCATTGCCGAAGTCGACCAGATGACAATATTCAGCGATGAGATTCTCACAAGCTTTGATAGCGACTAGTTCTTCTAGATCCTTATTCACAACTTCTCCTTGGATATGTCACTCAGTGTTGCAGTTAAGTATGAAGACAAACCATCGTCGGTTCTCAACGGTTATTTTCGGTAGATGATTACTGGAATCAAAACTCGGAGTGACGGCGTTTCCGTTTGTGCGTGGGGCGAAGGAGATGTTGACTACGCGGTTTACCACGACACTGAGTGGGGGGTGCCGGTTACAGACGACGTCAAGCTCTACGAGAAAATGTGTCTTGAAGGCTTTCAAGCAGGTCTATCGTGGCTAACCATTCTTCGGAAACGAGATAACTTCCGGACTGCGTTTTCTGGGTTTGAGCTAGAGGTAGTCGCTGGATTTGGCGATCGAGACATTCGGAAACTTCTAGCTAACCCCGGCATTGTAAGACATCGAGGCAAAATAGAAGCCACAATCACAAATGCCCGAGCCGCTATAAGCACCGTCGAACTGCATGGTTCTTTGGCCAGATTCTTTTGGAGTTTCGAACCGGTCAACCATTCGACAGTCAAAAAACTTTCCCAGGTAGCGGCGAAAACCGGAGAGTCCGAGCAGATGAGTAAAGCACTCAAGAAACTTGGTTGGCGATTTGTTGGTCCAACCACCTGTTATTCGCTGATGCAGGCGGATGGAATAGTTAATGATCACCTCATCAAATGTTTTCGCCACCCAGAAATTGAAGAAGCGAGAAGGACAGCCAAAAAGTCGATCTAAGCTTCTGGCTGGTAGCTAGGGGGATTCATGCTTGACAACTACCGCGTTATCGACCTCACCGACCGTCGAGGATGGATGACAGGCTTTCTTTTAGCTCAACTGGGCTGTGACGTTGTGTTGGCCGAGCCGGAAGACGGGTGGGAGCGCGACTATTGGTTCGCTGCATATAACAGAGGCAAAAAATCGGTCACCGTCGGTAATGCCACAGACATAAGTCAGCTAGCGGCAGAAGCCGATTTCGTTATCGACTGTGCGGCGACCCCCTTCGCCGTAGATCTAGCGAAACTTCGATCTAATAACCCGAGCTTGATCACAGTTTCATTAACACCATTTGGTGATGATGGCCCCAAGGCTCAATGGTCGGCAACCGATCTCACTCTTGTCGCCGCCAGTGGTCAAATGATCTGTAACGGTGATAGCGACAGGCCGCCGGTCCGAATATCGATACCTCAAGCATGGTCGCACGCAGCGTGCCAGGCGCTTGTCGGTGCGTTAGTCGCTAATGACGAACGGTCGAGGTCGGGCCGGGGGCAACACGTGGACGTGTCAGCTCAGCAGGCGATGTCCGAGACGGCTATGCCAGCAATTCTGCATGGACCGGCCGGATTAGCTCCCCAAGAACGAATGTCTGGGGGAGTTCAACAGGGGCCGGTTCACCTCAGATGGACCTATCCGTGTGCCGACGGTGAAGTGGTGATCACCGTTGCCTTTGGAGCAATGATTGGTCCGATGTTCAAACGCTTCATGGACTGGATGTGCGAAGAAGGCGCCTGTGACGAAGCGACTCGAGACAAAGACTGGGTTGACTTCGCAATACACATACAACAGGGCACCGAAACAGTTGAGGAGCTGTCGCGGGTAATGGACCTTATTGCTGACTTTGCAGCTGCTAGAACCAAATCAGAGTTTCTTGAAGCAAGTTTGGAGCGAGGCCTATTAGTTACACCTGTCGCTGATCTCGCCGATGTAGTAGCGAGCAATCAGTTTGAGGCACGTGAATTTTGGGACGACGTCGGTGGCGTCCGATACCCCGGACCATTCATTCAAGCGAGCGAAACTCCATTACGTCGGCTAGGCGCAGCGCCTGCCTTAGGGGAGCACCAGTCTTCAATCGATACGCCCAGAAGTTGGGCTTCTAAAAATCCCAAGGGAGGCGAGGCCAAAGAAACCAAAAAACCCTTAGAGGGTCTGAAAGTCTTAGATTTTTCGTGGGTCGCCGCAGCCCCACTCACTACCAAAATTCTTGCCTATTGGGGAGCTGAAGTCGTCCGACTCGAATCAGTGACGAGACCCTGTTTACTAAGAGGGGCATTAGGCCATCGAGATGATATTCCCGAGCAAGAAAACGCAATTGCTTGGCATGCAGTCAACTCCAACAAGTTGAGTCTTGCTATCAACTTGTCAAAACCCGAGGCGAAAGACGTAGTGCTAGATCTCGCAAAATGGGCTGATGTAGTCGTCGAGTCGTTTACCCCCGGCACTCTAAAATTGATGGGCTTTGGATACGAAGCTCTTAAAGCGGTGAACCCTGGAATCATTCTTTTGTCTAGTTGTGTCTTTGGGCAGACTGGACCGATGAAAAATTTTGCTGGTTTCGGCAATTTAGCGGCTGCTATTGCTGGATTTTATGACATCACTGGATGGCCAGACCGAGGAGCGGCGGGACCATATATGGCTTACACCGATTACACGTCACCGCGATTTACCACTGCAGCATTGTTGGCGGCGCTTGATTACCGCCGTCGAACCGGGAACGGGCAATATTTAGACTTTTCTCAAGCAGAAGCAGCGACCCACTATCTCACTCCAGGAATCCTTGAGTATCAGACAACAGGTTCGATGCCTACGCGTACGGGAAATGCTGATCCCAATATGATTCCGCACTCGGTGTATCCATGCTCCGGACATGATCAATGGTGCGCGATTGTTTGTGAAAACGACGATCAGTGGAAATCACTCTGTTTGGAAATGAGACGCCAAGATTTAGCCGACTTAACTTTGCAAGAGCGATTCGAACAGGTCGAAGCAATCGACGAAATAATCGCGAACTGGACTCAAATCCAGAGTGCGGGTGGACTGCAAATTCGTCTTCAACGTCACGGTGTGGCTGCTCATATGGTTCAGGACACTGGGCATTGTATGAATGATCCGCAGCTAGTTCACCGCGATCATTTCCCTTGGGCGCCGCATCCAGAGGCCCGCCAAGTGATGATTGACGGTATTCCGCATCGCTTATCACGATCTCGAGGTGGATTCGATTGGGCTGGTCCCACATACGGTCAGCATTCGATGGAAGTTTTGGAAGGAATATTGGGATATGACGGAGAGCAGATTGCTGAACTAGCGATAGCAGAAGTTCTGGAATGAGGCCGGCGCCCCTGCGCTTGACTGCCTACGATTTGGAATGTGACAACAAGCCCCCAGGATTACTACCGACAATTAACCCCAACGCCGTATCCGCTGGAAAGATCGGGTGTGGAGCAGTGCTTTGGTTGTTCGACTTCAAATGACAACGGACTTGGTCTGACCTTTTCCAAATATGACGATGGCACGATCGAGACCCGTCATCTCACAGATCAGCACCATTGTGGCTTTGACACAGTCATACATGGTGGAATCCAAGCAGCAATTCTCGATGAAGTCATGGGCGTCGCGGCTCAAGGCAGTCTTGGAGATGAAACATCAGATTTGGCCTGCGCTACAGCGGAAATGAACCTCCGCTATTTGAGACCGGCGTTCCTCGCTAAAGAGGTGACTGCTCGAGCGTGGGTGATAGATGTCGATGGCCGTGACATCTACGTGGAAGGCGTCTTGCTTTCCTCGGAAATGGTCGAAGTCACGACCGCAAATTCACGATGGCGCCAAATGCGCTACGAGCCGAAATGAATTAATCCGTTCATAACTTCACGGATCGGACCCCAACCTCCGATGCGAGGTGGGTCATGGGAACGTCGTGAGATTCATACGGTAAGTGATCAAAAATAAACTGCTCTGTAACTATCCCTACTCGCAAACAGTGATCAGGAAGTCGAGAAAGAAGTTCGTCATAATACCCCGCACCATGGCCCAGTCGATTCCCTTGGATATCAATAGCTAGAGCGGGTACAAGAGCTACTGAAATCGAGTCAAGGGGGAACTTTTCAGCATCTACGAGTGGCTGTATGAATCCAAATTTGTGCTGCTCCATAACTCCGTCTGCTCTATGAACGGTGAGTGGCCCCTGACCTGGAGTGCGGGTTGTAGCGAACCGTTCCCAACCCAATCTCTCCGCCAAACCGTCCAGTCGAATCTCTTCAGCCATCGCTCGATAAAATAAGATTGGGCCATCAAGTTGATCTAAGAGCTTCACTAAATGATTGATGACAATTACTTCGATAGCGGAGTCGACTTTGGTCCGAAGTGGACGCAGTTTTTTTCGCCACGCCTCTTTTGAAAATTGACTGTCAGAGTCAACCTCCACTGACATTTGCCTCCGCTGTTGCGGCGAGCGTCACCTCTTCGTCAGGATCTGCTAACCAGTTTTCCGGGAGAGCGACTCTGCGAGGCCCGCCAGTATGACTTCGTTTTACTCGAACACCCTCGGGCGGAAGTATTGCCTCAAAGTCAAATTCTTTAGTAATGGACTCCAATTCATCTAAGCCGCTTACAGCATGAAGACGTCTTCGAAGTTCTTTTCCTACGGGCCAACCAGCGACGTACCAGCCCGCGTGCTTCCGAAACCTGCGGATAACTGTGGTCTCATCCTCATCATAAAATTCGAGAAGGCGAGTGGCGTGATCGATCATTACTTTGGCAACTAATTCAAGTGTTGGTTGCGTAAATTGAGGTCCTTTGCCCTCTAAGACTGATACCAGGTCTGCGAAAAGCCAAGGCCTTCCTAAGCAGCCTCGGCCGATTTCGACTCCCGCCGCTCCGGTATGGCGGATCATGCGCACCGCGTCCCATGGTTCCCAAATATCGCCATTTCCGAAAACTGGGATATCGATGGTCTGGACTAGCTCTGCAATAGCATCCCAATCCGCGTGGCCGGAGTAAAGGTCTGCGGCAGTCCGAGCATGCAAAGTCACTCCAACACATCCGGACTCTTGGGCTATTCGTCCACTATCGAGAAAGGTCAAATGATCGTCATCGATACCTTTACGAAATTTGATAGTGACAGGTGTTTGCTCGGCTGCGTTGACTGCTGCTTCAACTATTGAACCCAAGAGTCGACGTTTGACGGGAATAGCTGCGCCGCCACCATTGCGAGTAACTTTTGGAGCTGGACATCCGAAGTTCATGTCGATGTGGTCTACGTCTAAACGGTCTTTGAGCATTCGAACAGCTGTAGCTACGTATTTAGGATCTGTTCCGTATAGCTGGATTGACTTGATCGGCTCATCTGCACCGAATTCAGCCAACTTCCAAGTAACTGAATTTTCCTCTACCAGAGCTCTGGCCGTGATCATTTGATTTACATATAGAGCTGCTCCCCAGCCTGAACATAATGATCGAAAAGGCCAATCTGTAACTCCGGCCATCGGTGCCAACACGACCGGAGTTTGCAAATTGATGGGTCCCAAGGCCACCGGAGAAACTTCCCCTGGTTGGAACATTTTTAGGTTTTCGTTGAGCGCACTCTTGTAAGGGTTCACGATGCCTTGTCTTGGTCCGGTGACATCAGGTCAATGCCAGCCTGCTTCAGCAGACCTGCCGTTTCTACCAAGGGTAAGCCGATGACGTTCGAATGACTGCCGCGAATACCTTTAACCAGCGTGCCTCCGGCCCCTTGAAGGGCGTAAGCCCCGGATTTGTCGAGAGACTCTCCCAAACTTAGATACCAATCAATCGTCCTCTGGTCTAGCTGAATAAATTCGACTTCGGTCTCAACAACCTCGACGGCCAAACATCCGTCAGACCAAACTGCGACCCCCGATAAAACTTGGTGCACTTTGCCAGATAATTTTCGAAGCATAGACCCGGCATTTCTAGGGCTAATTGGTTTGCCATAAATCTGGTCTTCCAAGACGACGCAGGTGTCTGCTCCTAGAACCACAGAGCCATTGATCGCCGATGCTTTTTGGGACGCAATCCTGCGAACATAGCTTTCAGCGTTCTCGCCGGGGGTCTGCGATTCATCGACATGGGGAGCGCGAACTACGAATGGGGCTCCTAGACAGGTCAACAGCTCTTTTCGACGCGGTGAACTCGAAGCGAGAATAAGTTCTCTATCCATATGAATATGTTGTCGGACCTGCAAGCCATAAATTGGCATAGGCGCAACAAATAACGAGACCCGTGCGAAATTAAGGTTCCTTTGACAGAACCGTTGCTGTCTAAATTGGTTACTGTGCGACGGTGGAATTCAATCTAGCTCGAGTGATCGAAGCGGTCGCCGAGGCCTATCCAGAGCGGGTTGCGCTTGTTCATAAGGGCACAGAGGTTGCATTCCCAGACCTAGTTCTTCGATATCGCACGTTAGGTAGCGCTTTTAGTGCCGCCGGTATCGGTTGCCAGACGGAACGCCCAAAGTTGCCGGGCCATGAAAGCGGACAAGACCACATAGCGCTGTATCTCAACAATGAGTTTGAATATCTCGAATCCATGTTGGGAGGTTGGGCAGCTCGCGCAGCCACATTCAACGTTAATCACAGGTACATGGCAGATGAACTTCTGTATCTCATGGCCGATTCAAAGGCAAAGGCGGTCATCGTTAATTCTGCTTACGCACCGAACCTCGAACAAGTGTTGCCTCAATTACCAGCCATAAAACTCATTGTTCAAGTGCCGGATGAGTCGAACAATGACCTAATCGACGGAGCGATCTTTTACAACGACTTTCTTCAAGGCCACGAACCGACAGATCTGGCCGAATGTTCTCCAGATGACTTGTATGTCCTCTATACAGGCGGAACCACCGGAATGCCTAAGGGTGTTCTTTGGAGAAATGCTGACTTCTTTGTGGGAGCCCTGGGTGGGCTAAATAGAAAACAAAACCGAGAATATGAATCGTATGAGGAAATAGCAGAAGCCGCCGGCAGAGGAACTCTGCGTTGGATGACAAGTGCCCCTTTTATGCATGGGGCGGCACAATGGATAGCTCTTCAAGCGCTTTCTATGGGTCACACTGTTGTGCTCCCTGATGTCACTGACCGTTACGACGCTTCTAGCGTTCTGCAAGCTTGTGAGCGTGAAGAAGTTGAGTTTTTGCAGATAGTTGGCGATGCGTTCGCTAGGCCTCTTTTGGATGCCTCGAAAACTGCGGGAACACAGCCTCGCTCACTTCGTTCGATAATTAGTGGTGGCGCAGTTTTGAACTCCGATTTAAAAGAAGAACTCAAACAACAGTTCTCTGGAGTGACGATCCGAGATTCAATTGGGTCGAGCGAAACTGGTGTTCAGGGAAGCAACGTAAGCACGCAAGAAAATAAGGCGAGTACCGGCGACTTTCTGCCTGCCTCGGGAAGCACCGTCGTTAACTCGGAAATGGATGCGATCGTTGAAGCAGGGTCAGAAGAGATTGGTTGGTTTGCAATGTCTGGCCGAGTTCCTCTCGGCTACTTAAACGATGCTGACAAGACTCAGAAAACCTTCCCTGTCATTGATGGGGTGAGATTCTCTGTTCCAGGGGACAGAGCTCA
Source organism: marine actinobacterium MedAcidi-G3 (assembly GCA_000817105.1). GTDB lineage: Bacteria > Actinomycetota > Acidimicrobiia > Acidimicrobiales > Poriferisodalaceae > MedAcidi-G3. The sequence continues at coordinate 11,948 of JUEP01000010.1, read as the reverse complement.
CTTGCTTGCAGATGGCCGCATTCAGGTCTTAGGCCGAGATTCGGTAACTATCAATTCTGGTGGCGAAAAAATTTTTGCAGAAGAAGTAGAGAACGCTGTGAAGACTCACCCAGATGTATACGACGCTGTCGTATGCGGTCGTCCGAGTGCCAGATGGGGGAGCGAGGTAGTTGCCATAGTGCAACTAGTGGAACCTAAGAAAGATCTAGAATCGGAAATCATTGAACACTGCGGTAACCAGATTGCTCGGTATAAGCGACCGAAGTCAGTGATACAAGTTGAGCAAATTAAGCGGAGCCCGGCGGGTAAACCTGACTATCGATGGGCACAAGCGATTGCATTTGAATCGGCAACGGATTGAGCGACCACATACCAGATCGCGACGCGATCCAGAAGCGAACTGTCAGGGTCCTCCAACAGGGCGTGGTGCCCGGCGGCCTAGCTATGGGGACCTCGTATTCGGTGGCAGCGCTTCTGGGTAGCGAAATTACCGGCAGCGACACTCTGGGCGCTATTGCGGCGGTCGGTCTCAGCATTGGCCAGAGTTTTGCTGGAATTCCGGTAGCTGTTCTGATGGCGAAAAGGGGACGCCGTATTGGGATAGGTACGGCATATTTGGTGGGGGCAATGGGAGCGACCTGTGCACTATTCGCTGCACTGACAGAGACATATCTTTTGTTAGTAGTTGGAATGACTCTTTGTGGTTGTGGTCAAGCTGGAAATCTGGCTGCTCGATACGCAGGATCTGATCTGGCGACAGATCGCGATCGAGGTAGGAGTATCAGTCTGGTTGTTTGGGGGAACACTGTCGGGTCAGTTTTAGGCCCGACGGTGGGCTTGGGCCTTCGGTCGTTGGCAGGCACCTCCGAGGGCGGAAGCGGTTTCATCTTTTCTTATATGGTTTCGATCACCTTGTTTATCGTTGCATCGGGGGTCATTTTGAGGCGATTGCGACCTGACCCGCTTCTTCTGGTTGCTAACGCTAGTGATACTGCGATCAGAGGCCCTAGGTTCTCAGATTTAGGTCTTATTTTCTCGCACCCCGCTGCGAGAATCGCCTTGCTGGGAATGATGTTGTCGCAAGGCGTGATGGTTGGGGTAATGACGGTGACGCCGTTGCATATGAGAGATGGGAACCAGGAGCCACTCATTATCGGTTTAATGATCTCGCTGCACATCGTTGGGATGTACGCCTTTTCTCCTTGGATTGGAAGAATTGCCGACCGTATAAGTAAGGAGCTTCTAATAGGAATTGGTGCGGTTATTACAGCGCTTGGTTCTGAAGTTGCCTCACACACGGACGCCTCTGACGTAGCAGGCCATTTCATTGGGCTCTTCCTGATTGGAATTGGTTGGTGTTCCTCGCTAGTAGCAGGAAGTGCATTAATGACCCAAGCCTTTCCCACCGAGGTTCGAGTCGCTACTCAATCCACTGCTGATGTGTTGATGACTGCTACTGGTGCTGCTGCAGGAATTTCATCGGGACTAGCCGTTGAGCAGCGCAGCTATCATGATTTGGCACACTGGGCGGCGCTCGTATCGGTGTGTCTGGCAGTTGTTGCCGCCATAGCGGTCATTCAAGGTGCTCGCGTCCGCGAAACTGTTACCCAAGACGATTAGTCAGGAGCAATATGGCGTTTCACCATGTCGCATACTCAACCAAAGACCTCGAAGCTACGAGACATTTTTATGAAGATCTCTTTGGGTTCCCTTTAGTTAACACGGAGTTTCATGATCGAGAAGACGGATGGATTAAGCACGTATTTTTTGACACAGGGAATGGTCAATGCATAGCGTTTTTCGCTTTTGAAAATATTGGTGAAACCGCTGACTGGGCGACGGATGTAAATGAAAGCCTCGGGGTGCCGGTTTTCATCAATCACGCAGCATTTGAAGCAACAGAAAAAATGCAAGAAGAGATTCGCCTTCGTATGCAATCTGAAGGTATTGAACCGACCATGGAGATCGATCATGGATGGTGCTACTCCTTGTATTATCTTGACCCAAACCGAGTCTTGGTAGAACTGTGTCGAGACACCACTGGAATGCCTGTGAATAAAGAGGAAGCAGCACGCTTGCTGGTAGCACCGATCGGGGAATCCAGCTGAGCAGATCGGTCGAACAGAAGTTTGTCGGTTTGCCGTCTCCGATCGTCGGGCGTGCGGGCGCTGGCGGTCACCCCTGCCAAGGGGTCTACCACCGACCTCGAGGTGGTTGGCCAGCGGTAGCTGTAATAGCTACCCACTACAACGTTGATTTTAGTGAACATTATCTTGCTGAGTTATGTGCAAATCGCGGCGTCGGGTTCCTTGGATGGAACACCCGCTTTCGTGGCGCTGAGCAGTACTTTCTGCTGGACCACGCAGTAGCTGAAATTGCTGTTGGAGTTCGATGGCTGCGAGAAGTGGCGGGCGCAGAGACGATTGTGTTGCTCGGGAATTCGGGTGGGGGTTCACTTATGGCTGCCTATCAATCTCAATCGATTGAGCCAAATCTCAAACCGGAATATGGGCGTAGCGAAATTGTTGCTTCCGCCATCGACGTTCCTGGAGCGGACCTTTATGTATCTTTGGCTGCTCACCCGGGACGACCTGAGGTGCTCACTAATTGGATGGACCCATCAGTCGGAAACGAAGGTGACTCCCTAAGCGTTATCGAGTCACTGGATCCCTTTGCCGAGGGCCGTGAAATCCCATTTACCGAAGATTTTGTTTCTAAATACCGTGAAGCACAGCGAGATCGTAATTATCGGATTACGAAGTGGGTTCGTGACGAAATTGATCTGATGGCCTCAGCTGGTCACCACGATCGGCTGTTTACCACCCCACGGCTCTGGGCAGATCTTCGAATGATTGACGGTTCGATCGATCCTAGTAACAGGAAATCACCGAGCTGCTACCTCGGTGATCCGCGAAGAGCCAACTACGGAATCTATGGTGTTGGTACAGTGAGTTCTCTGAGGACTTGGTTATCTATGTGGAGTCTCAACGAGTCACAATGCAGCGCCGCTCCTCATCTAGAACGAATCAACGTTCCTTCACTTGTCATCGATGCTGATGGTGACTCTGGCGTATTCCCGAGTGACACACAAGCTATTGTCGAGTCGCTTGGTTCGAAAGACTTAACAGCTCTGACGATCAGCGGAGATCACTACCTACGAGATCGCGAAAACTCTCGTGACGAAGTAGCTGATGCCATTGTGGAATGGATACAAGAACGCAGCTAGTGGAGCTGCCCACCGCACAGTTCCCTTAAGTTGTCTCGAGGAGGCCTTTTAGGGCCATGCCAATACCCGAACTTTTAGGGGGAGTGAGGGCAACAATTCGGGAGAGGTAAGAAACCGATATCTCATTGTTCATTACGGCGCCCGTGTCGACATCGGGGGGCTGATGATTCTCACCGCCCCAGGTCATCGAAACCCGGAAGCTTCCTTCCTCTTCTTTTAATGGTAATAATTCAATCTTTTCGATCTCGCGAGGCGGTTCTGCCCCTAGGTTTGTGAATCTCCAGCCTCTGATGTCGCTCAGGTCAAGATTTGGGACATTCACGTTCACGACTGGGCTATCCCCGATCTCATCTTGTAGCAGACCTTCTACAACCGAGCTTGCCACTTGGGCTGCAACATCCCACTTTTGGCTCTGGATCAAGTCATCCCAGCTTTGCCCTTCGCCACCAAAGCCCGAAACATGTTGACTCACTGCAAGGCTTGGAATGTTCGCATGTCGCGCAGTGAGGGCGGCCCCTACCGTTCCAGAGTGATATACCGAACGGCCGACATTAGCTCCGGGATTAATACCTGAAACGACGAGATCAACATCTCCGAATGCACCTAATCGCGCCAGCATTACACATAAGGCAGGCGGTCCAGACACCGTCCACGCAGTGCTAATTTCATCGATTTTCGTTGATCTGACTTCCGGCTCGCTGAGATGAATAGGGCCGATCGCAGCACCTGCCCCGGAATACTCGCTGTCGGGCGCAGCAATGAACACATCCCCGTGCTGTTGCATAGATCTCGCAAGAACGTGAAGGCCCTCGCTGTTAATGCCGTCGTCGTTGGTCAACATGATGCGCACAGGTATGAACCTATTCCTCATAGCTCTAATTAAGAAGTGATTTGAACAAACTTGCGGTTACGAATCCGTAAACACTACCCAGCGAGACGCGGGGGGAATCCGCCCTGTGAAATTGGGCTCCAGGAGGAGATAGAGAATCGAAGAAGTGATTTTTGCTGTTGAGTCATCGCTTCGCGATATTCCGCCCAGTCAGGGTGTTCGCCGCTGATCGCTCGAAAATAGTCGCAAAGTGGTTCCAGAGCCTCGGGTAGATCCAGCACTTGGATAGTGCCGTCGACCTGTACCCACTCGTTATTGAACTCGTCGCCCATAACCAAGAGTGAGCAGCTTGGGTTACGTCGAGCATTAGCTGTTTTGACCCGCTCTGGATAGGTCGCGATAGCTATTCGGCCCGCAGTGTCTAAGCCCATAGTCACCAATGACATTTGTGGCCTACCGTTGATTCGAGTCGTTGACAGCACACCTTTGTGTCGTGATCTTATAAAGTCGAGGAGTTCGTCACGCTCGACTGTTCTGTTAGTCGCAATCTTTCGGGCCATAGAGGATGAGATTAGATCTATGAACCAAAAGGTGCGAATGCTGCATACCTCTGATGTTCACATCGGTTATGCCAAAGGGCCCAATTGCGGCCAAAGTGATACGTGTCAATGCCCCGTTCTCGGGCTCGCTGCCGCTGTCAAAAGAGAGAACGCTGATATTTTACTTATTGCCGGTGACCTGTTTGATCATGCCCGATTACCAGATATCGCAATCACGAGGTCGCTTGAAATCCTGGCTGAAGCCGGCGTTCCTGTTGCAGTTATCCCTGGAAATCATGATGTCCATGACATGACTTCGTTGTGGACTAGGTGTGCCGATGAAGTCAAGAAAACAGGAATTTTCCTCCTTGACCGTCTCGAGGGGACTTCAGTCCGTTTTGGATCACTGGGCCTAACGCTATGGGGAAGAGCTATGGCCGAGCACGAACCGGGCTACAGGCCTCTCCTTAACCCACCGAAACGCCCCGATACCAAATGGTTCGTAGTAGCAGCCCATGGTCATCTCAATCTTTCGAGTGAAGATGCTTACCGGTCCTCGCCCATCACCTTTGAGGAAATATCTTCAACTAACGCCGACTATGTTGCGTTAGGTCATTGGCATGTTCCTACAGACGCCAGCCATGGATCTGTGACGGCCTGGTACCCAGGAACTCCCATGGGGATGCCGGGTAATGGCACGGCTGCACTAGTTACCTTTGGAGACGAGATTCGAGTAGAACATGTGCCGGTTATAGAGCCTGATAAGGGTTGTGTCTGAGCTTATTTATTGTCCGATTCTTTTCGATCAATGCGCCGCACCAGGGCCTCGTACTGGTCCATTAACTCTGATGCTTGGTCTTTTAGTTGGTCATGCTTTATGCCCAGTTCTTTGACCAAGTCTGGATTGTCGTAGGTGGAACTATCAGCAAGTAGGACCTGTATTTCAGCGAGTTTGTTTTCAGCCTGTTCCCAAGCTTGTTCTACCTGATTACGTTCCTTTCGGAGTTCCCTGGTTGCATCATTTGAACGGCTTCGGCGCCGTGCTTCATCTTTACGCGCCTCGCGGTCCTCCTTATGTCGATTTCCAGAAGATTCAGGCGTTGGCTTCGCTGAGCGCGGCTCTGATGGAGATTTCAACAAATCTTCGTTAACGCCGTCGTGCCAGGTTGCAGTTCCGTTTCGAACGACGATGAGAGCATCGGCCACGTTGCGTATCAGATGCCTGTCATGGGTAACCAAAATGAGTGTCCCCGGATAAGCGTTAAGTGCATCCTCTAAAAGGTCGCAGCTTGGTAGGTCGAGATGATTTGTGGGTTCGTCAAGAATCAAAAGATTGACTGGGTTCGCCATTGTTATGGCGAGGGCCAACCGGGTACGTTCGCCACCTGACAAATCGCCAACTTTTTGATCGACCTGTTCGCCTCTGAATCCAAATCCCCCGAGAATAGTTCTCAGGTTTCGTTCCCCTGGATCTCCGATCGACACTTTGAACTCTTGTAAGACTGAGCGTCCCAGATCCATAACTTCGGTTAAGTGTTGGGCAAAGCTTGCATAATCAACTTTGTTACCCAGGCGAGCGACGCCTTCGGTGGCTTCCAGTTCGTCTAGAAGAAGTTTCAATAGAGTTGATTTTCCGGCGCCATTTGGTCCTACGAGTGCAACCTTTCTGCCTCGCTCAATGACAAATGAGACGTCACTCAGAACAATTTGATCACCGTAGGCAGCTGTCGCCCCGGCAAATTCAACCACGACCCTGGCTGATCGCCTCGGTTCGGGGAAGTCAAACTTGGCCTTAAGGTCTGCGACTTCTGGGACCTCAATTCGATCGGTCCGTTCAAGAGCTTTGACCCGGCTTTGAACTTGCTTGGCTTTGCTCGCTTTGTAACGGAAGCGCTCGATGAATCTTTCTGTTTCGGCAAATTTACGACTTTGCTGCGCCGCAGATGCTGCCATTTGAGTTAAACGAAGTTCTCGAGCTGCAACAAAATCAGAAAATCCGCCAACGTATTCGTGGCTTGAATACCCATCAAGTTCGATCACCCGATTTGCTATGCAATCAATAAAGTCGCGATCGTGGCTGACAAAAAGAATACAACCACTCCAGGTAGAAAACTGTTCTTCAAGCCAAGCAACAGAATCAACGTCCAGATGGTTTGTCGGTTCATCAAGAATTAAAATGTCAGGTTCAGAAAGAAGTAGTCGAGCTAGAGCGACCCGCATTCGCCAACCACCGGAAAGTTCGCGCGCATCTCGATCCATCTGTTCTTGATCGAAACCTAAGCCTGCAAGTATGCGTTGAGCCTCAGCTTCAATCGCGTAGCCGCCCAGCTGCTCAAAACGACTTTGGAGATTTCCGTATTCCTCCAATAATTGGCCTTGATCGGCCTCGTGGCTTTTTGTTAAATCCTCTTGTAATTCGGCCAGTCGTTTTTCGATACTGACAATGTGTGATGCTCCTTGGAGAGTGACTTGAACCGCAGAACCGACTAGTTCCTCTTCGAGATCTTGAGGCAAGTATCCGATCGAAAGATCGACTGGTCGGTGGACCGTTCCAGAGTCGGGATCTTGCACCCCTAACAAAATTTCAATCAAGGTGGTTTTGCCGACTCCGTTACTTCCGACGAGCGCGATTCTCCTCCCCGACGACAACTGCAGACTCACGTTTTGGAACAACTGTCTGGAGCCTTGCTCTTTACTCAGAGCGGTAGCAGTCAGCACACCGAGAGACGCTATCCAAGATCTCTGTGATTAAGCGCGGTCATTGACCTGACTTTTGAGGTGCTTTGATCACAAATGATGCGAGCATTGCGAGCGCTGGGACAAGAGCTAAGAAGTAATTCAGGGTGACATAATCGCCTGTAGCCCTAAATCCGAGGGCGACTATTAAGGGTCCAATAGCTGAAGCACCCACCCCAAAGGCTGTTGCTACGCCCCTAATGGCGCCGATATTCTCAGTGCCGAACCATTTGGGATATAACGCAGAAGTAAGCGCGCGGATTGAACCACCGTTGACTCCAAGCAATAGGGAATACAGTGCGGCGCCAAGGCCAGGACTGACCCACGAATAGCTCAGGTGAGCACCAAGTAGGGAAGCCTGACAAGAGAAGAGCAGGAATTTTCCGGACACACGGTCGGTCAGCCAAGCCCAGAGAAAACCTGCGGTGACAGTCCCAACCATCTGAGGAACAAATACTGCTGCAGCTTCAGCTGTTGTCAGCCCAGCCGCTTCCATCAAAGCAAAGTGATGGAAAGTTACTCCCGTGATTAAGGCTGAAGATACGACCATCACTCCGGTCAGCACCCAAAATGCGTTTGTCGATATGGCTTCTTTAACTGTGTAGTGATCTGCGGATGTGTTGGTCGCACTTGCCGAGAAAGGTCGACCGTCGGGTCTTTGCCCGATTGACTCAGGTCGATCCTCCATCCAACGCAAAGTCGCCGGCACCAAGATTAGAAAAATGCAAATGGCAGTAATTACCCAAGCCCAACGCCAACCAAAATTTTCGATTAGCAAAGTCAAAGCAAGGGGTCCGAGCGACATGAGACCCGCTGATGCGGTCATCGAAAGGCCAAAAGCGAGGCCCCGCTTCTGATCGAACCAGAGAGCGATGCTTGTCTGCCCGACCAAACTCAAGGCGCCTTGCCCCAGCATCCGGATGCCTATAAAACCGACAGTCAGCATCCAAATGTGACGGACGGTTCCCATATAGGCGACCGCTACACAGAAGGCGACGGTGATTAAGGCCATGGTTTTTCGGACTCCCGTCCGATCGATCCACCTGCCTATGGCTGGCATGGCTAATGAGCCTGAGATAGTGCCTATCAAGTAAGCGGTCGATAAAGAAGTGGCGCTTATGGCTAAGTCGCTTGTCAAGTGATCAGCAAAAGAAGAGACGCCTATTGTTTGACCCGGAAGAGTTAAGGCGATCGCTAAGGTCGAGAGTCCAAGTAGACCCCAGCCTCTGAACGGCTCTGCTTTGGTGGCCTGAGCCACCTAACTAGCCAAACAGATTCAAAGCTGCTGAGCCGAGAACCCCACCGTCAGTGACAACTTCTTGGTTTAAATTAGTTGGGTGTAGCCCCGTCGCCGCTCCGGTGGTAACAACACTTCCAGAAGGAAGAGTAAGACCGCGTTTGTTGAGATGGTTACACAACCAGGCCAGAGACTCGTACGGATCTCCTAAGACTTCAAACCCAGTGCCAACTGCGATCTCCCTACCGTCAATCAAAGTTCGAAGCTGATGACCAGTTAAATCTGGAACCTTGTCAGGTTCTGACCCTGGTCCTAAGACCAAGCCAGCATGCAAGGCTCCGTCAGCTACTAAAAGAGCAGGGTCAGCTGCGAAGTTTTCCTCAAACCTGGAACACACCAGTTCAATTGCTACGTGGACTGTTGAAACCATCTCCCTAACGGTTAACGCAGTCATCGCTGGGCCCCCTGGTCGAACCGTCAAGCCAATAGTGAAAGCAAACTCAGATTCCAGCCCTGGTTGGTGATGGAAGCCAGACAAGTCCACTTTGTCACCGGACTGGAAGATCGTTCGCTCGAAAACCGGCCCGCAGATCGGGGCTTTCACTCCCAATTTCTCCTGACTTGCCGCACTGGTGGCCCCTACTTTCCATCCCAGGGAGGGGGAGTCAATCAGATCGCTGAGTTGATTTTGTGCTTCATAAGCTGCGGTCGCTGATGCAGGGCTATCGACTTCGGAAGGCTTAACGGTTTCCATAGTTAGTCGAGCGTGGGCTAGGGCAACTGGTAGAGGAAGATTCACCAACTTCAAGGTACCGTCCCCGGACTTTCGAAAGTTGCTAACTACGTCTCAACTTGTCTATCTGTCTTCTTTCACGTTTGGTAGGACGACCAGATCCTCGTTCGCGTTTTGCAACTGGAGTCACAGCGTTTGGTTGTTCGATGCAGGTAGGCGCAGGAGTGTGATCAAGGTAGTAATCGAGAGCGACGGCTGGACCTACACGCTTTTCTAATGTTTGAACAACTTCCAAGACTTTAAGAACACTGCTCGTTTTGACTGTTACTCGGTCACCTGATTTAACGTTTGAAGACGGCTTTACAACTGCATCGTTAACTCGGATAGCGCCCCTAAGACATGCTTCCTTAGCCAAAGAGCGAGTGCGGAATATTCTTACTGACCAAAGCCACCGATCGATCCGACATGAACTTTTGGTCACTTTTCGATTTAACTGATCTGAGGAGCGATGTTGGTCATAAATTCACTCAAAGCTTCAAGTCGACCTTCAACTCCTCCGCGGGCCACTGGGTCAACCAAGATATGGCTGACACCGATTTCTTGCACCTGACTGATGGTGTCCACCATCTGGTCTGGAGAGCCTGCAATGGATTTGAATGGCTCCATCGTCTCATCAGGGTCGAGAAACATCCGAAGTGAAAGATCAAGACTCTCGGGTTCCCTTCCGATCGCTTCACACTCTTCGCGAATTTGACGCCACTCATCTTTGACGGTGGCGAGAGGTTCAAAGGCTGCATGAAACGCGTGACCAAAGCGAGCAGTCCGGCGAAAGGCTGCCTTGCTATTTCCACCGACCCATACCGGAACAGGCTTTTGGACAGGCTTCGGTTCGAATCGGACTTCAGGAAATGAATAAAAATCGCCGCTATAAGAAGGTGTCTCGTCATTAAAGAGGGTTTCGAAAATTTCAAGTTGTTCGTCTGACCGTTTGCCTCGGTTGTCCCACGGCATACCAAGTACTTCTGCTTCCTCTCGCATCCATCCCACCCCGACCCCCAAGATCAAACGGCCCTCAGACACGACGTCAATTGTGGCCAACTGCTTTGCGGTAGCAACAGGCTGCCGATAAGGAAGAATCAGAACTGTGAACCCGAGCCGAAGGTTCTCGGTACAGCCCGCCACGAATAAGAGAGTTCCAATAGGGTCAAGCCATCCAAGGCCGGAAGGTGCAGGGAACGACCCGTCGCTGCTATATGGATATTTCGAATCGAAACTTGCTGGCCAACAAACATGATCGCTTACCCAACCCGAATGGACTCCTAATTCGTCTGCCCTTTGAGCGAAATTCATTAATGAACTTCTGCTGACGTCGCGACCCAGATGCGGTAGATGCACTCCCCAATCCATTCCGCCAAATTATCGGTTTCTCGTCTCCTTTGCGATTATGTGACAAGTCGGCCATAAACGGCGACAAAATTAGTGTTTGTGCTTTGAGACGCCTAGCGTGCTGCCAGTCGACTAGACGAACGTTTAGTTGAAATACTTACATAACATAGAGGGGGCTCCAGATGGAGATTCGACGCAATCTATTGCGTCTGCTCGCAGTTCTGTTCGCCGCCATGGTGGCGGCAGCTTGCGGTAGCAGCGACGACGATGACTCTTCGAGTAGTTCTAGCGAAAGCGCTAGTGCCACTGCTGAAGATCATGGTGATGACCACAGCGAAGAAGAAGAAGATACTGGCGGAACATTGAGCCAGGACGCAGTTGAAAAAGCTGTTTCCGGCGATAGTGATGATGCAGGCGACGCAGCAGAAGAAGCTAGCGATTGTCCACAAGATCGTTCGACGGTTGAAGGCATCTTCGCGGAAGCTGATTGCAACCGTGACGCCATCATCGCAATGATCACCGCAAAGATGGACGCCGGTGAGTGGGGAGTTAACTCCGACAACCACCTAATCGGCCCAGAAGGCATGGAAGTTGATCTCAACGCATGTCCAGCAGACTGGGACAATAAAGCTGGTCTTACTGATGACCAGATTCGTTTCGGTCAAACGACCGTGCAGTCAGGCAACCTTGCCGCATACGGCAACTTGAGCCTTGGTATGCAAATCTGGTTCGACTACGTTGACTCGCTTGATGTGTTGAGTGGTCGTGACATTGAATTCATCATTAAAGATGATGGCTATGTCGCTGCTCAAACCATTGAGTATGTAGATGAACTTATCGAATCTGCAAACGTTCACTTGCTCCAAGGTCTTGGTTCACCAAACGGCCTCGCGGTATATGACAAGATCAACGAAGAATGCATTCCTCACCCGTTCTACCTTTCAGGCCATCCGGCTTGGGGTGACCCAGAGCTTCACCCATGGACCACCAGCTACCAGATGTCATACTCGACTGAAGCTGTTCTTTGGGGAACTTGGATCAAGGTGAATCTCGCTGATGATCTTCCTGTAAAGGTTGCAGGTCTTGTTATGGACAACGACTTCGGTCTTGCCTATGAAATGGGCTTCGAAGCATACGCCGAGCAAAACCCGGATGTAGTAGCCGAATACCTGCCAGTGCGTCACGACCCAGCAGCACCAACGCTGACTAACGAGGTCACGACCATCGCAGCGTTCGACCCAGATGTGTTCATTTCGATGACC
>JUEP01000027.1 GCA_000817105.1 marine actinobacterium MedAcidi-G3 | reverse complement strand
CCTCTCGGGGCCTGCGGTTGGTTCTCTTCAGATTGCAACCGTGTTCGATACCGCCGATGCCTACTACCAGGCATCTGCTGCTGCACTAGGAGATGCAGGGGTTCAAAGTGCGATGGCAGCTGCTAATGCTGCGCAAACAAATGCTGGCCTTCTTCGTCTCGAGACTGAAACTGGTGACTGCTCAGGTGCATACATGGTGGCTTCTCAAGTTCGTAACGCAACATCTGCGACTGCAGCGGATTGGGAAGAAGTTAAGTCTGTGATTGAAGATTCGATGTTGGCTCAGGGAGTCAATGGTTATCGCGGTGTGAGCATGGTGGCTGCTGGAGAAATGACAGGCGCATACGGCAATCTCTTTTACACAGATTCAGTCGATGCAGTCGTGAATGCCTCAGCGAATCCTTCGCCAGCGATGGCTTCACTGATGCAACGTCTAGGAGTTGCAGTCGTGAATCGGGTAATCACTCGCACTATTGACTGATTTTAGTTGATAAGCGCCAATTGCGTTAGCTGATTGATGGTCGCCCTTAGGGGCGGCCATCATCGCGCTCGGGCACTAGTGAATGGACAGACCCCTCCTTTGCGCTCAGGTGCAATAGACGCTGCGAGTACAGGGCGAAGTCGCTGTCAAGGCGGCTTCGGCTGTACGGGGAGAGCCTTGCCGCTTTTGAGATCAGATTGTTTGGCTTCGGGGTGTGGCCTCCTTTTGGGGGAGCCACACACCTTCAGCCGATAGCGAGATATCTATGAGCGCTAGATCTCTGTTGGCCCCCTCATCTTCGTGGATTTAGGTGTCCCACTTTTTGAAATAAGCTATAAACCCCCAGTTCAAAGCCTATTTTTGTTCCTTGTACTCGACTAAATTTAAATGCAACTCAAAGTTGCTTTATGGTCAAAAATTCTGCGGAAAAGCTCAAAACTAGAAGATATACAGCTGAGCAACAGCTTTACGCAGTAGCTGGTCGAGCCCAGAGTTCATTGGCGGAGGTTCTTTCCAGATCAGCACGACTTCACTTGGCAGATGCAATTACTAGTGAAATATTCAGTTTGTCTGCATCTATACCTGTGACCACGATGCTGAGGCACCCCACAGGGGGAGGGCCGGTTAGGACTCGAGTTTTGCTGAGAAAGCCCGTCAAAAGTCAAAAGACTCCTGCGCTTGTGCGCAAGAGCCTCCTCGTTTTGGTGTTAATCACTTGTTCGAGTATCTAACAACTGTGGCCAGCTAGTGATGCGACACAATCTTCTGACAGATCGTCATCGGCTATGTAGGCCTTTATGGTCCCGTCCCAATGAACAGATGTTTGACATAAATGACACCGATGGCTGGTTCGGTAGTTGCGAAGTCTTCCACTGGCGTGGTGTTTGTGAATCATTGATTACCTCCTTTCTGTGCTTGTTGTATCAGGGTGGAGCGACGCCTAAATGACCTGTAACGGAGCGTTCACGAGATGTAATTGAGAATTCATTGAGACGTTCCCATGGCTGCCTGTCGACTTGGTGGTCGCTTCGCGAGTGATCAAAGAAAACCGGTCGCATGAAACTTTGACCCACATATTTATCTATCAGTCTGAGTGTGTGACGGAGACAACGACCAAATTGTTGCACTGTGTCTTGGTAAGAAAAACTCGCGTTCGATATGGTCCGCCAAAATGTCTGTTTCGGCGACGATTGATCTCGGGTTTTTCAGGGACGTGAGAGCACGGCCGCGACGAATAGTTTTGTTTAAGCGCATTTGATTTCGAATAGTTTTGTTTAAGCGCATTTGATTTCCTTCTTGTGGTGTGACCCCCAAGGTGGCGAACCCGAATGAACAACAGTTGTCGCTTGGTTGACTGGAAGGTAAAAAATGGGTTTCTTAAGTTCGATGGCTAGTTGCCTTGATTCGGAAGCAGCGGTGTCTAAGTATCTGAATACTTTGCTTGTGTAACCTCCAGAGGCTGAGGAGTACTGTTGAAGTCCGTCTACTTATTGAAGAGGTGGGATATGGGTAGCTACATCGAAATCGACTCAGGTGCTTGGGCGTCGATGAAGGAACACGACCCAGAGGAAATGATCTACATGATTAATCTCCTCAAATTCCGTGACACCGTTAAAGAAGGTCTTGGCATAGACGGCCGAAAAGGTCGCGACGCATGGATGAATAAATACGGTGCTGGAGTTAACGCCGTGGCCGAACGACTCGACACGGGCCTAGAAGTTGTTGTTCTTAACGACGCCCGAGCAACGATGCTCGGATTACCTGGTGAAGAGTGGGACATGATCGCAATCGTTCGCTACCGAACCAGAGCGAACTTCATTGAAATGATCGAGGACGAGGAATATCAGCGAGTCATGAAATATCGCAATGGTTCGTTGGAAAACAGTCGTCTAATCGAATGCGTTATCAACAAACCCGAGGACTATCCGTCAACTCTGGATAAAGGTGAGCCCACGGAACGTCTGATTGGTAATGCCCATGCCAATGGCGATGAACGAATGAAGAGCTTCAGGGATCGTGACGCTGAACAGCCGATCTTTATGTTGAACCTCATACGTTGCAAGGCCGAAACCGATCCTGGCGTTGGGTTGGATGGGATGGACGGCGGGGCTGGATATCAGGCTTACGGCGACGCCATGGAACGCGATTACCACGAAGATGTAGGCATGTCGGTGCCATGGAAGTTTTACCCTTGCGCCACAATTATTGGTCCACAGGATGAACAGTGGGATCAGGCTTTTCTGGTTTCGTATCCGAGCCGTAAGGCGTTTCGGAACATGGTCACCGATTCGAGTTATCGAACTGGCAATCAGTTGCTACGAGATGCCTCGGTGCTCGATTCGCGCCTGATCGAAACAACACCAGCCATTCGATAACCCATGGGTTTCTAGCTATGCATGTGAGCGCTATGCCTAGGCCACGCTTTGCATGAGTTACATCCATAGATAGACATATCGACTCCCAAATTTTGCTCAGGTGAAGTTGGGGCTTTAACGGTTAGGTTGTTAGGCCGATAATTTTGTGGACCAGCTTTTAGCAGCATCAATCTGGGTCTATATTTTGCCAACTTGATCGAACTAGTGGAGTTCGACGTATAGCTACTTAGGTGGAAAATATGTCAGTAATGACGATCGTTGCAGCGAACATAAGCGATGTTGCAGGATTCGCTGAAGCAGGTAATTCATGGGGAAAACAAAAGCTCATGGACATGGGATGTCTAGATGTGACTGCGTCGCGCATCGTGCATGGGGGTGAATTGGCAGGTATGGCAACCATAGCTTTTGAATGGGAGTCAGCGGACGCGTCGATTGCAGGTTCCGATGCCATAAACGCAGATAGTCAGATGATGCAGATGATGGGTGATACCGGCGTGAGTGTTGTACGTCGGACGCTCTTCGGTGTCGCAGGCGAACGAGGAGAACGAAACGGGGATTACATCTCTGGCGTCTATGTGACTGGCCCTCCCACCGCCGATGGCCTCGACATTGGTTGGCCTCTTGTGAAAGAGCATGTCAATGGCACCATGGTGCTAAGTGTGATCGCAGGTGGCCCTGCGCCATGGACTGGAACCGTGGTTACGATGGCCGACTCGGCAGATGCCATTATCGAGGGGGGAGCCCAATCTTGGTCGGACCCCCAAATGCAGGAGTTCATGGCCAATAATGGGTCTCAATGGGTCTCAAGCGATAGGGCGGATCCTCGGGAAGCGCTTGTTCTAGTACTCCAAAATTGACGAGTTTAATTTGATGCAGGGGCCGCCTTCGGGCGGCCACTGTTTTTATTTTCGGCGTTCTGAATTGAGGGGATACGGATTATGGATTGGGATCAATTGGCGACGGTGTCGCAGCTAGTTACCGGAGTGGCGACACTAGCGGTAGCAGTGTTTTTGTGGAACCAGCTGAAGGTTCAACACAGAGACTCTGAAAGAGAGTTCACGTTTGCTAATGAAAATAGGCAACAGAACATGAACATGGCGCTGTTCGCCGATGAGCCTACGGCTCAGGTTTACTGGAAGGGAGCGACTGCCTGGGAGTCGCTAACTCCTGAGGAAGCATTCCGATTCAGGTTCCTTCAACAACAGCGCTATTTGAACAACTGGAATGCATGGCGCTTGAAACGGGATGGTGCCAACACGGAGCGTTTTAAGCAGCAATGGATGCAGCTACTCGAGAACCCAGGACAGCGTCGTTTCCACGAGGAGTGGGGCCGACAAGTACTTGAGAGAGACCCGTCTATGGCCGAAATGGTGGAAGAGGTATATCGACAACTGGAAAACCGAAGTGCATAGAGACCTTCGCCAATGGCTTGGAGCTACAGTTTTTGTTATTCGGATACGAGGGTGGAGGCATGGATGCGTATAGGGGTGTTGCAGTTAGATGACGTAAGACTTGGTTTTGAATATCGGGAAGGAATCGGTGTCCCTATCGTGTTCATGGGCGGCGTGACCTCGACCACGGCAACCTGGGCACCTGTTCTTGATCGTCTTGAAACCAGCCGCCCGATATACCTTCTGGACCACCGGGGGCATGGCCGCTCTTCTCATATCGAAAGTGGTGACTATGCAAACTGGGTCGGCCAGGTTTCCGACACTTGCCAGTTTCTGGAAAGAGTCAGTGGGCGTAGCGTTGTAGTGGGTCATTCACAGGGCGGAATTCAAGCCTTCTATGCTGCAGGACAGAAACCGCAACTGGTGGCGGGATTGTATTCAGAAGACATAGCACCCCATTTCGTCGCGAAGAAGCGACACGTGGGAAGTGCCTTTATCGGTGCCTTGAAGAAGATCGGTGTAGAGCTTGAAAAGGCGCTAGATGCCGATGAAAAAGGTTCGGAAATGGCTGCTCGAATTGCGGGAGTCTCCCTTGGCGGTGACATCACCTTCGGAGATGTCAGATCGGATGAACAACTCCAGATCATGGCTGATGGTGTTCTGCAAATGGACCCTAAAATTTTTACGAGCTTTTTCGAAGACGACTCTCTTCCGCCGTTTGATCTAGACGAAACGATCCGAGCTATCCAATGCCCTATTCACTTTGCTTACGGAGTACCCGAGCTGGGCGGATTGTTCGTTGAGACCGATTTGGACGACTTTCGAGATAAAGGCTGTGATCTCACCTCGACCAACTTTGAGAATGTTGGCCATAGCGTTCATTTCGATGTTCTGGAACCGTTCGTAGAAGATCTTGCAGCTTTCTTAGAACGAGTGGACTAGAGGTGACCCTTTAAATGCCGATGGGGATAGGCCTCTATATGTGCAGTTTTCTGAAGCTGTTTTCGAGAGGGTTAGGGAAATGGTTGATATCGGTGTGTTGCGACTGTACGAGGGCGTCAGCGAGCGGATAGTAGATCTTGTCGCAATTGACCCGAATGTTCAGGTACCCAGCTGTCCGCAGTGGTCCGCCTTAGACCTACTGCGCCACGTTTGCGCAGTTGCTGAGGACTGGGTTGAAGGACGCTTAGACGGCTATGGAACAGAAGAATGGACTCAAAAGGGGGTCAAACGGCTTTCCGACTTGACCCTTGAGGAGTTAAGTCAAGCTTGGGCTGTCGCGTTAGCAGAGATAGGGGACCTCGGTGACAAACCAGGTATGGGTGACCCTGCTCGGTTCGCATTCGGTGATGCGGCTGTTCACGAAGCTGATCTAAGAGCAATTTTGGCGCCGGGGTCAGTATTGCCTCAGGAGGCGTTGACAGTAGCTACCAAAGGAAGTTTTGCAGTTTGGCGTCAACATTTACTGAGTAAGGGCGCACCAGACTTAGTTATCGAACTTGGAACTGGACCCGTATTGCGCGTCGGAGATGACCCACAGGTTTGCCTTCGACTTTCAGAATATGAGCTTTTTCGTATGCTTAACGGCCGTAGGAGTGTGTCTCAAATCGAAGAATATGACTGGTCCGCCAGCCCCGAGCCATATATAAGTGCTGGTCTTGGCGGCCCGGTCACAGGCGGTTTCGAGGGTGTAGCTACCTGGGCTGAGCTGCCCCTCCTGGAGCCGCTGCTTTGATTTGCAGTTGTCGTCCTTGTGTCCCCTCGTTGGTTTGGATGGCACGATTGAGTCGATTCGATGCCGTGCCTAACTTTGTTCTCGTTAGCGAACG
The DNA here is from genome assembly GCA_000817105.1 of marine actinobacterium MedAcidi-G3. Lineage (GTDB taxonomy): Bacteria > Actinomycetota > Acidimicrobiia > Acidimicrobiales > Poriferisodalaceae > MedAcidi-G3. The sequence goes on along the minus strand of JUEP01000027.1, from coordinate 16,417 downwards.
TTCTGTGGGCGATCCCGCATTGTTTCTAGAAAGAGTTAGACGCACTGAACCTTAAAAATTTATGAGTCTGGAGACGACACCGGCCATAGAGTTCGAAGTGGAGGTTAGTTACATGCTTTGAGTGTTGACGGCCGTTATAGCTGGGTGGTCATCCATGCGTGTTGCTAAGCGAAAAAGCAATGAGGCTTCACCTAACAGTGATGTCTCTGAGGAAGAAAGAAAGAAATTTGAACAAATTTAATCTCGATTCACGATCGTAAATCCGTGACTAGGCGGGAATGATGTTGGCACTGGGTGTCAGTTTTTGCCTCGCCATTGAGGTTTGTTTAAAAGTTCGGTAATTCGTTTATGGAATGGTGACCTAAAGACATAATCCTTCCATAATCGCAGGGCTACCTTATAAAGTCTATTAGTTAAAGTTAACAAGCACCTGTGAGCGTGTTGTTGGGTGCAAAATCTCTTGTAAATACCCCCGGAACGTAGAGAAAATTCTAAGAAAAGAAAGGCGCCATGTCACTCATCGGAACCAAGATTGAATCCTTTTCAACAACCGCTTTCCACGGTGGAGATTTCGTGGATATCTCTAGCGAAGCGTTGGATGGAAACTGGTCAGTCGTATTCTTCTATCCTGCGGACTTCACCTTTGTCTGCCCAACCGAATTAGAAGACCTGGCTGACAAATATGAACAGTTTCGAGCCATGGATGTTGAAATCTATGCGGTGTCAACTGATACTCACCACACCCATAAAGCCTGGCATGGATCCTCTGACAAGGTAAGCAAGGTGCAATTCCCGATGTTGGGCGACCCTACTGGCTCGATTACGCGTTCTTTCGACGTAATGATCGAATCGGACGGCCAAGCTGACCGTGCGACTTACGTCATCGACCCAGATGGTGTGATCCAAGTGATCGAATTGTCAGCTGATGGAATTGGTCGTAATGCAAACGAATTGCTTCGGAAAGTTAAAGCTGCTCAATACGTGAGAGCGCATCCTAACGAGGTCTGCCCAGCCAACTGGGAAGAGGGCGAAGCTACGCTAGCTCCGTCGTTTGATCTGAGCGGAAAGATATAAATACGATCCCGTGTTGGAACCTGAGCTTCTAGCCGCTTTAGAGAGCCATCTCGAGAAAGTCGTTCATGATGTCGTTTTCTTGTTCGATGGAGATGAAAGCGATCCGTCTAGTGATATGGCAGAGTTCTTGAACGAAGTCATCGGGCTTTCGCCCAGACTTTCTTTGAAAGAGGTCAACTCCTCGGGTTTTCGTCCGCGTTTTTCGATACAACGTCAAGATTCTGACGTGTCGGTGGATTTCGCTGCGATACCGATGGGACACGAATTCAGCTCATTTGTTCTTGCCCTCCTCCAAGTAGGCGGACACCCACCGGTAGTCGACCCCGACATTGCGGAGGAAATCTCCAACGTCGGCGGCGATCATCACTTCGAAACGGTTGTTTCGCTGTCCTGTCAAAAATGTCCCGATGTAGTGCAAGCACTGAACATCATGTCGATCCTTAACCCGGGCATTCGTCACACCACTATCGACGGTGGTCTCTTCCCTGAAGAGGTGGAGAGGCGTCAGATCGGTTCAGTTCCTGCGATCTTCCATAATGGTGAGCTCTTTGAATACGGCTTGATGTCTATTGGGGAAATTTTGGGCAAGTTAAACGTCGATTCGGTTGCAGCAACTGCCAAGCGGATTTCTGATCGCGATCCCTATGACGTGATAGTTGTTGGTGCGGGTCCTGCCGGATGTGCATCGGCTATGTACGCGGCGCGAAAAGGTTTGCGCACCGCGGTGGTGAGTGACAGCTTTGGTGGCCAACTCCTCGACACCCTTGGTATTGAAAATCTTCCTTCAGTTATCCGGACCGAAGGGCCTGTTTTAGCCAGGGACTTAGAGCAACAACTCCGCAATTTAGAACTTGACATTATTTCTTCTCAGAATGTTGAAAAACTCGTTCCGGCTAACGCTTCAGGGTTACACATACTCAAACTTGCATCGGGTGCCGAACTCAGAGCTCGATCTATCGTGTTGGCGACTGGGGCTCGTTGGCGTCGTCTCGAAGTGCCGGGCGAAGAAAAGTATTTGAATAAGGGCGTCGCTTTTTGTCCCCATTGCGATGGCCCGTTGTTCAAGGGTAAACGTGTTGCTGTTATAGGCGGGGGTAACAGTGGAGTAGAAGCAGCGATCGATCTAGCTGGCTTGGCGAGCCATGTGACGTTGATGGAGTTCATGCCTGAGTTGTTGGCGGACGAGGTTCTCCAAAGGGCGCTCACACGACTCGAAAATGTGCAGGTTATTTTGAGCGCTGAGACTAAATCTATTGAAGGCAACGGTGAGGGCGTAACCGGCCTGACCTATGAAAACCGAGGTACTGGTGAAAGCAACACGGTCGAGCTTGATGGGATATTTATTCAGATTGGTTTAATTCCGAATACTGAATGGCTCTCAGGCACGTTGGAATTATCGGACCGCAATGAAGTCATTGTTGACGAACGTTGCAGGACATCTGTTTCTGGGATCGTTGCTGCTGGAGACTGCACTACTGAGCCGTATAAACAAATAGCCGTGGCAATGGGTGCGGGTTCAACTGCAGGTTTGAGCGCATTCGACCACCTCATTCGCAATTCGGTAAATATGGCCGAAGCAGAAGCTTGATTTTGATGCCGTGCCCAGGGACCGCTGTCCTGAAATGCAAAATAACACGGTACGAGCCGCGGATATCGACATCGCCAAATTGCCGTGAATCGACAGCAGAGTGGTCTGTGCTGTCTGAAAGTAGCCGCATTGTGTGGTCAGAATGTACAGCGGCCACGCGCTTGAGAAGCCACCGTGAGGTTTCGAAAGGGTGTTGTGCGACTCGTAATTGGCCGACTGTCGCGCGATTAGATCTTATGGCGACCACCCCGTCGCCATCGAGAAAAAGGGGTTCCATTGAGGCCCCCGTTACAAGGAACCGTTTGACGATAGACGTCGGACGTCTTCGAGGAAAAATATTGGCCCCCTTAGAAGCTCATGCTTTGAGTAACTCGGCGGGAAACTTACCTAGAAATGAGGCTACTTAACATGCTGTCCAAATTTTTTGTTAACGCTGAACGCGCTCATGCCCACTGCGACCTGTACTGCGGCGTCTATGACCCGGCACAAGCGAAGATCGAAGCATTGAGCTGCAAAAAGACGATGGTGAAATACCACGAATCCTCGGACGAACATTTTCGTCAACGATGTGTTCTCGTAAAAGAGGAGCGAGCAGAAGAAACCAAACACCATTTGATGGTCCTATGGGCTGACTTCTTTACGCCAGCGCACTTTGAAGAATTCCCAGACCTTCATGCACAATTTTGGAGAGCAATTCATCAGGCTGGAGAAGTTAAGAAGTCGACTGACCCTGCAGTAGCTGATCAGCTGCTTGCTTATATAGACGAAATTGCTGAAGTCTTTTGGGCCACTGAAAAAGGCCAGGACATGGGTGTTTACTCGCCGCATTGAGATATTGACGCGGTTTAAAAAGAAACAGTTTGTGGATTTCGGTCCGAACTGCTTACGAGACTTAATTATTTCCTAAGCGTGGGCTATCACTCTCTGACTGAGAGCAGATAGTGGCCTCTTCTCTAGTGAGCGCGTTGCGAGTTTGAGTTGGGTCATGTTGTATTAGGTTTTGGATGAACGAAATGGAAGGTGGGCGTCATGGCACGCGTAATTCAAAAAGGTAAGTACACATCTCAGGGGTGGCAGGGTGTTTTGGACACTAGTTTCGCGGCCCGAGAAGAGGCAGTGCGTGCAACGGTCGCGGCGTGGGGTGGAACGATTGAAGCTATGTATTTTAACTCGACCAATAGTGACTGGGATTGGATGATTATCGTTGATGGGGTTGACCCAAACATTCAAAGCAAGGCCCAAATATTGGCTAGTGGTTCGTATGAATCGATAGTGGTGGAGCATGTAGTGACTGCTGCGGAAGCTGACGGCGCTGACGACTCGGTGCAACATAAAACTGCTTGAGACCGGTCTTAGCAGAAGGACTTTATTTGCAGTGCAAGGTGATCGTTGTTGCTTAACCGGGTGGGGCTAGGGGAGGGATCCCGATTTCCTAGCTGTTGGCGTCAGCTACTACGCCGTCGTCATGGAGCTTCCCAATTTCAGTGGTTGTCATTCCCAGGATTTCGAGCAGGATTTCGTCCGTGTGCTCCCCGAGTCGAGGCGAAACGGTTGGTTCTCCGCGGTCGATTTCAGAGAATGATAGAGGAGAACCCGGAGCGAGTACCCGTCCAACTCCCGGCTGATCGATGCGCCGAAACATAGGATTTTCAGCGGTAGCTCTGCGGTCCTCGTTGACCAGTTGGACGAAGGTTTGATAAGGACCCCAGCAGACGCCTTTAGCATCAAAGATTTCTGCTATTTCGTCTAGGTCGTGTGACTCTATAAACGGTGCCATAAACGATGCTATTGCGTCTCGGGCATCCCACCGGTCGCCTTCTCTGCTGAGGTCAACTCCGAGTGCATCTTCGATAGCTGGTAAGTGTTCAACGATGCTTGTTGCTTCAGCGAGACTCTGCCACTGACGTTTGCTGATTGCGACGACCATTATGCGTCTGTCATCTTTGGTAGCAAAATCTCTGCCGAATGCCCCGTATAGGTCATTGCCGACTGGCACTCGGTCTTGTTTGGTCAGTTGTGCTTGCGCCATATAACCGAGGTTGGCGACCATAGCGAAGGCGACATCTGTTAGAGAGATTTTTGATAGCTGACCGATTCCGGTTCTCTGTCTATATCGCTCTGCTGCTAGCAGTCCAACAGCGGCAGTTAAACCAGTAGCTGTATCCCAGGCTGGCAACACATGGTTGGTGGGCATGGTTGAGCCAGTGGGCCCTGTTGCCATGGCGAATCCTGATGACGGATTTACGGTGTAATCGACAGCAGTTGATTCATCGGGGTTTCCGATGATGTTCATGTAGATCAGGTCTTCGCGCTCGGCGCGCAATCGTTCATAGGAAAGCCAACTGGACTCCGGGAAGTTGGATAGAAATATCCCATTTTCTTCTCCTGGTTCAGTTATTAGCTGCGTAACGAGCTCTCTGCCTGCTTCGCTTCTTAGATCGACTTGGATTGACCGCTTACCTTTGTTGAGGCCTGCCCAGAAGAGGCTTACGCCTTCTTCTGTGACCGGCCACCTTTGATAGTCGAGTCCACCTCCGATGGCATCGAAACGAATGACGTCCGCTCCCAATTGAGCGAGAGTCATGCCTCCTAGGGGAGCAGCCACGAAGGCTGATCCCTCGATGATTCTTAGGCCTTGCAGTACTGGTGTCATAGTCGACCTCTAATCGTCGTCTCGTCGCCCTCACCTACAAATCAGTGACCTAAGTCCTAATCTCGAAATACTAATTTCGTGATTTGTCTATGGAGCGAAAACAATCGGTGTCCACACCAGAATGTCACTATCTGAGGACTCTTGCTCGGTCGTTGTGGCGCCACGTATTTCGAACCGCATAAGCCGGCCGCCGTTAACGGGAAGGATTTCTTTTAGTTCGTGCCTGAATTTCAGCAGGTCACCTTCGAAAGCGGGCCCGATATGGTCGCAGCCGTCCCATGCAACGATGGTGGCAAGACCGGGCAGTAGACGACTCAAAGATGCCTGGGCTAAGCCTTGAACGTGACCGCCATAGACGAGTCGCTTTCCGTAAATACTTGCTGATGCGTCTCTATGGACGAATGCTTGGTTGAAGGTCATTCGAGCTAGAGAGGGAGCTAGATCAACATGGTCGCTCATAGCGTCTGTTCTTGACTCTCCTAGATCCCATCCCGTGGGCGATAAGCCACTCAAATCCCATTCGGGGACGAGTTTTGTTAGATCTTCAAGAGGCGCTGGGTCTGATGGGCCGGGGATTTCAGATGAATGACCGGGAGAGCCTGACTTGCTTGCTACCAGGGCACATCTTTCATATTGCACTACTGGGCCGCGATCTGTTGAGGTTTCGATTCCTAACCAAACTTTGCCGCGGTGTTGACCGTCTTTTGGTTTGGCATCAGACAATCCAAGGACTGTGGTGGTGGTTTTAAGTGTTTCGCCAATTTCCACGGATCTCAGTATTCGAACTGACCGGTAGTAGAGATTTGCTATTGCTTTGCGTGTTGCGTTGGTTGTCTGCCCAATAGCGAACTGCATTACTAATCCGGGATTGACAAGTGCTTTGCTGGAGCCGCTTATTTGTTGGTATGAGTCTTGATCGGCTGACGCAAAGTGTTGGTCACCGGTGATCATTCTGTAGGCGACGTTGTCGGCTTCTGTGACGGTGACCGCCGGTAGCGGAGGGATTGTCATGCCATGTTCAAAGTCGTCGTAGTAGGGGCCGTCGTTATCCACGGTATTTCCTTCTTTGCGGGTTAGATAAATACAGGTTATGTCTAGTTTTCATTGGGTTCCGAAGTAGCACAATGCGTGGCGAGGAAGCAACGAGTGTGGCTGGACTTGGTTAGTTTCCCTCAGAATCATCTTTCATTGCGATCAGCATGGTCGGAACTGCCTGCAGGGCTACCTCACCATTTTGGTTGACGAGCTGGTTCTTGATTTCGATGAGTCCCAAATGCTGACGTGACTTACTTTCCCGCTTCTTCATAATCTCTACGGTTAATGTCAAAACGTCGCCAACCCGAACCGGTGCAGGCCAAGAGAGTTCACTCAGGCCTGCTGCCCCGACGCTGTGCTCTCCCAAGAATCCCTCTGCCAACAACTTCATCATGAGAGAACCTGTGTGCCAACCTGATGCGATGAGACCGCCGTAAATAGTTTGAGCAGCTGCTTCGGGATCGAGGTGAAAGCGCTGAGGATCAAATTGAGTAGCGAAGTTGATCATCTCCTCTTCTTTCATCACGACCGTGCCGAGCGAGAATTTTTCTCCGACGGAGAAATCATCGTAGAAGCGCTCTTTGCAGGGGATGTCCATGCAGTTGTTTACCTTTCTATCTGGGTGCCGCTAGGCGAAGCCAACTCAATAGCAACGGTGCGGGCCCGTGAAGCCAGAATTTGTGGCGGTCGGGTAGTAACCCGTCCCTATTTATTTGTATTGATCTTTAAATTCTGAAATTTGGTCGAGTTTGGGAATCACTGTGTCAGCATCAGCAGGGGGCAGCGTAAAGACGACCCGATTGCATCCGGCCTCAATCAGAGTGTCGACAACTTCCGCCTTTGGTGGAGTTCCAAACTGTCCAAAATCAAAAGATTCAGGATCGCGACCGGCGTCCTCTGCCATCTGTTTTAGGGTGTTGATTTGCTCCGCAAAGTCGTAGCGCCCGCTGATTGGCATAAAGCCATCGCAGTATTCGATGATGTCTTTCATCGTTTTGGGTCCAGCCGCTCCGCCTAAAATAATTGGAGGGTGTGGTTTTTGGGTTGGCTTGGGCCATTGCCAACTGGAGCTGAACTCGACGTGCTCGCCGTGAAATTCGGCTTCGTCGTTAGCCCAGATTTCTTTCATTGCCAAAATTCGTTCGCGCATTACTGCCCGGCGATCACCGAATTTGACTCCGTGATGGTGAAGTTCTTCTTTGTTCCACCCGTAGCCAATACCGAAAAGGAAACGGCCATCAGTCAACGCGTCAACTGTTGCGACGCTCTTTGCCAGCCAAATCGGATCTCTTTGTGGGACGAGAGTGATACCAGTGCCGAGTTTAATTTTGCTTGTAACTGCCCCGGCCATTCCCAAAGCGATGAACTGGTCATGTGTTCGCCAGTACTCCTCTGGTAGTGGCGGCGCTTTTGGGTTTAGGCCCCATGGTGTTTCTCGGCTTGTTGGGATATGGCTGTGTTCGGGAAACCAGATTGATTCGAAACCTCGATCTTCGGCTTCTTTGGCCAAGATCATTGGATTAATTGCTTTGTCGGTGGGGAACATGTTTATGCCGAAATCAGTCATAGTTGGATCATAACCATGCCGGTAAGCCTGTTGCTTGATCAGGCGCAAAAGCTAATTACATTAATTAGCTGACCTACAAAAATGCGATGAGTCCTCCTGAGGTGGAGGACTCATCGAGAGGCATATGTCTGTCTCTTGTGGCTATCAATTAGCTGAACATCTCTGCGCTCGGTGTTGCTAGCCAGAGAGAGAATTTTATTAAGCGTCGTGGCTATCTAGATAGGTGACCTGCAGGTTTCCGGCCAATACCGGTGCGAGCAGTTCAGGAAGTCCAGTGTCCATTCGCCACTGCAGATATGTTTGATGGTTTTCTTTGAGTGCAAACTTCTCCCAGAGAACGACGGTGTCCGGGTTGTTGTCGTCGCTGTAAACCTCGACTGACTCGCAGCCTTCAAATGCACGAGTGTCTGCTAGAGCTCCGCGAAGAATTTCGATTAACTCAGGTCCTTTGCCTTCTTGGCAAGGGAACACGACATGGATAGTTTGAGACATTTTTTACTTCCTTAAGGAATGATTTGCTGTTTGGCCTCGAAGCTCATCACCTTTAGCTGACAGCGTCAATTTTTGGTGCTGTCCGGTGCACCGATAGAGGCTCATGAGTGGCTGTTGACGTTAGCTATCTCCTGGGTGTTGTTGCCGCAATAATTTCGACTTCAATATCTCCAACTACTAGTGGGGCGCCAACAGTTGTTCTGCAGGGATACGGGGCCTCGAACACGTCTAGAAAGACTTCGTTCCAAATAGCGAACTGCGTTACGTCGGTGAGTTGAGCATTGACCTTGATGACGTGGTCAAGCGAAAGACCCATATCTTCGAGCATTGAACCGAAGTTTTCTAGAGCGACTCGGGCTTGTGTGGCTAGCTCACCACCTGTCACTTCAAATGTTTCAAGATTGATTGCCGTCATGCCGCTGAAGAAATACAACTCACCGACTTGGATTGCAGTCGAGTTTTTAATGTTGAATTCTTCGAGTGCGGCGGCAGCAGAAGGGGATGAGTGAATGATTGTCATGGCGAGACACCATAGACGTCATTGGCTGCAGTCTGTTGCTCGGGAAAACAAACAGTTGGTGGCTATGAGTCGGTTCCGCACATCTGGCCACCGTCGTCAAGGTAGATCGAATTCTTAGGCTGAGCGAACAAAGCCTCGACTGCGGGTACGAACTCCTCGAGTCTCATTGAGTCATAACTTGGATCAAACGCTGTTTGATCGAACTCCTGACAAAATTCGACTGTTAGGTCGTAAGCCTCGTGGCCTTCAAATTGGTCACGCATGTTGCGGTCGAGACCCAGGTAGTGGAAAAAGTTGTAGCCCTGAAAAATTCCGTGCTTTTCTACCATCCACAGGTGGTTTTCACTAACGAAAGGCTTAAGGATCGCTACAGCTATATCAGGGTGGTTGTAAGAACCAAGAGTGTCACCAATGTCATGAAGGAGCGCACAAACAACGTACTCGTCAGACTTGTTGGCTCGATAGGCGCGGGTAGCGGTCTGCAGAGAGTGTTCCATCCGGTCGACGGAAAATCCGCCGTGATCGCCTTCTAACAGTCGGAGATGATCGAGAACTCGGCTAGAGACACTGCTGGCAAGAACTTGATTGTGGGCGGCAATGATCTTCCAATCCAAAGCAGTCCCTTCAGTCATTGCTCCAAAGGTCGCGGATTGTTCCAGTAGATCTTTGCTGTCGACGGTAGCGCTCATTTCATCCCCTTTTTCGTGCTGACTTAATGATAATCGGTCCGAGATCATTAGTCTTTAGGATGAACGTCGATGCGCGATCGACACTTTTGTCGTTGTGCTTTCAGCTAGTAAGCTTCCCAATATAAATTTATAAGGTAAACCAAACACCATCGAAGGATGACGCATGGAACTCAGCTCAAACTTAGGCCGTTTTTATATCAATGGAGAGTGGGTTGAACCGTCTACGGACGCAACAGTTGAGGTCATAAACCCGGCTACTGAAGCACCAATAGCGTCGATCGCTATGGGCGCCCCAGCCGATGTAGATGCTGCCGTTGAAGCTGCTCAGGCAGCGTTCGACAGTTACTCACAGACGTCGGTTGAGGATCGCGTAAACCTGTTGAACCGGATCACGGCTCTTTTGAGTGACCGTTCGAAAGATCTCGCCGCCTTGATTTCTGCTGAGATGGGGGCCCCTAAAGGGCTAGCCAAGGCAGCTCAAGCTCCGACCGGGGTAGCTCACTTCGCGACCATGGCCCAAATTCTTGGCTCCTATGAGTTTGAAGAACAGATGGGTAAATCTCTGATTGCTAAAGAAGCGGTTGGTGTCGTGGGAATGATCACGCCTTGGAACTGGCCCCTAAATCAGATTGCCTGCAAGGTAGCGCCGGCTCTTGCTGCGGGCTGCACAATGGTGCTGAAGCCATCGGAAGTTGCTCCACTGAACGCCATTCTGTTCGCTGAGCTTCTAGACGAGGCTGGAGTTCCAGCAGGAGTTTTTAATTTGGTTAACGGTGATGGGCCGTCAGTAGGAGCGCACCTATCAGCGCATCCTGGAGTTGACATGATGTCATTTACCGGCTCGACGCGAGCAGGAGTTGAAGTAGCAAGAAACGCAGCTCCGACCGTAAAGCGAGTGGCTCAGGAGCTCGGTGGAAAGTCCGCAAACATTATTTTGGACGATGCTGACATGGCTGAAGCTGTGGGGCGTGATGCTTTTGGAATGTGCACCAACTCTGGTCAGTCGTGCAACGCTGCTACCAGAATGTTTGTCCCGTTTGACCGTATGGAAGAAGCTGCGGCTATAGCTAAAGGCTCAATGGAGTCGGTTGCAGTTGGAGACCCGGTCGGTGATGGAACAATTATTGGACCAGTGGTTTCTGAAGTGCAATGGAACAAAATCCAGGCGTTGATTGAGGCCGGGATTGAAGAGGGAGCCACCCTGGTCACTGGCGGAACTGGACGTCCTGAAGGTTTGGAAAGCGGATACTTCGTCCGACCGACTCTCTTCACCAATGTTACAAATGACATGCGAATCGCCCAAGAAGAGATTTTCGGACCGGTACTAGTAATGATCGGGTACGAAGATGACGACGATGCAGTGCGTATGGCAAACGAAACACCCTACGGCCTCTCGGGCTATGTGTCTGGCAGTCAAGATAGGGCAATGTCGGTAGCTAGAAGAATACGTAGTGGCAACGTTCACGTAAACGGAGCAGGCCCCGATTTCAACGCGCCATTTGGCGGTTACAAACAGTCAGGGAACGGCCGTGAATGGGGTCAACATGGCTTTGAAGAGTTCCTAGAAACTAAAGCCATAATGGGAGCCAACTGAGACCAGTAAGTTGCGAGATGATCGGCTTTTGATCATCGAGGCTGACAGTGAAGCCTGGAGAAGGGCAAGATCTGACCCATAATAAATGGGTGAGATTTCTATCGATTTGGATCGGATGCGCGTTTCTGACTGTCGCATGTTCCACTTCGGGTGACTCTCAGGCCACCGAAGCATTGGATGGCATCTCAACACAGTCGACTGCTGTAAATGGAGTTGACGCAGAGCCAACAGGAATCTCGAATCAGGCCTCTGATACTGCGGAGGCTATTGGGCTAGATGAGAATGTCGACGACTTCGAAATAACAGTGACGGCGCCGGCGTCTGTGAACAGCTATTCGCAGTTCGAAATTTCAGTCGATTCCGCTGAAGAGTTGCTTGAAATACGAATCATTTCTGATCGATTTATTGTGCTGTCAGCACTAAAACAATCCCTCAGCCTTGTTAGTCCCATCGTCCAACAAAACGAAACAATCGACTACTCGGTCAACGTCACCGCAATTGACGGGCGATCCAAAAAGATCGGTCTTCAAATCGAGGTGGCCTTATATGAACATGACGTAGCGCGCACCCGACACCTCAACCCGGCGGACTTACGAGGCACGAGTACCGAGGACTATGCGGTCTTCAACTTTGGTTTTGAAACAGTTTTCGTAAACGAGCGCTACAACGAAATCTACTGCTACCCAACTATCAACGACTGCAACGAGCTAGGTGGGTCGTTTACCGCTGACGCACACAACATGATGGTCGGAGACTTCAACGGAGACGGATACCAAGACCTGGTAGTGGGATGGGTAATTTTTCCGCACACGATGAGCCACAAAGAGCGGAGCACAGTGAGGGTCTACCTCAACGATGGAGCTGGTCGACTAATAGCAGACCCAGCTATCTACGCCTCAGGAAAGCCACCGGAACGCAACATGGCCTACCGCCTTATTGTTGACGACTTCAACGGAGACGGAGTCGACGATATCTTCGCCGGCTCACAAGGTTTACTCAAACTCCTCCCAAGCGGCGAGAGAATCAATGAAATGGACCCTCACGTTTTGCTTCTGTCCGAGGAGGGCAAACTCTTTGATGCGTCAGACACCATCGATTATCGCGACACCATATTTTTTGCGCATGACGCTTCTTCGGGAGACATAAACGGCGATGGGTACCCAGACATCCTTGCCGCTCGGACTTTGTTTTTGAATAACAGCGGAACAGGTTTTGTGAATTCAATCGAAAGTTTGCCCGAAGGAATGCGTCGTACCGACCACTACGTAATGTCGTCCCTTCTTAAAGATTTCAACGGTGATGGTTTAGCCGACCCGGTCTTATTCTGGGGCGACGAAATAAATTCTTTGGACCCCCGACCACCGCAAATAGCAGTCAGCGACAAGCAAAAACCAAGCGCTGAATGGGAAGTTCGAACTCTTCCCACAGGACCTTTCGGATCTGGAAGCACCAAATTCAATCATGCAGCTGCCGCAGATATCGATGGAGATGGAGATACAGACATTGTCATTGGAACGACGAGGGCAGGCAGCCTCTACTACGTCGGAAGATTCATGCAAATCCTCCGCAACGATGGCTCAGGAAATTTCACCGATATCAGCGACGAGGCGATGGGGGAACAACCAAGGGCGTTGAACTACGAAGATGAAAGAGTCGAAGCGCAGTGCACCGTATGGGGAGAAGGGCAAGTAGTTCTTCTAGATGTCGATAACGACGGGGACATAGACATCACGGATCGAACACACGGTGGTGCGAACGGCGCAAAAGAAGCTTGCCCTGGTTTAGAAATTTATTTGAATGATGGGGGTGGCAGATTCTCGCGTGACGAATCAAGACAACTAGCGTGGGTCCGGCAACACCAAATACCGGGCTTTGTTGCTTTGACGCCGGCTGACCATCAGATTGGCAACGCCATTCCGATAGATCTTGACGGTCGTTTCGGAATTGATTATGTAGCCCACATACGGTCACCGTGGGGAGGCCTGTACGCGTTTCTATACCAGGTGATGTCACTGGAGTAAATCAATGATGGTCGCCCAATCGAGAACGCTGGTGTGCGCTCAGAAAGTGGCTGTTGTTGCTCCGTACATTCGATCTTTGGTTTCCTCACGCAAAAACCCGAGTTCTTCGGTCAGGGCTAATCTGCCAGCTTCAGCTGCAGGGTCCTCGGGGTAGTAAGCCAACTCAGAGGCAGGATCCCCAGCAACTCGGGTCCCAATGAGATATCGAGGTTTGCTGTAGTCGTAAGGCCGGGCCCGGTGAAGAGCTCTTCGGTTGTCCCACACCAGTGTGTCTCCAGCGACCCAGTTGTGGCTGTATACGCGTGAATCATCAGCTACAACGTGTTCTATGAGAGAGCGGATCAGTTTGCGGCTTTCTTCTCGAGCAAGACCTGGGATTCCAAAGGCGTGTCGTCCTACGAACAAGTTTGGCCTGCCTGTCTCGGGATGAACTTTGACCATAGGTCGAAGATAAGCCTCTCCGTGATAGACCTCGCCGTACAGGCCCTCACCTTCTGCATCGGGAAAGTCACCTAGATCGTTGGCTTGAGAGAAGTTCGTGGAATGGTATGCGCTTAACCCGGCCACCATTTCTTTTGTGGCGGTGTCGAGAGCTTCGTATCCGGATCGTAGGTCAGCTAATTCGGTTTGCCCGCCTTCGTCTGGGACGACTACGGCTGAAAGCATCGCCACCTTGCTTGAGATCGGTTTATAGGTGGAGTCGGTGTGCCAAGCTTCGTTTCCGACGTTGGTTCGCATTATTTGGGACTGAAGGTTATGGATCTTGCCGAAGGTACCGTCGTCGTGTTTTTTTTGGTTCGCCATAGGCGCTCCACCAAATTCTAATTTTCCGAAACGCTCGCCGAATGCGGTGCTTTCCTGCTCCGTGAGGTGCTGTTCTGGAAAAAGCAAAAACCCGTGCACCAAAAAGGCGGCATGCAGTTCCTCGAACTCAGCTTTAGATAGATTTTTTAGGTCCACTCCAGTGGCGGTCGCGCCGAACGCTTTGCTGGCCATTGGAACGATTTTTATGTTGCTCATCGTTTTCCCCAAGTCCCTGATTTAGTAACAGGTTAGTCAATGACCATAGTTAGGGGTGAGAAATTAATCGTATTGATGCTAGAGGCAAGCCAGTTCGGCTGACCCGTGCTCACCCACAGAGAACTTTACGCGGTCAGCGGTCTGTGGAAAATAAGTGATTACGGTGCTACCGGTCATCACAAACTCTCCTGCTCGAATCGTGCGTCCCCGGTCATTGAGGTGATTTGCTAGCCAAGCCACTGCTTCGAAAGGGTGCCCTAACGCATCTCCGGTCTTACCCGATCCGAGGACCTCTCCGTTTACTTCCAAAACAGTCGGAGTGTTGACGAGGTCAAGGTCTTGCCAATTCGTGAAAGGAGAGCCCAAAACCACTCCGGCATTCCAAGCATTTTCAGATACTGAATCGAAGGGATTGAGTTGGTCGTAGTCGGCGTCTCGATCTTCGATGAGTTCAAAGGATGGATAGCAAGCATCTACTGCGTCTCGAACTGTTTCTTTTGTGTGCGTTTTTGTCGGATCTAGATCAGTTGCTAGTTGAACAGCAATTTCGCACTCCAAACCGAGATGCCGGTGTTCGCTCAGAACCACTTGTCCGGGAGACTTTTGAACGCGGCTGCCGAAAACGGCGCCCGACAAAGGGTGGTCCACCCCGCAAAACTCTTGCATTGCCTTACTTGTAAGAGCGACTTTCCAGGCGACTACCTGCTCGCCACGACTTAGCATGATGTCGACAAATGAGTCCTGTATGAGATAGGCGTTCTCCAAAGAGGGATCTTCGACCCTGTCTGCCATGGTGTGGTGTTGGGCTTTAGCCTCAAGTTCATCTAGGAATGATGTCGCTATTTCGAGTCGGTCTTGCTCGTTCACAAAGGACCTTCTTTCGTTGCTCCTATTTGATTGTTGCACCCAAATCGCGACGCTGCATTAATGATGACCCGAGTACCGCTCTTGAGTGTGCTCCAGTCGTCTTAATAGAGAGCCTCAACTGCAGCAAGATTCGCGATTCTGTCTCCGTCGTAACCCAACATTTCACTCAGCACTTCAAAGGTGTGCTCACCAATGGGTGGGCCACCCCAAAGAACGCTGGAGGGAGTTCGACTGAACTGATAATGGGAACCTTCGACCACCGTCTCTCCGGCGTATGCCTGAGGTACTCGTCGAAAGTGATCACGATGGATCAGCTGAGGATCGGAGACCGCATCAACTGAATCTGAAACTATGTGAGCTGCAATACCATGAGATTGCAAAAGCTCCTGGAGTTCAAAGCGATCTTGAGACGCAGTCCAATTAGCGATTGTCGAGTCGCCCAAGTCACCTCCGCCTATGAGCTGGGACAGGTTTTCCTCAGCTGCTGTGTTCTGACACACCACAGCGATCCATTTGTCATCACCTTGAACCGGATAAACACCATGAACCGCGTACCTTTCGCTGGCATTACCTAACCGTTGAGCGGTCCGCCCGTTGACTTCCTGGTCCAAGAGAGCTGGCCCAAGAAGATGTAACGCTGACTCGTGCTGGCTCAGATCTATATAAACGCCTTC
This sequence comes from marine actinobacterium MedAcidi-G3, assembly GCA_000817105.1. Classification (GTDB taxonomy): domain Bacteria; phylum Actinomycetota; class Acidimicrobiia; order Acidimicrobiales; family Poriferisodalaceae; genus MedAcidi-G3. The sequence goes on along the minus strand of JUEP01000027.1, from coordinate 623 downwards.
ACCTGTTCGGCGTCGATGATCTAGTGCTGCGACAAGAGCTGCCACGGTAAAGCGCGGGGCGGTGTAGTCGGTGTAGGCAAGAAACGGTCCGCTAGGTGGTCTGTCTGGCCATCCAGTGATTTCGTAGAAACCGCTTAGTGCTCCTGCAAGATTGCCGAATCCTGGGTACATGTTCATGGGACCGGTTTGTCCCATCAAACAACTTGACAACATCACGATGTCCGGTTTGCGCTTCTTTATCGACTCGTAGTCGAGTCCCCAATTCGCCATTGCTTTCGGAGTGAACGATTCGATTACGACATCTGCCCAGTCAATTAAATCCCAAATCACCGTGTGGGCTTCATCGACAGATAAATCAAGGCTGATCATATGTTTTCCGGCGTTAGCGGAATGGTATTGCGCAGTGTTGTCAGGGTGAGTTTCATCATTTACGAAAGGACCAGCATTACGAATCACGTCGATCCGTCCTTCGGACTCGACTCTTACGACAGTCGCCCCGTGGTCCGCAAGGTTACGCGTAGCCATTGGCGCAGCTATCGCCCACGTAAAGTCCAGAACCTTTATTCCCTCCAATGGCTTGCGGGTGGGGACAGGGTCAAGAGGAGGGGGGGTCGAAGGAGTTC
>JUEP01000026.1 GCA_000817105.1 marine actinobacterium MedAcidi-G3 | reverse complement strand
TCCGGTGATTCGAGCATCATTGCGTAGATACCTTCCCCTCGCCGGTCGAGAAATTTTTGCAGAGCTTGACTTAATGGCTCATCGGGGTTGGAGGGCGCCATTAGCTCAATGTTGCTCCCGCCATCTGGTTGGCACATCCCAACGTGAGCTCCGAGGGAGGGGACGGTTTCCGCAGAAAAGTCCTGGACATGCATACCCATCTCGTCTCTAAAGGTCGTCAGAGCTTGTTCAAAATCGTTGACGGCGATGGCTATTCGCGGCATTGCAGTGATCATGGGCCTGTCCTCTCTCGCTTGTCAGAGCCTAAGCCTTTAATAGTCACCCTCGCTGAATCCGCAGAGGCTGTTATGAAGACACCGAAATTAGAAGACCACAGAAAGGGTTAGCTTTGACAATCCTCGATGGCGTCAATCAAGCTTTGGCCGTTCTTCAAAACCCACTGGATTCGGCCATGTTTCGTTTCTGCCATCACTCGGTCTGAGGACCCATCTCGAGAAATTTGTAGGTCTATCAAAGCTGCTAAGGGCAGTCGTCCTTCCCACATTTCCGCTTTGGATGTTGAATAGACAGCATCTTCTGCAACTTCCAAGCTCACTAGGCGCGTATTTCCAGACGCATCGGTTTCTTTAACCCGCTGAAATCTCGACATGCCCTCAGTGTGTCAGAGAGATCACCCTCCGAGACCTCAATATGGAGTACCAGTCGTTCAAAGTATTTGCAATCAACAAGTAAAAGTGCTGAGATGGGCTTGTTATCAAGAGTGGTGCACTCCCGTGCACCCAGCAACCTGGGGTGGACACCCAAGGTGCTTTCCTACTTTGTAGGGATATGGCTGCGGTTTATCGCCGGAGCAACAAACTGTCCGAGGAGATCGTTCTGCGTTCTCGCGGCAAGGGAAGCCTTTTTGTCCACTCCTATAGCAACACAACAATTAAGGAGAGTGCGATGAACGCAAACTGGGGATTCGACACAAAACAAATACACGCGGGACAAGAACCTGACCCGACTACTGGAAGCCGAGCGGTCCCGATTTACCAGACCACATCGTATGTGTTCAGAGATACGAACCACGCGTCGGACTTATTCGCCCTGAGCGAAGTAGGAAATATTTACACCCGGATAATGAACCCAACTCAAATGGTTCTCGAAGCTCGCCTTCAAACTTTGGAGGGAGGAACTGGCACGTCTATTGGAATTCCCGGAGCCTTAGCCGTGGCCTCGGGACAGGCTGCGGAAACACTCGCGATATTGAACCTGGCTGAAGCTGGGGATCACGTGGTTGCGTCAGCTTCTCTCTATGGAGGCACCTACAACCTATTGCATTACACACTCCCCAAAATGGGTATCACGACGACCTTCGTTGAAGATCCCGATGACCTAACAGCATGGGAATCTGCTATCCAACCCAATACGAAATTGTTCTATGGAGAGACAATTGGCAACCCGCGCAACGACTGTCTCGATATTTCGGGTGTAGCGCAAGTTGCTCATGGATCCAAAATTCCCCTTGTAGTAGATAACACGGTTGCGACCCCCTACTTACTCAACCCTTTAAGTCTTGGGGCCGACATTGTGGTCCATTCAATGACAAAATTTATTGGAGGACACGGCAACTCGGTCGGCGGTGTGATTATTGATGGCGGAACTTTTGACTACGGCGCTAGTGGTCGATTTTCGAACTTCACAGATCCAGATCCGAGTTATCACGGCCTGGCTTATTGGCCAGCATTAGGCGCTGGTTCGTACATCATAAAAGCGCGTGTGCAGTTGTTACGAGACCTTGGCCCGGCCGTTGCTCCCCAAAACGCTTTCTATTTCCTCCAAGGCCTTGAGACTCTCAGTTTAAGAATGCAACGCCATTTCGCTAACGCTCAGGCCGTGGCCGAATACTTAGAAGATCATCCCAAAGTGGAGAACGTCCAGTACGCAGGGCTGGAATCAAGCGCTTGGCATAACCGTCTCAAAGAGTTTGGAGCAGGACGTGGCTACGGTTCGGTTCCAGCGTTCACGATACGAGGCGGGTCAGACGCAGGGAGTAAATTTATTGAGGGCCTAGAACTTCATAGCCACGTCGCAAATATTGGTGACGTTCGCAGTTTGGCTATACATCCTGCTTCTACCACTCACTCCCAATTGACAGAGTCCGAGCAACGCAACGCAGGGGTCACACCAGGTTTGATTCGGTTGTCGGTAGGACTTGAAACGCTTGAAGACATCATTGAGGATCTAGAAAAGGGCTTCGCCGCTACTGCAGAGTGATGACCAGCAACCTTTATGCGGCGTTTCGTCGATAACCCGGGAGTTCTATTTCCTCTGGTTTTCGTGGCGCTTCGAACTTTGAGCTAACACCATGCAGGAATAGTCACGCCTTAAACAGCGATGGAAATTAAGGCGAGGAAACAGCGTTAGCCCACAAGTCGGGGTGTTCTTCAAACCAGTGGCTAATCCTGCATGGACCTACGCACCCAGTACGGGGCAGACTATGAAAGAGGAACGGGGGGTAACCGAGCAATGCTTTCCGCATACCGGGTACTGGACATAACGGATCAAAGAGGCCATTTGGCCGGTTTCATGCTTTCTATGCTGGGAGCCGAAGTCATAAAGATAGAACCACCGGAGGGTGTCGCCACCCGCAGGAGCGGGCCCTTCGATAATTCAGGCAATTCCTTGACCCACCTCGCCTATGACCGCGGAAAAAAATCAGTCGTCCTAGACCTAGCTTCTTCCGATGGGAGAAGCCGTTTACTGGACTTAGTCGAAGGCGCCGACTGCCTCATCGAGTCACAAGGCGCTGGCGTTCTGGAAAGCCTCGGGCTCAGCTACCAATATCTTTTGGACCGCAACCCATCGCTGGTAGTGGGAACGCTTACCGCCTTTGGACATACCGGACCCAAAGCCAGTTGGCCTGCCACGGATCTCACTCTTATGGCTTCGGCCTGCACAATGGCTTTCACCGGAGACGCTGACCGCTCCCCTCTCCGGGTATCTGTGCCGCAAGCTTTTCATTTTGGTGCCGCTGTTTTAGCTGGCGGAGTAGTGGCCGCGCTGTTCGAGCGGGGGCGCTCGGGGCTAGGCCAAGTTGTTGATGTCGCTGCTCAGCAAGTCATACCCATCGCTACCCAAGCTGGAGTCCTAGCCGAGGCATGTAACTTCCCGACTCCCATAAGGAGCGGAGGCGGCGCCAAGGTCGGCCCCATCGATCTAAGACTTGTGTACCCCGCCAAAGATGGGTTCGTCTCAATCACACACGTGTTTGGAGATGCAATTGGCCCGGTTACAGCAAGGTTGATGGATTGGGTCCTAGAGGAAGGGTTTGTGACACCCGACATCGCGAATCTGGATTGGGTGAATTTCGCGTTAATGTTGGAGTCCGGAGAAGTAACAGCGACCCAATGGGAGCAAGCCAAAGAGTCAGTCGCAAGATGCACTTCATCCAAAACCAAGACTGAACTCTTGGAAGTGGCTATGGAGCGGAAACTCCTCATGGCCCCCATCGCCGACATCGGCGACGTTCTAGCCAGCGATCAACTAAACCATCGTTCTTATTTTGACCGGATCGCGCTGGGAGACGACGAAATCACGGCACCCGGCAGATTTGCTCTTACCAAACAAACGCCACTGAACGCCGCCAATCAGATATCCGAATTAGGCGAAAATACTCAACAGGTTTTGGCTACCCCTCGAAAGATTTCTATATCTGAGTTAGGAGAAGTTGAGCCTTCGGCCCCTCTTGAAGGAGTAAAGGTTGTCGACTTTATGTGGTCCCTTGCCGGGCCTTTTACGACCCGAGCTCTGGCAGACCTAGGGGCAACGGTGGTCAAGATCGAGTCGACACATAAACCGGACGCCGCTCGAGGTTTCTTGCCGGTGTGGGATAACGAGCCAGGTCTCGAACGATCCGCTCTATTCGACACTGCTAACGCAGGCAAGCTCTCACTAGCACTCAACATGAACAGACCGGAAGCATTAGAGGTGATGCATGACCTCATCGGATGGGCTGACGTCCTCTGCGACTCGTTCTCTCCTGGGAAAATGGATTCTTGGGGTCTGAGCTGGGAGAAAGTCCAAGGGTTGAACCCCCGACTGATAATGCTCTCTACTTGCCTAACTGGGCAGTCTGGTCCGACAGCAAACTTTGCCGGATACGGCAATTTAGGAGCTGCACTTTCAGGCTTTTACGGACTTGCCGGATGGCCAGATCGCGCCCCCTCGGGTCCTTTCGGTGCATACACCGATTACACATCAACCCATTTCATGTTGACGACACTCTTGGCAGCTTTAGACAAGCAAAGGCGAACTGGGTCTGGTGAATACATCGATCTTGCTCAAACCGAAGCTGCGCTTCATTTCATAGCGCCAGCAGTGCTAGAGGCATCTGCCACGGGTCGCCTCGCTACAGCAATAGGCAATGATGATTCAGACATGAGTCCTCATGGAGGCTTTGCATGCCTCGGGGAAGATAAATGGGTGGCCATAGCAGTCGAAGACGATGTTCAGTGGACGCGTTTGTGTCGAATCATTGAGAGACCTGACCTTGAAGCCGATCCAGAAATGTCTTCTGTAGCGGGACGACGAGCAGCCCAAACTCTGATCGAACTAGCAATAACAGAATGGACATCGACTAGACCTGCCGATCTAGTCATGGGCCTCTTAGTCGAAGCAGGAATTGCCGCTCACCAGGTGCAGAGCAGCGCTGAGTGCCTCGCGGACCCGCAGTTGAAGCATCGGGAGGCTTTTATTTGGGTTGAACACCCAGATAGGCAATGCCTGGTTGAAAATAGTCGTTTCGCTTTGTCTCGCAGTACGCATGGCCCTAAAGGCCCAGCTCCGCTTCTGGGCGAACACACCTTCGAGGTCTTATCTGGACTATTGGGTTACGGCGCTGAAAAGATTGCCGATCTAGCCGCAGCAGAGACGCTCGAATAGGTTAAGAACGTGTCGTTTCGTTCCAAGGCCCAACGTCGGCGCGCGGTTCTTTGGGGAGACCCAAAACTCTCTCCCCGACGATGTTGCGCTGAATTTCGTTGCTACCTGAATAGATAGAGCCAGGTCGAGCTCCAATGAATGTTGTTACCCAAGCTTGTGATGAGAACGGTGACCCGACATCGTCGACGCCCACTCCAGTGGCCGCATCGCGTCCTGATGGCGCCGTTGCATCCATCCCTATGACATCCATTGCTAACTCGGTAAATCGATGATGATGTTCAGACCACAACAGCTTGTTGAGCGATGATTCTGGGCCCTGACTGTATCCACGCATTGAGCGGGCGACGGTCTGAAGTCCCATGAACTTCATGATCTGAGTAGTGGTGTAGGAAGCTACAAATCGTTGGCGCATCACTGGGTCATCTAGTTTTCGGTACCTTCGGGCGACCGCTACTAGTCGCTGCCATTCCTCGCCGTATCTGATGCCATTGGTCGTTGCGTCATCGCCGCGTTCGTAGGCCAAGAGGGTGTTCGCCACGGCCCAACCGTTGTTCACTCCGCCTAAGACGTTTTCTTTGGCTGTTCGGGCTTCGCTAAAGAACACTTCGTTGAAATCGTGGTGGCCAGACGCATTCACAATTGGTCGGACTTCGACTCCAGGCTGGTCTATCGGACACATTAGGAACGAAATTCCAGCGTGCTTTACCGCTGAAGGCTCGGTCCTGCAAAGCACGAAGATCCAATTCGCGTTGTGCCCTTGGGATGTCCATATTTTTTGGCCGTCGATTACCCATTCATCACCATCGAGCTCTGCTCGAGTCGCAAGCGACGCCAGGTCTGACCCAGAGTTCGGCTCACTGTAGCCTTGACACCAGACGTCGCTTCCATCGAGGATTCGCGGCAAGAAATGATTTTTCTGTTCGTCAGTTCCCCACTCAATAATTGTGTGACCGATCATCCCGATAGAGAACGGGTCATTATCGGTCCCATTTGGTACTCCCACAGCGGCTAGTTCTTCTGCGAGCACGGTTCGTTCCATCTGACTGAGACCTGCACCTCCATATTCGGCTGGCCAGGCGACCGCTAACAATTGTTCTTCTGAGAGAGTTTTTCTCCAAGATGCGACAAAGGACTTTCTTTCTTCGGGCGTAAATGCGCCCATGCCACCCCATTGTGTTGGCAGGTTTGTGTTTAGGAAGCCTTTTATCTCGGACCTGAATTGGGCTGCTTCGCTGCTGTAGTCCTCCACGGCCATTCCTCTTATTTCTTTGCTATTTAACGACGTGCTATCACCTTAGGCAGCTAAACGGAGTCCTCGCTCCGCAAACGGCTTATCTCGAATCGGCGTTAATTGCTTTACCGTTTTCTGTCGATACATCTGAGAGATAACAGAGCCGCGACAAAGTGGTTCACCGCATCTCGATGGCCCTCGTAGCTGTAATCGTTCTATTCTGCCTAAATGGACTTTGATTGGCCAGGCGATACTGATCCAAGACGTCTCGAAATTCGTGACTGGCTAGGCCAACACGATGGAGACCCAAGCCAGCAAGAATTGGCCCGTTCGGGTTACGTTGCGCCTCATTGGCCCAAGCCGTACGGACTCGACGCAGATCCTATTTATCAATTGATTATCGATGAGGAGCTAGCGGCAGCAGGTGTAAAGCGGGCCGCTGGAGGTATCGGTTTGGGTTGGGCTGGGCCAACAATTTTGTTCGGCGGAACGCCTGAGCAGCAAGAGCGTTATCTATGGCCAATTCTGACCGGTGAAGAAATTTGGTGTCAGCTCTTCAGCGAACCTGACAGCGGATCGGATTTGGCGAGTCTCGCAACTAGGGCTGTCCGCGATGGTGATCGCTATATCGTCAATGGTTCAAAGATTTGGTCGTCTGGCGCTCATAGAAGCCAGCTCGGAATTCTGATTGCACGAACTGACCCTGACGTTCCTAAACACAGGGGAGTTTCTTATTTCATATGCCCGATGGACACTCCGGGCTTAGAACTTCAACCGATCGTTGACATGACTACGGCTTATTCGTTTAACCAAACTTTTTTCACCGATATGGAACTACCGGTCGAGAATCGCATAGGCGAAGAGAATGATGGTTGGCGTCTTGCCAAAGTAACTTTGGGCAACGAACGTGTTTCGTTATCAGGTGAAGGCGCACTGTGGGGAAGCGGGCCAAGCGCGGTGGACCTTTTGAATACCGTTCGTGATGCCGGCGGGATATCTGACCCGATGCTTAGAGACAGAGCCGCTCGACTTCACATCGAAGGTGAAGTATTGAGGTTAATTAGGTTACGAACTTTAAGTGCTCGACTCCAAGGTCGGCAACCCGGTCCGGAAGCTTCAGTGCGCAAAGCTTTGGCCGACGAGCACGGCCAAAACATTATGGAGTTAGCTAAAGACCTAACCGGAACGCATGGCATGTTGACCGATACCGGCCCATTGGGTGGCGATCCAGAGTTCCCAACCACGCACTCTGTAGTCGAAGGCTGGCAAAATTGGCATGGCGGCTTTTTGTTCTCGCCTGCATTAACGATTGGCGGCGGCACTAGCGAAGTCCAACGAAACATCGTCGCCGAACGGGTACTTGGACTTCCCCACGATGTCGATGTGCAAAGTGGTCAAAGTTGGTCGGAGAGTCGATCCTAAGGTCAGCAAGGTTTCATTCGGTTTGAGGTTCCTATTTGAACCGAACGGTATTACCGTCGTTTAGGACTTGAACCGACCGACAGGATTTTCAATGGCTAAACAAACCTCACTTTGTGGTGGATTACTAATTGCGCTTGGCATTGTCGTAACAATCGTCTCCGACTCTGGCAGCGTTACCTCCCTCATTCCGGCTTTTATTGGTGCGTTGCTTCTGGTCTTAGGGGTTATGGCTACGAAAAAACCGGACCTCGGCCATCATCTGATGCACGCAATGGCTACTGTCGCTCTGTTAGCGGTGATCGGAAGTCTGGGTTCGCTTATAGGCAGAGGAAGCACTGGATGGGCTTTATTCTCTCAACTCGCCACAATTGTCATCGCAGGATTTCTAGTTGCGAATTCGGTTAAAGCTTTTCGTAACCGGGCCAAGCGTATTGCTGAAGAGAGCTAGAGCTTCCTTGTCATTTCGGACAATATGAATATCTGCGGGCTGGATAGCAGTTCGAGAAAGTTGTCGAACTCGAAATAGGACTCTTCGAGCGGTCATGCCAGAGTGGGCAACACACGACTGTATGCAGAAATTTGGTGTTCGGTGTTGTTGAAAAAGCTCGACTAATTTCAAGAACTTTTGCTGAAACGTGCGGCCACTTACGGATGCAAATTATTTGGGGTGTTACGCTCCGCTATGAGTGAGATTCGGGTAGAAGCAATTCATATCCACCCTGTTAAGTCCTGTCGACGGATCGAGGTAGATGAGGCTTCGGTACTGAGTACCGGTTTGGCTCATGACCGCGAATGGCAAATCGTTGACGCCGATGGTGTTTGCGTGACTCAACGCAACCAGCCGTCGTTGGCTACGGTCGAGACCGCTCTAGATGGCGATGACGTCATTTTGTCAACGTCTAGCTCCGGGTCGGTCACGTTAAGTGTCGACGATGCATCTGCAGTTACCGTCTTGCCTTTGGTAGGTAAGAGACCGGTTAATGGCGTCGATGGAGGTGATGAGGCAGCCGCATGGATCTCCGATTTCTTAGGGGGAATCTATCGTTTCGCTGCTGTAACCGATGACTCCAAACATCGCGCTCCATCGTCCATCGACTCTTTCGAACAAAACATCACATTTGTGGATTTAGCGCCTGTATTGCTGGCTAATTCTGCTTCTGTGCGCTGGCTTCAAGAGCGAGCTTTGCAGCCTTTCGGTATGGAGCGGTTCAGGCCAAACGTGATTGTCGATGCCGGCGAACCTTGGATTGAAGATAGTTGGCGTGACCTGACCATCGGCGCAGCCAATTTGACAGCTGAGGTTCCTTGGCCCCGATGCGCCGTTCCACAAATTGACCAAGAGTCTGGTGAGAGACAACGCGAACCCGCTGTTGTTCTGCGCGCTCACAGATGGTGTAGCGAGGCTCCAACTCTGGAAGGCAATTGGAAAACAATGACGGAAGGTAACGCCTTGTTTGGGATGGGCTGTCGCGTTGCTCCAGCTGGTTCAACAATCAAGGTCGGAGACCTAGTCGAGGTCCAAACATTTCAAGACCCGATCCTCGCACCCCCATTAGACATCTGAGTTCCGCTAGGGCCTTTCAAAAGGTTGTCTATGAACCAGTTTTCCGCGACCTGGAGATGCATCGACCGAGGACCCCTCGGCGACTACCTCTCCCCTACTTAGCGTAAATTTGGGCCAGCCAACTACTTCCCAACCGTCATAGGGTGAATATCCGGCAGCGGAATGCATTTGGCTTCCATCGATGATCCGTTTTTCGTTCGGGTCGAGCACGAGTAAGTCAGCGTCGGAACCCGGAGCTATGCAACCCTTTTGCGGGTACATCCCAAATAATTTCGCTGGATTGGTGCTGGTTACTTCAACAAACCGGTTCAACGAGATTTTCTTGGTCGCTACACCAAGTGACCACAACATTGGCAAGCTCGTCTCTAACTCAGCCATCCCTTGACGAAGTTCCGCCGGGCCCAAAGTTGGATCTAACTTTTGTTCCAACGTCCACGGTGCATGATCAGTGGCGACTGTGCTCACCGATCCGTCAACAATGCCGGCCCACAGAGCATCTCGGTCATAGTGTTCCCTCAACGGCGGGGCGCCGGCGTATTTGGCTCCATCTGGTTCATCGAACCGAGATCGGTCGAGATGCAGATAGATCGGACGAGTTTCAACGTAAAGAGGCAGCCCCCGAGCCCGACCTGATCGACAAACCTCTAGGGCTGCTTGGCTTGAGAGGTGAACGATATAAGTAGCAGCGCCACTAATTTCACAAAACCCAACAGCGCGTTCAGTCGCAATTCGTTCTGCCACCACAGGTCGCGTCTCTGGGTAATGTCGATGTGAACTTAATCCAGCCTCGCGAACAAGTTCACCGCAGCAACCCATTAACGCAGCATCTTCACAATGCAGCAGCACTACAGAACCTGCCTGCGAGGCGGCACGCATTGCTCGAAGGAAATCATCCACGTTTCGATCGAAGCGTTTGAAGGACAAAAAGATTTTTATACTGGGATGTCCTGATGCTGCTAATTCGGGGATTTCCTCGAGCGAGTCGGGGTCAGGGTCCAAAAGAACTGGATGATGAAAAAAATCTGTTAGAGAAGTGCTATTGCTGTCTTCGACATCGCGCTCGAGTCCTTGGCTCATTTTTTCACCCTTACGAGGGAACGACATATTGCCTACCGTGGTAACACCCCCGGCTAATGCTGCTCTCGTACCTATTTCAAAATTGTCTGCCCAACTTTCCAAACCTGGTCCGGTTCTTGGCGGAGTTAAATGAACATGAGGGTCTACACCTCCAGGTAGAACAAACATGCCTTCCGCATCTATCTCGTGGGCGGCAGACATGGCGCCTCCCATCTGAACTATCTGGCCGTCCTGTATACCCACGTCCAATACCGCACCTCCGCTAGCGGTCGCAACGGTGCCGCGTTTTATTACCAAATCCATGTCGACCATTATCGTTCATCTGTCGACACAAAACCGGAGCTCGCCTCAGCCACAAACGCGAGCGCCCACGGGTCACTAATCTTGCTCTATGACGACACTCCAAGGAAGAGTCGCCCTAGTGACTGGGGCTCAACAAGGAATCGGTAAAGCTATCGCTGAAGCTGTGGGGCGCGAAGGAGCTTCAGTTCTCATCCAGTACCTTGACGATCAAGCTGCCGCTGAAGAAGTTTGCTCTGCGGTCAACTCCGTCGGCGCTGAGGCTCAAATAGTTCAAGGTGACGTCGGCATTAGGTCGGATTGCGTCAGAGCCTTCGAAGTCGGGCAGACACTTGGCGGAATAGACCTTCTAGTGAATAACGCCGGAATTTTTCCTAGGTGTTCCTTTTTGGACCTAAGCGACGATGACTGGAACCAAGTCCAGAACATCAATGTTGTTGGTGGGTTTCGTTGCCTGCAAATGATGGCTCGTGAACTCATCGAACAAGGTAGAAGCGGGACAGCAGTGAATCTGTCATCTGTAGCTTTTTTCCGCAACTCAGCTCGTGGAACCCATTACGCAGCGAGCAAAGGGGCGATAGTGGGCTTTACCCGGTCTGTGTCAACCGAACTTGCTCCTCACGGCATCAGGGTCAATGCAATCGCTCCGGGCATCGTCGACACAGCTCAACCTCGAGACGGGATGACAGAAGAGGAGATCAATGCAGCGAGCGAACTTGTTCCGCTCGGTGCTATGGCCACTCCGGAAGAAATTGCTGATGTCGCAATCTTTTTAAGCTCTGAGGCGTCTCGCCATATGACAGGTCAAACGCTACAGGTGAACGGTGGGACTAACTTCAGTTGACTACTTTTCTGAACGGGACGGTTCGAAACTCACCAAGGGGAAGTTGACGGCAACTACTGGCCTGCTCTGAATTCGCGATGGGAATTCAGAGTTGGAAGACGAGCAGCGACCCTCTTACATGAGCAATGATTACGTTGTGACCGCTAACGATAATCTCGCAGATGAACTAAGCCGGGTCGGCGAACGTGACTCCGTTGTGCGCGCATGGGTCACTCGTCACGATGACGAAAAGATTATTAACGCTTTCAAGACCGCACCAGATGGATTGTTGTCAGGGTGGACGATTGGAGTGAAAGACGTCATCGACACCTTTGATTTACCAACGGAGCGCGGTTCACCGATTTACAAACATCATCAACCTGTTAGCGATGCAGCTTGTGTGGCGATGGCACGCGAAGCTGGGGCTGTCGTAACAGGAAAAACAGTTACGACCGAATTTGCTTTGTTCACACCGAACATGACGACGAACCCACACGATTCAAACCGCACTCCAGGGGGTAGCTCTAGTGGATCGGCCGCTGCTGTAGCCGATCGACAAGTCCGTGCGGCTTTTGGAACACAAACGGTTGGGTCGGTTATCCGACCAGCGGCATTCTGTGGTGTCGTCGGTTTTAAACCAAGTCGTCGGCTGCTACCCCTAGCCGGCGTCGCTACTTTGTCTCATACTTTCGACACAATTGGATGGTTCACCAAAGACGTCGCTGACACCGCCACGATGTTCCAAGCCATGACCGGATCTCGACTTCCGGAGAAAGACGCAAATCACAAAGTAGGACGTTACCTATCTCATCAATCGGATTCAGTGGCACCTGAAACCCTTGGGGTTATCGACGACTCCTGCGCTGCTTTGGAGGCCAACGGTGTAGAGATCGTGGAAGTCGAACCGTTACCTCATCTTGAATCTGTCTTTGAGGCAGCTAACACAATCTTGCATTATGACATTGTCCGAGTGTTTGCCTGGGAACGCACCCATCACCTCCACTTAATCAGTGATCTGGTCCGCAAAATGTTCGTTAACGCCTCCAATATTGGCTATGACGATTATTTGCAAGCTCAAGACCTTTTGTTTACTGCCCGCCTAGCTCATCAGGAGTTCATGGCCGCCAATCAGCTAGATGCACTATTGACCCCGAGCGCCCCGGGCGAAGCACCACCTATAAAAACAACTGGTGATTCAGTTTTTAATCGGGTTTGGACATCTCTTGGTGTCCCCGCTATTCATTTGCCAGTTCGCTTAGGGCCCACAGGCCTTCCCGTCGGGATCCAGCTCACGGGTCGCCATTGGTGCGACAAAGAATTACTCGCCACAGCTGCGCATGTCGAATCCAACATCATCGAGTCATGACAAGCCCCGCCCCCCTAGCTGGCCTCCGGATTCTCGATGTCTCAAGTGTGTTGTCTGGCCCCTTAACGACGATGTTGTTAGCTGATTTGGGTGCCGAAGTAATTAAAGTTGAACCTCCGATGTCCCCTGATTTCACCAGAGGAACTGGCGCAGTTCGCAACGAGATGACTGGCTACTTTTACAACACGAACCGAGGGAAACGGGCCATTGCTATTGACGGTCGACATCATCTCGGTCGCAAGATTTTGCAGCAGCTCGCAGACCAATCTGATGTGATTGTTCAAAACATGCGACCTGGCAAGGCTTCCGGCATCGGTCTCGACCCCGACGAATGCATGAAACGAAATGCGTCTCTTATCTACGCGTCTATTAGCGGGTACGGCGGGGATGGACCTATGGCCGGAGAGCCTGTCTATGACTATGTGATTCAGGCAGTGACCGGCATGGTTGACGCTCAGAGGGATCCGGTTACTGACGTTCTTGACCTGACGCGACACTTTCCCGCCGACAAGATCACCGCTCATGCCACCGTGGAAGCAATTTTGGCCGCATTATTCGCCCGCGAACGTGACCCCGAACGTCGCGGGCAGCACGTTGAGGTCAGCATGCACGAAGCAAATCTTGCCTTTATGTGGCCAGATGCAATGATGCAATACAGCATTGTCGAAGAGCCTGACGACTTGGACCTTTACCCCGCTGAGTATTACCGGGTGTACCCCACGATTGATGGAGCGATAGTCGTCATGCCCTTGATGACACCACCCCATGGCATTTGCCATGCGATTGGTCGAACAGATTTAGTTGCCGCTGGCCGGTTCACTATTTTAGACAACCAGAATCTCCACGAATTTCAAGACATCATCGCAGAACAGGTCGCTACATGGACGACCGAACACGCCTTAAGAACTTTTCGCGACCACGACGTTCCGGTGGGTCCCGTGATTCCTCGCGAGGAGCTACACCTGCACGATCAAGCTATCGCCAGAAGCTCGATTCCAACCCATGCTGATGCGCCGACGGGACCAATTCGAAGTCCGCGACCGGCGTGGAGAATGAGTAGAACACCCGAATTGATTAACGAGGGAGCGCCTCTCTTTGGTGAGCACACCGAAAAGGTCTTAACTGAACTTGGTTACGACTCGACGCAAATCGCTCAGCTCCGAGAGCAAGGGGTTGTCGCCTAAGACTGTGCAGGTTGTATTGCTAAGAAGCAGCGTTGACAGTGTTCTAGTCTCTTGGCTATGGAGAGCACGCCGGATAACCCAAACGTAGATACCTTGAACGAGATCGGGGTCTTAAAGCGACGCGAGATAGAGGCTCGTATCGTCGCACCCCTAATTGAACGCTTTGCAGAGGAGTTCGGAGAAGAGAAGGTGGTGGAACTCGCGCGCGAAACTGTTGTTGACGTCGCTCGAAGCCAAGGCAAAGTTCTTGCGGAAGCAATGGGAGGCAACGACTTGGAAAAGTTTGCTGACTCCATGGAGAATTGGACTAAAGGTGGAGCCCTACAAATTGAGATCCGGGAACAATCGGAAACAACTTTTGCGTTCGACGTTGTACGTTGCCAGTACGCGGAGATGTACCGAAATTTAGATGTGCCCGAGTTAGGCGCTTTGCTTTCATGTAATCGCGATGGAACGATGGTCGAGGGGTTTAACTCAGACATCAAATTCGAGAGAACCCAGACGATCATGAGCGGAGCCGAACATTGCGATTTCCGCTATTCCCTGGATTCGAAAGAAGTGGACGTCGAGATCAACAAGACCTAACTTCGGATTTGTGCGATTTTCTATCTTTTTCATAGCTCTAGTGTTGGCAAGTTCTTGCGCTTCCACTGAGTCAGTGAGTTCGGACGAATTCGCTGACCTAAAAGCTGATGTTGAAAAATTCAGCGCTGATGTAGAGGCCCTGACCTACGTAGCAAAAACTACGAAAAAGGAACTCGGCTGGCCAGAGGATTATCAAGAAAGCTGGCGAGATATTTGCACTGTGATCGTTGAGGAGGCCGCTGACGTCGACCCAAGAGCGCAACCCGCAAGAGAAATTTGCGGTTGCACTTTGAAAGGTCTCATGGGGGCGTTCACTCTTAAGGACTATGAGTCATGGCCTCAAGATGTTAAGGACGGCGCTGCATCCCCCTACCTGTCTATGTGTTGGGCCAAATAAGAGCGACTGCTCGACGGATTTAGTCGCACCCAGACAGGTTCGATCAAATTGGATAGTGAGACCTCTGATGCCCCAGTGGCGCCACAGAACCTTCTAGATCTTAGATTCAGCGAGTTTGATGTCGAGGTGTCCATCTCATCGCAGACCGCTAAAGCTTTCCGTTCTTTAGGAGTTTGCGAGGTGGGGTTAAAAGTTCAAAGGCCCCCGGTGCGGAAGGAAGATTTGCACCGGAGGCCCTGAACCAGAAGAAGATTTACTTAACGATTTCCACCTGTTGTCACGAGCTAGGGGTCGATCCCGCTACAACGTCGTCAAGCGCCAAACCAGGTCCTCCGTGTTCGGAAACATCCAGTCCAGCGGTCTCTTCTTCTGCCGACACCCTGAGGCCCATTACAGACTTCAAGACGCCGAAGACAATCAGTCCAGTTGCAATAGCCCAGGCAGCAACAATGAGGACCAGAATTGCTTGCATAGCCAGTTGATCTAGGCCTCCTCCGTAGAAGAGCCCAGCGTCGTCTCTTCCTAGGAACGCGTCGTCATATTTCGCAAAGAGCCCTATAGCCAGAGTGCCCCAAATACCGCATGCTCCGTGAACAGCAAACGCCCCTACCGGATCATCGATCTTTAGCTTTCTGTCTACGAAATCAGCTGCGACGACAACTACGAAGCCTGCTACGAAGCCCGTAAGAACTGAGCCCCATGGTGTCATGGTCCCGCAGCCGGCAGTTATTCCAACTAGTCCGCCTAAGGCGCCGTTCCCAGCTACTGCGACGTCGGGCCTGCCAGTCCGGAGCCAGTTGAACAAGGTAGAGCCTATGATCCCTGCGCATGCGGCTAAGGCTGTGTTCAAAGCGACGAACATCACCCAGTTGTCAGCAGCAAGTTCAGAACCGGGATTGAATCCAAACCAACCGAACCAGAGAATGAACACACCCAGTATCGCGAGCGTTATGTTGTGGCCTGGGATAGTTCGAACAGTTCCATCTGGCCCATATTTTCCTATACGGGGGCCCACCATGAACGCTCCGACTAGAGCTAACCAGCCGCCGACGCTGTGAACGATCGTAGATCCGGCGAAGTCACTGTAAACAGCATCACCAATCGTAATTTGGGCAATCAAACCACCGCCCCAAGTCCAGTGGACGACGATGGGGTAAATAATTGCAGTGGTAACAAGACTAAATATCAGATAGGTGCTGAACTTGGTTCGCTCTGCTAGCGCCCCTGAAGCGATGGTCACCGCGGTGGCAGCAAAGACGGCTTGAAAGAAGAAGTCTGTTGCTCCGCTAAGGCCGCCACTAATGTCGAATAGGTCGACCCCGCTTAAAGCAAAGGATCCCCATCCGAACCAGTCACCGCTTCCGGAGTCGCCACCATAGGCAAGTCCATACCCCACGAGGAAGAACGCCATGATCCCAATGGCCGCATCGGCAAGATTCTTCGCCATAATGTTGCCCACGTTTTTGGACCGGGTAAGACCCGATTCCAACATGGCAAACCCTGCCTGCATCAAGAAGACTAAGACACCGGCGATAAACACCCATAGGTTGTCCATCACAGCCTGCACCGCTGCTGCTGCTGCATCTCCATCATGTGCATCTGCGGCAGCAGGGCCAGCAAATAGGAACAAGCCACCAGTAATTCCACCAGCAGCAATCAAAAGTTTGCGTTTCATTATTTTCCTTCCGTAACGCACGGTCGAGTAGACCCTAGAGAGGGAATATTTCGCTCAAGTCACCGACAAGTTACGGATGGGTCACTATCAGTTTTCGGAGATGCTACGTAGATGTTTCAGATTTGTTAAGGCGTCACCGACGAGTACGCCAAGCGTTTAGAAAGTTCAAGTAGCTCTCTAAATACTGTTGTCTGAGTTATTGCTTCCGACATTTCTTGATGCCCTATCTCGACTTCTTCTCTAGAGTGAAAGAGTTATATGAACCTCGCTCGAAGCATCATTGGAGTCATAGTTGGCGTCGCCTTTATTTGGATTGGCGCCGCCCACTTCAAGAACCCCAAAGCCTTCAACGAGATTGTTCCAAATTATCTTGGCGCACCTTATTTTTGGACCTACGCCAGTGGTCTCTTTGAGATCGCTTTGGGTGTTGGACTGCTAATTCCTGCTGCAAGAACTATCTCCGCTCGCTGCCTAATTGTTCTAGTCCTCATAATGTCGTTAGCGAATTTGAACATGTATTTGAACGACATTCCTTTCAACGGGACCCTTTTGAGTACGACCGGCCACCTGATTCGCTTAATAATTCAAGCCATTCTTCTATTGGTTCTGCTATGGCTGGGCGTGATCTTCTAAAGCCCGTTAGAATCGCGTGGTGCCTGAACGTATAGCAATTCATCAACGCAGCTACGAGACCGAAGCTTTCGACGAGGGTGACGGTCGGATGCGGGTTCGAGGCCGCCTTACTGACAACAAACCTCAAGGGCTATGTCTGTCCGACGGCAACGATCTAGTGATCCACGATATGTGCATTGATCTCCTCGTCGATCCCTCTACCTTCACAATCATTGCTGTCGAAAACGAGATGATGGTCCGCCCCTATTCAAACTGCGAGATGATTCTCCCCAATTATCAAGCTCTCGTCGGACTTTCAATCACCCGTGGATACAGCAAGCAGGTAAAGAAACTTTTTGGTGGCCCAAACGGTTGTTCTCACATGGGAGCATTGCTGCAAGCTATGGGTCCAGTTGCTATTCAAGCCTCATGGAGCTTAGTGAACCTGCATAAGCCCCTCGAATCGAGACTCAACAACTCTGACGACCCAGAAGACATAGACCGTAGGTTGCGATTGAACATGAACTCATGCCACGTATGGCATGAAGACGGAGAACACATAGAACTCGTCAAGGTTGGCAAGTGGGTGCTTCCGGATTGGGAATCAGATCGCCTAACGGACCTGGGGGTCGAAATACCCGACGAGCAAGGGCACTAAACGAAGAAACCACAGAGCATTAAGATAATTGACGAGGAACCCCGACCAGCGTCGTTACGTTCTCACATCGGCACTACTCCCTAACGGAGACTGGACTGCAGAGAAACTTATGGACATCAGCAACGGACCATTTGTCACTTCTGGCTGGCTCGAAGAGCATCTGGATGACCCTGCCGTGGCAATTATTGATGTGCGCGCAGGTTTTCGACCACAACCTCCAGGTCCCTCCGATTTTTTTTCAATGTATGACGACTATCTCGGAGCCCATATTCCAGGCGCCCACTATTTACACATGGTTAACGACCTCTCCGACCCAGCCGGGTCATTTCCGTTTAAAGCTCTCACCGCAACAAAAGTCCACGAACTGCTAGGAGCTCTGGGTATTTCCAACGACCAAACTTTGGTTATTTATGGCTCTGATATCCATGCGGTTACTCATCGTTGCTGGTGGTCACTTCGACAAGCAGGTGCCCTGAACGTTCGACTAATGGACTGCACCTACGATCGATGGGTCAAAGATGGGCGGCTCGTCAACGATTTCGTTTCGAATAACCCTCCGTGTGTATTTGAAGCAGTGGAAGTCCCCGAATGGATCACAAACAAGGAAGACGTAGCCAGTGCGATTGATGACCCCACCGTTGGTTTGGTCAACGCGTTGTCTACAGAACAGTTCGCTGGTCTTGGTCAACACTATGGGCGACCCGGACGTATTCCAGGCAGCATTAGCGTTCCAGCGATGTCCGTCATAGACCCTTCTACGGGTGCGCTTCGTGAACGGTCAGAGCTTGAGAACGTGTTCAGTGAAGCGGGCGCAGACGACTTCAAAAACCTTATTACATACTGTGGAGGGGGCATCGCGGCGAGTACAGCCTTCCTAGCGTTAGACACTCTCGGGTATAGCAACGTGTCCTTGTACGACGGTTCGCTGTTGGAATGGACACAAGACCCAGAGGCGCCTCTTGAAGTTGGGTCTGAATGATTCTGCCTTACGCCGCGTTGGCTTGTCGCAGGTAGCCATCAAGCATCAGCAAGGCTTCTTCTCTTGTAAGCCTCAGAGATACCGTTACTGGTACGCCCGGTGCATCCATGGCGACAGAACGTCGAAGTATTTCGACTTGTACGTTGCTGGTGAGTTCATTGGGTCCTGGTATTCGCATATAACTAACAGATAGCTGGGGGGTGAGACAGCGAATGAATCGGATCTGACCTTCCCGTAGCAGCCAATAGCTGACAGAATCTATGGAAGCACGAAACTGAAAGCGAAATAGGCATGGAGTTTGAATTCAAACAGGGTGACCCCATCACTGAGCAGGAAGCTTTTACGCAAGCAGAGAAACTAGGTCTTCATGCCTTTGCGTTCGATACTGAAACACCTCGTAATACTGACCTTCATTGGCATGAGTTCAGCGCAACCATATGGTTAGTCGCTGGTGAAGCGAACTTAGCTACTGAAGATGGCACGGTGTATCACGCTACGCCAGGTTGTCGGATCAGTGCGCCAGCGGGCTGGTTGCATCAGGAGTTAGTGAGTCCAGCGCATCGTTTAGTGCTGGGCACAGATATTCCTGTTGAAAGTTGGAGTCAACCGATTGATAAACCGGCGGCAGAACTCTCTGTCTAATTGTCGACTTTTTGAGTCGGTTCTCGTATAAAGAAGACTGCCAGCGCAGCAAGTGGCCCGGTCGCAGCAGTAACAAACCAAGCTTTGTGGAACGCGTCCACATCGACTCCTGAACCAACCAGGGTTATCAGAGCCGCAACCCCGATAGTCGAGCCGAATTGTCGACCAACTTGGTTCAAGGATCCTCCTACCGCGAAATCTTCTGGAGGTACCTCACTGACAGCGGCAGCACTGATAATTGGAAACGTCGTTGCTACTCCTATGGCGACAAGAATGGATGCCGGCAACCATAAGCCCCAATAGTTTGGTGTTTCCGTCACGAATAATGCGTACATCAAAACGCCTGCTCCCCAAGAAAATGATCCGGGGACGGCAATGACTCTTACTCCAAATCGAACTCCAAGTTTTCCCACTAAAGGAGCCATACATGCGACGAACATCGGGAGCGGAGCTGTAGCGAGTCCTGCAGTGCGGATCGAATATCCCCACCCTTGAGTCAACCAGAGAATATTTACAAGCAGCGATGCCGATAGTCCAGCTGACTGCAGACCTGTAGCAAGGTTTGCCATATTCAATGACCGAATACGGAATAAGTGGGTTGGTATGGCTGGAGCTTGGTGCCGGCGGCCTTTGAGAAAAGTGACAGCCAAAAGGATGACCGACGCAAAGAACGTGCTTTGGACACCCAGCGATGTCCATCCCCACGGTCCCACTTGAACAATAGAAAACGCTAGTAACGCCATGGAGCTTGCTAGAAGGACGGCTCCAACTATGTCTGGCAGTGGTGCTGTTTCGTTGGGCGCATTTTGTGGCAACGTGCGTTTACCGCTGAGGTAAGCCAACAAGCAAAACGGTGGAAGAATAAGAAAAGCCCAGCGCCATCCGTAAGAGTTGACGATCAACGATCCAACTGCTGGACCAGTCGCAACTCCAAGCGCAGTAAGAGAACCCCATTTGGCCACTGTCGTCATTCTCTCGGAATCAGGGGTTACCGCTAACAGCAACCCCAGTGAAGCAGGTGTGAGCAAGGCTCCCCCAACCCCCTGGGCAAGCCGGGCTGCGACGACAACTGAAAAATTAGGTGCTGCTCCAACAAGCACTGATGAGAAAGCGAAAACTATTAAACCGATGACGAACACTCTTCGCCGCCCAAACCGGTCCGCCAAACGCCCTGCTGGTATCAGTAGCGCAGCAAACGCAATCGTGTAGGCGTTGAGCACCCAAGTAAGTGCACCTCGACTGGTGTCAACAAAGGTTTTTTCGAGGTCCGGGAATGCGACGTTCATCGTTGAGACGTTCGCAGTTACTAGGAACGCCCCCAGCGCGGTCGACAGAAACACCAGTCGCGTCCGCCGCCGATCAACCTCCTCTGTTGAGGTTGCCAAACTGCTCTCTGTAGCTGCCGGCTTGACTTTAAAAACCGTTGGTAGAGCGCTCCTTTTCGAGAACGTTCCCTTAGTCATCACTGCCACTTAGTTTAAGACGGCACAAAGCGGTTGGTTCTTTAGGCTTCTGCGACGACTTTCAGGTTCGCCAAGCTTTTAGCAATGTTGTCAAGTAACAGTTTGTGTCGGTTTATTTTTTGAAAGAACTCTCCATCAAGAAGCGGTGAGTCAAAGCTTTCGGTGACCTGACACCCTGATGCAGTCGCTTCGATCTGGTAACGCCATACGGTGCTGCGACCATCGTCGGCCGGTACTTCAAATGACCACTCCTTCGCAGGGTCAGCAGCTACGACAACACATCCTTGGTCCCATTTGTGGCCTCCGTTGTCGTTGTATCCGCGAAATTTTGCACCGACAGCCGCTTCAATCGCGCCGCCTTCCCATTCAGCCTTGTAACACTCTGGGCTGAGTTCGCTGATTCTGGTTAGGTCGGTCAAAATCGCGTAGACCGCTTCGGGTGAGGCCCCAATCTCGATGCTTGTTTCGCCAGTTGTTGCCACCATATTGGCCTACTTTCTCAAATTTTTCGATCTGCTCGGACCTTACTACTTTAACGATAGTAACTAAGGACTTAGCTAACCAGTTCGGTCCAACATGCCCATCAATGTTTCGACGCATTTGCCAGGTTGATGCTCTTGGATGAAGTGACCGGCATTCTCGATGATGAGGTGCGGTTGATCGGCTGCGCCTGGGACGCTGCTAGACAGTAAACCTTGAAGTGGCCCAGTAACTGGATCATTGTCACCAAATGCGGTTGTCATTGGCACCTGACAGTCAGCCAGCAGAGACCAGATGTTTCGGCACAGATGCGCACCAGGATGCACGCTTGACGTTGGAACCAGCACGGGAAACTGGCGAGCCCCAGCAACATATGTTTCGTCGACAAACGGAGCGTCGTATGCGCGCTTTTCCTCTTGTGTCAGCTGGAAACCCGGAGGTGATGGCAACGGCGAGGCGTGACCTGCAACACATTCCGATGCCGAGAACGGGTTGATGTCTTGAGAGAATCGGCGCCACAAAGCAAACGGGTCTTTATCGGTCATCCCGATGTCTCGACCCAAGGGAACTCCTGTATTTGATGCAACAACCCCGCGGTACATGGCTGGGTGTTGCGCTACGTGACATAGCCCTAATAGTCCGCCCCAGTCCTGGCAGAACAAAGTGATCGGACCCAACGGCGATGTCGCGTCAATTTCGTCAATGGTTTGAGTAAGCCACCGAAGGTGCCGACCATAGGTGTAGTCATCGCGCATCACCGGTTTATCTGACCGACCGAAACCAACTAAGTCTGGAACAACGACTCGGCACCCCGAATCCACAAGGGCAGGAATCATTTTTCGATACAAATAGCCCCAAGTCGGTTCACCGTGGAGAAGTAAAACCGTCGGACCAGTTCCTTCGTCGACGTAATGGACACGCAGATCTTCGTCGAGGTTCACGTACCGAGGTTCGAAGGGCCAATCAACTAAATCTTTAAATCGTTCATCTGGCGTACGGATTTTGTCCATAGCCGGCACCTTACAGCCAGTCCGGTTTCTTCGACGTTGCAATCTTTTGTTAACGCACAATCGTTTTTCTTAGTGCTGACGTTGCTGAGCAGCTTTTTTGCGATTAGGCCCCTGTTTAGATTTGGGGTAACCGTTGCCCCGTTTCACGCCTTGAGGTTTTCCCGACTTGCCGGAAGTCGGTTTTCTTTTTTTCGACTTACCTTTGCCGCCTGGCTTTCCGCCATTCCCCTGCTGCCCTTTGCCGCC
>JUEP01000009.1 GCA_000817105.1 marine actinobacterium MedAcidi-G3 | reverse complement strand
AGGGCGGGACATCCTGCTGCGCGATATTGCTGTTCGATACCTAGGTGAGGAACTTGGAAATGAGTATGCAGATGCGTTTCCCGGCCACGAGGAAGCCAAAGTCACCCTTAAACCGCGAAACTGGCGCAGCGACATTCTGGGTTGATTCGCGACTCAGGCCTCTTTACCAAAAGTCTAGAACAGTGCCCTCGACAAGCCGCTTCGATCATTCAAACCAAAGCAGCTAAAGCTTCACGTGTCCTTAGCCGCTCATCAGGATTTCCGCCAAACTCAGCGACGATTACGTCATCGGCACCGGCATCAATCGTTGCCTGCAATCTGTCTTTTATCTCGGCTTCATCCCCAACAATAGCTATATCTTCCGGCCCAGCTAAACCTTCGCGGTCAAGCATCGCCCGATAACTCGGCAACGTGCCGTACATCTGCCACACTTTGGCAGCCCGTTCCATTCCCGCATCGATGTCATCGGTACATAGGACAGGCATTCCGGCGAGGACCCGAGGCTTAGGTCGCCCGGCTTCTTCCGCCGCTTCACAAATTTCAGGAACGGTCAGTTCCGCCAACGTTTTATTACCTGTCATCCAGGTGATGGTGCCATCAGCGAGTCGGCCCGTTAACCGCAGCATTTGCGGACCCAAGGCCGCTACCAAGACCTGAGGAACCGGTGCGCCTAAACCCATCGCCGGGTTACGCGCAGTAAGAGTTTCACCTTCTAAACGGACGGGCTCTTCTCGTAACTGTGGACTCAATACTTCAAGGTATTCACGCAAATGACGAATTGGTTTATCAAACTCGTATCCATATTGTTTCTCTATTACTGGTTTGTGGGACAAACCAATACCCAAAGCAAGCCGATCACCGATAATGGAAGTGACAGACAGCGCTTGTTGAGCCATGACAATTGGATGTCGCGGATAAGTAGGTATCACAGCCGTGCCCAATTCGATATCAGGCACAGAAGCACCGATATGACTCAGCGCTGTCAAGGCGTCAACGCCCATAGGCATTTGCGGCAACCAATAAGAAGGAAAACCCGCTGCCTGAGCAGCCCGGGCATCTTCTGTCGCTTCTTCTACATTAAATAGCTTGCCGGCAGGGCCGCTGAAGATACCTAAACGCATTTATGCCTCCAAAAATCGATTTAACGCATATCACCTTGACACATCTCACATCCCAAGTGCAGAAAATTCATTCGACACTTAAATATGCTGGTCGCCTTGTCCTTCTCCACGAAAGCGCGGCAAACCTCTTGTAACTACCTCATTGGCTCTCGCCATGATTGGGGCATCCCAATTATCATCCGTGAAGAGCCAGAACTGCTTGTTAACAACAGCATCAAAGACTTGTTGACCCACAACTTCTGGATCAAGACCAGCACTTAATACCCGCTGAGTAAGTTCAAGCATTTGGTCGCCTCTGTCATCAATGGCTGAACCTACAGATCCAGCGGGTCGTGACGCTGTGTCGTTCACGATGTTGGTGTTCACAAAGCCCGGACACAAACAGGTCACCCCTACATTGGATCCTTCAACCTTCAGTTCATGGAAAAGAGTTTCAGCCAAAGTTGCGACACCATGCTTGGCCACGTTGTACGGAGCGCCAAACGGCGAAGAAATATGACCCGCAATAGATGCCGTCAGCACAACATGGCCTTCGTCTCGTTCCACCATTTCGGGAACAAAGGTTCTCACCCCGTGGATTACTCCATCTAAAAGAATCCCAAGAGTCCAGCTGTAATCATCCTTCGACAAAGCCCACGATCGGCCGATAGAGCCTTGGACTCCAGCGTTCAAGCAAACAAGGTCTGCTGTGCCATATGTATCGACAGCGAAATCGAGCAACTTGATATTGTCAGCTTCAAGGGAGACATCGGTCACTATCCCTTGAGCTTGTCCCCCGGTCGTTCGAATCTCATCTACTACGTCACTGAGCTTCGACTCATTGATGTCAGCAAGAACGACATTCATTCCTCCAACAGCAAAGCGTCTGGCCATCGCCAAACCCATACCTGAGGCTGCTCCAGTAACTACGGCCGTCTTTCCTTCAAGTTTGTTCATCAACTGAGACTAGACCGAAGAATTCATCGATCCATTTATCCGGCTACCGTTCAGGGGTGCCAGATTTTTTAACCGAAGAACAAAGTGAACTTCGACAACAAGCAGAGTCACTCGCTCAACAAATATCAGAAATGGAGATGGACTCTTCAGACCCCAAAAAGATTCAACTCCAAATAAGAGAAAAGTCCAAAGCGGCAGGAATCTTTCATCTCACCCAACCCATCGAATACGGAGGTCTGGGAGGAACAGCAATCGAACTCACCATCGCCCGCGAGTCGTTAGCAATCAAGAATGTTGGTCACCTACCCGGCATTTTTGGGCCAAGTCCAGGCTTGCTGAGTAAAGCTTCCAAAGAAATGAAACAAAAGTTTCTCGACCCGTTCTTAGCAGGAGAGATAGAGAGTGGTTTCGGCTTCACCGAACCATCAGATGCTCAACGGCACACCTGGGCCAAGCCAGAAGGCGAAGAACTCGTCATCAATGGTGCCAAGTCATACGTCACAGGCGGCTCAAATGCAGACTTCATCAATACGTTGGTTGAGGTAGAAGATATGGGTCCCGCGATGATCTTGATAGAGACCAGCCGACCCGGGGTAGAACTAAAAACAGCTTTTAGTTCTGTTGATGGAAGCCATCACGCAAGTTTTACATTTAGTAACGTCCGCGTTCCCAAAAGCCACGTAATCGGGGAGGCCGGAACGGGGATGACCAGAGCGCTGGAACAGGTCAACTCGGTTCGCATGGCAATAGCCGCCAACTGTATTGGTTTAAATCAGTTCGTTTGTGATCTTGTCGCCGACACCCTGAAATCGGCTAAGACCGAACCGAACCCGAACCATGAGACTCGCGTGAAATTTGGCCGAATGCGCACTCATGCCTTCGCAGCGCGCAGTTCCGTCTATAGAACTGCTCGCCTCATAGAAGCTGGCGAAAACTGTGTAAACGAAATAATGGCTTCAAAGATTCTGGCTTCCGAAAGTATTGCCGAACTAACTGACATCGCGATCCAGGTCGTTGGAGGTGAGGCCCTTATCGAATCCCACCCACTTGCGTCTATCTTTCGACGGGTTAGAGCCACCCGATTAGCAGAAGGACCAACAGATACTCTCCATGCAAACATCTCTCGCGGATGCCTTGATCTGAACCTTGGTCGAATCTGAGCTGCCATGCCCTACCTAAACGAATTTTCATCCACAAACTCTCCGTTTGACATGACCACTACTCACGAGTTTCTGAGTCTTTGTCAAAGCGCAGATGACTTAGGTATCCAATACAGCAAAAAGATCAGCTATTTCTCCAGGAATATTGTGGCAAGACATCAACGTTTTCATTTGTTGGAGTGGGGCTCCCCATCATTACCGCACTTACTTTTGCTTCACGGTGGTAACCAGTCTGCTCATTCTTGGGATTTAGTCAGCCTTCATCTTGCAGATCGCTTTCACATAATCGCGCTCGACCAACGAGGTCACGGCGATAGTGAATGGGCTCGAGATGCCGACTATTCATCGCACGCAATGGCTTCCGACGCTTCCTCTGTGTTATCGGAACTCAATATTGATTCGGTAACCGTTCTCGGCCATTCCATGGGCGGAATGAACACACTACGACTAGCCATGCAAGACCCCCACCTCCTACAACGCCTCGTGTTAGTTGATATCGGGCCGGAACTATCTGATGCTGGTACCAAGAGCATCCGGAATTTTGTGACCGAGAATCGAGAATTCGAAGATCTCGACGCCTTTATCCAAAATGTACAAAAATATGATCCTTACCGATCTAAAGAACACATCGAACGGACCGTGAAATACAACCTTCTACAACGAGCAGATGGAAAATTTATAAGCAAACGAGACCACGGCCCACGTTTAGCTACAACCCAAAATCAACGAGAGACGAGTGACCGCTTTTCGATTGAAGACACCGCCGAAATATCGCAACCAACCTTGGTCATCAGAGGAGCAGACTCAAACGTACTCACCTCAGAAGCAGCGAACCGCTTCGTTCAAGCCCTACCTCACGGAGAACTCCAAACCGTCCCCAAAAGCGGCCACAACGTTCACGGACAAAACACCTCAGGTTTTCTCGATGTACTAGTTCCATTCTTAATGAAATGATCTAGAAGGCATGGAAGTTCTAAAAGCGCGCGAACCTGAACTAAGCGTATGGTGATCACATGAATTCAAAAGAGCTCGAAACTTTGATAATTGACGCCGCCGACAATGGCGTAGTCACAGTCACAATGAATCGGCCCGAAAAAAAGAACGCCGCTAACGCTGTTATGTGGGACGAATTACGCGACACCTGGAATGCCCTCGCAGTCGATCCCGACGTAAGGGCAGTGATAATGACTGGAGCCGGAGACGCCTTCTGCAGTGGCGCAGACCTCGGAGGGCAAGGACGTGACAGACATCAACTCATCTCCATGAACTTGATCCACCAAACCGTAGAAGCGCTCTACTCAATAATGGTTCCGGTTATAGCAAAAGTGAACGGTGTAGCTGCCGGAGCCGGCATGAACATGGCCCTTGCTTGTGACTTAATTCTGGCAAGTGACCAAGCTCGGTTCAGTGAGATTTTTGCTCGACGCGGTTTAAGCGTCGACTTCGGCGGCACATGGGTTCTACCTCGACTCATAGGGTTGCATCGAGCAAAGGAATTAGCTTTCTTCGCTGATGTTATTTCCGCTGAGCAAGCTGCTGAATTCGGCATCGTGAACAAGGTCATACCTCACGACGAATTGGACTCCGAAGCCAAGGACTGGGCTGATCGTCTAGCCGCCGGACCCCCATTAGCGTTAGCCATGACCAAACGAATGCTGACACTTAACGCAAGCAACGACTTCAAGTCAGCTCTAGAAGCAGAGGGATTGGCTCAAACAATCAACTTTTACACTCAAGACACTAAAGAAGCGGTCGCCGCCTTTTTAGATAAACGAGACCCAAAGTTTCAAGGCCGATAGCCACTCCCTCAATGACATCTGATTTTCTAAATGAGCGCTCTAGTTCACGCTCCATTATCGGACGTGCGAAACTAAAGGCATGTTCGAACTAGTCGCTGTAGGTAACGATATTGAGGCAGCAGTTAACGTTTCCTCAAAATTAGATGGAGTCTGCTACTTAGCTGATCCCGCGGACGAACGAGCTTTAGCTTTTCGCACACTCGTGAGATGCGTCACCGATAGCCCTCAGGATCTGCATTCAGCTGCCGGATATGGCATGTATTTTGTATTTAGTCGCGTCATTCGTGAGCGAAACACCAGAGTCGAAAGTGGAGTCCCCTCACCCGGCATAACAGCGATTTTCCCCTTATTGCACCACCCCAACCTTACTCACGAGCAATCTGATGCTCACTGGCGAGACGTTCATGCCCCGCTAGCCCTCCAACATCATCCTGGCATGTGGGACTACACACAACTCAGCGTGTCACGAACTCTTACTGGTCCTGCAGTTGACGGATTCGCTCTTGTCAGCTTTGAATCGATGGAGTCAATGAAAGAACGCTTCTTCGGAGACGAAAATGATCGAGACGTTATTTACCGTGATGTTGCAAGTTTCGCCGACTCTGATTCACCACGTCGGGTCATAACTACCGAAACGATTTACGGAACTCGCCCACCTACACCGAGAGTTACCTGGCCGCACGAGTGAAAAAACTTGTTGCATTATCTGCTTTAGTTATCGCTACAGCAGTATCTCAATCGTTCGGGCGTTTCACCTACTCAGTTTTATACATCGAGATTCGCGACGACTTCGGTCTTTCAAACACCGTGTCTGGTGGAATCGGGTCTATAAACCTTGTCGGCTACCTCATTGGCTCTCTGGCCGTCGCACTGACAATTGGGAGACTTGGACTTATCAAGACCGTAAAATGCGGCGTTGCCGGAGTAGTTATTGGGTTAATTCTCCTCAGTTGGGCACCCAACGGCCTCACAGCAGTCCTCGCTCTGTTCTTGACAGGCTTCGCGGCGGCCGGCGTCTGGATCACAACTCCAGCCTTAGCCACCAACATCCTGGGACCGGACCGAAGGGGCCTTGCTATAGGTTGGGTAACCACAGGGGTTGGCCTCGGTTTTTTCGCTGCTTGCATATTCGATGCAGTAATTACTGACTGGCGGGCTGTCTATAGCCTCGAAGCCATGATCGGCATAGCAGCCTTTGGACTGCTAGCCCTCACCATCACAAGTTCCCCAGATGCACCTATTAGTTCTGGCCTAAGTCCAAACAACCTTCGACAGGTTCCTGGGTGGCTCAGTCTTTGCATGATTTACGGACTTTTCGCAATCGGTGTTTCTCTTGCTATGACATTTTCTGCAGCGTTGTTGGAAGAGGATGCTGGTTTTAAAGAGCGCTCCGCTTCGCTCATGTTCGCGTTAATCGGATTAGGTCTGGCATTGGGGGGACCAACGATGGGGTGGTTGAGCGATCGCATCGGAAGAAACTCTGCTCAGCTTGTCTCCTTCGCCTTTCTAACCATTAGCTGCGCCCTGATCGCGACCGGCCACCCCGTCGCCGCTCCTATATCAACCCTACTTTTTGGGGCGGCTTTCACTGGAGTAGTTGTCAACGTTACAGCGCAAGTGAGCGGTCATTTATCGGCCGAAGCGTTTGGCGCCGCCTATGCGGTCCTAACAATTGTCTTCGGTGCAGGGCTCGCCATTGGTCCCCAATTGGGTGGAATCATCGCAGACTCCTCAGGCTCCTTCCGACCCTCGCTGGTGCTGGCCTCCTGCTTCGCTGCTGCAGGATTGTTGTTAACATTTCTGGATCGCAAACCTAAAATAACAGTGGTCTAAGCCGGCATTCCAAGCCGTTCGTGCACCGGAGCTAAAGCCTGAAGTTCAGGCATTACCTCTCGAGCAAAAAGCTTCATATTGCGATCAGCTTCAGCATGTTCCATACCCGCAAAACTGAATACGCCCATGTAGCCGTCCATGAATGTCTGCTCTTGCAAATCGACGATCTTGCCATAAACCTGCTCGGGAGTTCCCCATAACTGAAGATCAACAAAAAAATCTGTCATCATTTCTAAGCCTCCCGGAGCTTTCAAACGGTCATACATCTGACCGTGATGCTCATAGCCCGGGATGTCTTTAAGGTGAGGCTTGTCGAATTCATAGTGATCGATAATGGTGTCCCAGTATCCGCCAATAAATTCGCGAGCCTTCTCTTCAGCGCGATCAGCATTTTCATCGACGAACGTCCAACCAGCGACCATCGGTGGTGGTGGCTCCTCGGAATTAGCTTCACGATAAATCTCTCTGTAATCCTGAAGTTCCTGACGGACCGCTTTCCATGGTTTTTGAGGGACGATTAAGATTCCAACACCCATTTCAGCCATGATTCGAGCAGAATCCGGTGAGACAGCAGCAGCGTATGCTCGACCTCGCATCGACTTAATCGGTCGGGGACGAATATCAACTCGTGGCTGCTCTATCACATCACCGTGATATTCCGCGTATCCGTTTTCGATCGCGTTCAGCACCATTTCGGTTGATTCTTTAAACCGCTGACGTGCCGAAGACATCTCACTCCTGAATCCATCAAACTCGACCTTCCCTGTGCCTCTTCCCAGGCCAAGAATCAGACGGCCATTAGAAAGATTATCCAACATCGATATCTGTTCGATCACTCTTAATGGGTCATGCCATGGCAATACACAAACCATTGATCCCAACTGAATCGACTTCGTGGCTCCTGCCATATAAGTCAAAAACTGCAAGACATCTGGGCACATGGTGTAACTAGTGAAATGGTGTTCGACACTCCACACCGAGTCAAATCCAAGTCCTTCAGCTTGCAACGCCAAGGCTAAGTCCTGTTGGTAGACCTGCTGATCTGGGACTCGTTCACCCGGATTTTGAAATATGACGCTCATACCTACATGCATTTCGATCTCCAGCTTTCGTTGTCACCTTTAGGTTATTCGATATTGACTCGCCCGATCAGCGCATTCCATTCCTCTATCTCCTTAACCTCTTCAAAATCAACACTTGGGAATGCGGAACGAAGACGCGAAACTTGGCCTCGTGACACCCCGCTCAGTCCAAGCCAACCCTTTGGCGCGACGCGAGCTACTAGTTCATCAGCTATACGACGCAAGGTCGCGTCATGGATATTGGCGAGTACCACGTCATACTTACCTCTCACTTCAGTCAACTCGACTGACGAGAACTGGACCTTGTCGGCTACTCCGTTTCTTCGAGCATTCGCTTCCGCAGCGACCAAACCTGCTTCGTTAATATCGATTCCGAAAGCCTGCCGGGCCCCGAGACAAACCGCGGCAACGGCCAGAACACCTGATCCACACCCCACATCGAGAACCGAGTCATCCGACCTGACCCTGAGGTCTAGTTCCTCAAGCAATAAACGGGTAGAAGGGTGATCTCCGACACCAAAACCTAAACCGGGGTCTATTTCGATAACTATTTCTGCTTCAGAAGACACCCATGGAAAACAAACTTCGGCCCTCATTCCGACCCTCGTTGGGCGATTCCGGTTATTCCAAGCCACCGCTCGAGCTGAGTCCGGTGGGCCGGCTACGGCGGGATGTTGATCTGCTCTTAAATGAGCGACAAGTTTTCTCGCAACAGCTTCGCTCTCCACCTCATAGGAAGCAACCCATCGGTCATCGCGAACAAGGGTCCACGACCCTGGTCCGAGAACTCTCTCAACATCGACCCGAGATGTCTTGTCGGCTGCCACAACTACTTGACCACTCATCACTCGATCGACAAACCTCGTCGTCTAGCCTCAATTGGTTGACCAGCTGCGTGACGTGACTCATTTGCTGCTGATTCAAAAATTCCTTTCGCCATTAAGGAAGTCTCTTGGGCTCTGCGGTCCATGTATATCGAAGCTCTAATTTCGTGGACTTCGATCGCGTCGGGTGCTGCATCACTCGCCAAATCGATTAAATGCGATGCAACCCGAAAATCACCGTCGTCAGCAATCTGCCTCGCTCGTTCAGCCAGAACAGATGCCCCCCCTACCATTTCGCAAAGCGCAACTGCCAAAAGGTCGTCAGCGGCTGGCTTGAGGTGCGAGGGTTTTCCATCCCACCATCCGCCGTAAAGCCTCCAAATATTTCGGATGACGAATTCGGGTTCATCGTAAAGCGGTCGGAGATATGGGAGTTCCAATAGTTCAGGGTTAACTTCCACCGACGCCACAATGTCATTCAACGTTGCCCCAGAATTCATCGCCGAAACTACATCCTCGACAAGTTCTTCGAGGGTGGAGGCAACTATTTCTAGGCAGGAAACAATTCGATTATGGCCTGAAATCGGCAGGCCATGAGCCGGAACAAAAAGCTCAACATCCGTAGCCATCATTTCACGTAAAGACTGAGCCCATTCCAAGGGATACCGTTGAACTTTTTGAGGGTTTCCACAGTTAGGAAAGTTCCATATGAACTGATCCCCGGCAGAAATCATCTTGTATTGGGGCAACCATGTCCATGTATGGTCATCGGTTTCGCCCATTGCGTGGTGAAGTTCTAATTCCAGCCCGCCAACAGAAACGGTGAGCATTTGGTCGTATTCAATGGTGAGATCAAGGGTTCCGTCTGGAACGAAAGGTTGTTGAGCAGCCGAGCCTTTCAGAGTCGCAACTGGTAATCCACCAAACTGCCGAGCGTTAATTACCTTGTTATAGCCATTTGTTGCCCTATAACGGCCAAGCCTTCGAGGCAAGTTTGTATGACCTATAACTTCCGGAGGTTTACTCCCGCTTCGCTCGGCTTCGGCCGCTACCGCGCTACTCCCACCTACATGATCAATGTGGCCATGGGTATACACAAGGGTGTGAATTCGATCCGTACTCCATGTTCTGAGACTTTCTAGGACCCGACTTCCACTAGCTGGACCACTCGAATCAAAAGCAATAAGTCCATCTTCAGTACGAACGACTAACACATGACTGAACGCTTCAATTAACGCTATGTCATCAGTTAGTTCGCTTAGTTCGTGAGTAACCCGATTAGGGGGGCCATCAATCTGACCGCTATCGATATAACGAGTCGAAAGATCTAAGACGTGCTCAGCCATCAAGCCAAGCTAGATGATCTGCGCCTATCGAACGTCACTCGAAGTGTCGCTCATCCCACCAGGGGAAGAAATCCGGCATGTCTTCACTAGTTTTCAGACTGAAATCAGGCGGTCGTTTTTCCAAGAAAGAAACCACTCCTTCATGAGCGTCAGCCGCTTGTCCAAGATGGAAGATACCTCGGCTATCGACTTTATGAGCTTCCATTGGATGGTCGGCTCCGAGCATCCGCCACATCATGTGTCGAATCATTGTCACCGAAACCGCTGAAGTATTTGCTGCTATTTCTGATGCGATAGCGCGCGCTGCCGGCAGGAGATCCTCGGGTTCGTGAATGCTGCGCACCAATCCGCCATCAAGAGCCTCTTCAGCTTCAAACACTTTTCCGCTATAGGCCCATTCGAGGGCTTTGCTGACCCCAACCACTCGAGGCAAGAAATATGACGAACAGGCTTCGGGAACTATTCCACGACGACTAAAAACGAAACCAATTCTGGCCGATGAAGAGGCTAACCGAATATCCATGGGCAGTGTCATCGTCACTCCGACACCGACCGCGGGACCGTTGATAGCGGCAATTATAGGTTTATTGAACTCATAAATTCGAAGCGAAAGAAGACCTCCTCCATCTCGCATCCATGCGTTATCGCCGCCTTGGCGACCTTCATTTGATGCTCGCTCTTCTTTGGCTTCATTAGTTTGATTGTCATAATCAAAAGTTTCAGCACCCTTTTCGAGATCAGCACCGGCACAGAAACCCCGACCTTCACCGGTAACAATCACAACTCGAATCTCGTCATCGACATCAGCATGATCAAGAGCTTCAAGAAATTCGCCTTGCATCTGGCTGTTGAAGGCGTTGAGACGCTCCGGCCGATTCATCGTCAGAGTGAGAATGTGGTCGGCGACTTCGTAGCGGAGAGTTTTGAATTGTGGCATCGGGGTCCTTTGCATTAATTATCAAGTTGCGACAACGACGAACACTGTAACTCGCTAGCTCATCGACTGAGCCAGTTGCCCTCAGGTAAATCTGTAAGACCCAAACCTTCACCACCATATTGGTATGCGTGAACCTGCTCCCCCGTCTCTGTCGTAACTGCTACCCGGCGATACATGCCTTCGACAGCACCTTCGATTTCATCGAGCAACGAGAGGGCTTCCTCCAATCGGCCCGGGTCGAGACGAAATCGGATCCCATGCACAACTCCAACACAGTCAAAATCGGCAGCTGGATACCCAAGCCCCGTGTCATATAACCGGCCTACTACTTGGTCGGGTTGGTAATCCAAAACGTAAGGTGCCAGAAACTGCCACCGTTCTTGACCTGGCAACAACGTGCCGTAACAGAACACTTGGTTGCCTATGAGGCCTTCCTCATACATCTAAGAAGCGGCCAGCTGCAAAAGCTGACCCTAATGCACCAACAACTACTCCCATCAGAACCGTGGCAATGATTGCTGTAGTGAATTGCCCAGACGTGACCGTGAAAGAACGGAAGAACGCCAATATTTCTGAGCGACCAAATAGTTCCTCGACATGACTCCGCAACGCACCAGCAGCGACTGCTCCTACAACGCCCCCGGCGAGTCCGTGCAGCATCCCTTCGAGAATAAACGGGAGTCGGATGAAGCTATTCGTTGCACCAACTAGCTTCATGACTTCAATTTCTCGACGTCTGGCAAACATAGCGACCCGAATCATGTTGAAAATCAACATGGCACTCGCAGCGGCAAGAACAATCGACATCAGGAGAACAATCCACCGAAACGAGTTGAACCACTCTCGAATCGCGTCGACTTGCTGCCTTCCAGTCTCCACGGAATATACGCCCGGTCTTTGACGAAACTGTGCCGCTAACGACTCGATAATTTCACCTTCGGCGATCCTCGGAACAACCCGATATGAAGGCGGAAGACTGGCAACTGAAACCTCAGCTAAGAGCTCCGGCTCGTCGACCAACATCTCTTCGAGCAGGGCAAATGCTTGATCTTGCGTAACAAATTGGATTCTTTCAATGTCTGGATGATTTCTTAGTTCTTCTCCCAGAGCATCTATTTGCCCCCCGGCGATATCAGGTTCGAGAAATATCTCGAATTGGACGCCTCCCTGCCATCGCCCTAAGGCGTTCGCACTTGCGGATCGAGCCATCAACCCCAAGCCCACCAACATGACTCCAACAGCTACGGTCAAAATTGCGGCCACCGTTAAAGTTAGATTTCTACGAACATTAAGCCAGGTTTCTCGAGAGAAGTAACCGGCTCGGCCCAGGAAGCCCGCCACGATTACGCGTACACTCCCTGCTGTTCATCACGCACAACTTGCCCCGCTCGGAGAGCAATTACTCGGCGCCGCATTTGATCAACAATGGTTTGATCATGAGTAGCCATGACTACGGTCGTGCCTGTTCTGTTAATACGGTCCAATAACCGCATTATCTCTTGCGCTGTATTGGGATCTAGGTTCCCGGTTGGTTCATCGGCTAGAAGAATCAGGGGTCGATTGACGAAGGCGCGGGCTATCGAGACTCGCTGCTGTTCTCCACCCGAAAGCTCATTGGGGAAACTCTTCTGCTTGTGGGAAAGGCCAACAAGTTCGAGAATGGCTGGAACTTGAGTACTGATAATATTTTTGGGTCGTCCAATTACTTCTAGTGCGAAAGCAACGTTTTCATAAACTGTCTTTTGGGGAAGCAACTTAAAATCTTGGAAGACAGAGCCAATGTTGCGTCGAAGATAGGGAACCCTCCACTTACTAATTCGAGAGAGATCTTTACCGGCAACGTGAACGTCGCCTTCAGTCGCAGGCTCCTCAGCGGTTAGTAACCGCAACATCGTCGACTTTCCTGATCCAGATTCGCCAACCAAGAAAACAAATTCACCTTTTTCTATATTTAAAGTCACGCCATCGACCGCGTGAGTTTCACCTTTGTAAATTTTGGTGACATTGTCGAGACGAATCATATGAATAAGCCAACCAGCGAAATTTTTTTAACTGATACCGGACATCCCCAGCGTACGACAGGATCAGCCGTCGTTAGCGTCAGCGGAACCAACGATCTTTAGCCTTCCGTGTCAGAATCTCGTTGACTCCGCTGCCATTGAAGGAAAGCTTCCATTAGCGCTTCAAGATCCCCATCCAACACAGCTTCGACGTTCCCTACTTCCAAATTCGACCTCAGGTCCTTTACCTGCTGATAAGGGTGGAGCACGTAGGAACGGATTTGGCTCCCCCAAGCCACATCTCGTTGTTCTCCAGCAAGCTCATTAAGTTCGGCTTCGCGCTCTTGCCTCTGCAAATGAGCCAGCTTCGCTGCCAACATTTGCATCGCACGGTCTTTGTTCTGGTGCTGACTACGTTCGTTTTGGCACGCAACCACAGTGCCTGTCGGCAAATGAGTAATTCTTACAGCCGAATCGGTCACATTGACGTGCTGCCCGCCCGCGCCAGACGAACGATAAGTATCGATTCGAAGATCTTTTTCATCAATGACTACTTCGTCCGATACCTCGTCGAAGAATGGCACGACAGAGAGTGAACAGAAGGCGGTGTGTCGTCGAGCTTGAGCATCAAACGGCGAAATTCTAACTAAACGATGGACCCCGCGTTCAGCCTGCAAGAAGCCGAAAGCAAAGCGGCCTTTGACGATAAAGGTCGCTGAACTTATCCCTGCCTCTCCGCCATCCGTCGCTTCTTGAATCTCTATGGAGAAGCCCTTGCTTTCAGCCCAGCGGAGGTACATTCGCAAGACCATTTCAGCCCAATCACATGCATCGGTGCCCCCGGCACCCGAATGGACTTCACACACAGCATCGTTTTCGTCATGTTCTCCGTTGAACAACGCCAGAAGTTCAATGTCGTCTAATTGATGTTCAAGGGATGCAATCGATGACTCAATTTCATCAGTAACTGATTCATCATTTTCTTCCCTAGCAAGTACCTCAAGGATTACTACGTCATCTAATTCGATCCGAACTTTTTCCCACCGATCAATATCATCTCTAATATTTGCGAGCCTGCCTGTAATTTTTCGGGCTTCATCCTGGTCATCCCAAAGGTCCGGGCTCGCTGCACGCGACTCAAGCTGAGTTAACTCTTCGCGCGCTTGATCTAATCTCAAATAGACATGAGCTTCAGCCACTCTTCGTTCAAGTTCTTCGAAAATTTCTGATTTATCCGACATTGGCAATCTCGATAGTTAACGCCCGTGACAATGTTTGAACTTCTTAGCTGACCCACAATGACACGGATCATTTCGTCCAATTTTTTCTTCTTCGGTGCGAACCACCTGACTTTGCTTGGCGGTTCGACCTGGGGTAGGTGATTTAGACGGCGCGGTGTTCGAACTTAGTTGAGGGCTGTTTTCTGAAGACGAGTAACTAACTCCATCCGTCCGATTTCTTTGGTCGTCGGCGGTAACGACTTCTGCGTGCATCGCATACTTAACGAAGTCGCTATAGACAGAAGTCAACATCGAAGAAAACATCTCGAACCCTTCTCGTTGCCATTCAGCTACTGGGTCTTTTTGTCCTATCCCTCTTAGGTGTATCCCTTCTCGCAAATAGTCCATCTCATAGAGGTGTTCTCGCCAACGCTGGTCGATAATTCGAAGCAGTACTTGCCGTTCCACCTCGCGCATAGTTGTTTCGCCAAGCTCAGCTTCTCGACCTTCGAAGTACCGAACAGCATCGTCAACAAGTGTCTGTTCGAGAGTCGCCACGTCACTGATTGCACTCATTGCGTCAACATCAAGTTCGCTAGGCCAGTATGTAACTATCTCGGCGTGCATAGATTCCAAGTCCCATTCAGAACTTGATTCTTCGACACAAAATTGGTCGACAACCTGCACAATCGC
This sequence comes from marine actinobacterium MedAcidi-G3, assembly GCA_000817105.1. Classification (GTDB taxonomy): domain Bacteria; phylum Actinomycetota; class Acidimicrobiia; order Acidimicrobiales; family Poriferisodalaceae; genus MedAcidi-G3. The sequence goes on along the minus strand of JUEP01000009.1, from coordinate 71,685 downwards.
TGATTCGATGTACTCAAGGGACTCTTCTCTTAGGTCTTCTCCTTCAAGGATTTGTCCACGGCGTGCGTATATGACCTTGCGTTGCTCGTTCATTACCTCGTCATATTTAAGAACGTTTTTTCGGACCTCGGCATTCTTTTGTTCAACCGTATTCTGGGCTCGTTCAATAGCTTTCGAGACCATGTTTGCTTCAATAGGTGTGTCGTCAGGTAATGCCTTGTCCATCACCCAATTCATTGCTCCGCTCGCAAACAACCGCATCAGGTCATCTTCAAGCGACAGGTAAAATCGGCTCTCTCCAGGGTCTCCTTGACGGCCGGAACGGCCACGCAACTGATTGTCGATTCGCCGTGATTCGTGCCTTTCGGTTCCAAGGACGTAGAGCCCTCCTACTTCCAACACCTTCAGACCTTCAGCTGCACATTCAGGCTCAAGTTGGGCAACCTTGGCAGCTAAGACTTCCTTATGGGCTTCATCATCGGGGTCCTTCCCATCTCGAAACAGATCTTGGCGGGCAAGCCCCTCAGGGTTGCCTCCCAACAGAATGTCGACACCCCTACCAGCCATATTGGTAGCAACGGTGACCGCGCCCAGGCGTCCTGCCTGGGTAACAATGTCAGCTTCTCGGTGGTGCTCTTTGGCGTTAAGAACATTATGAGTTATTCCCCTCTGATCTAACGCCTGAGAAATTTTCTCACTATTTTCAACACTTACTGTTCCAACTAAAATTGGTTGGCCAGTAGCCCTTCGTTCTTCAATATCATCCACAACGGCATCGATTTTGGATACTTCCGTTTTGTAAATGAGATCGGCGTGATCTTCTCTTTTGACTGGCCTATGAGTCGGAACCGGCACAACGTCTAAACCATAAGTGTTACCAAACTCGGCGGCTTCAGTCGTCGCCGTTCCTGTCATTCCGGCAAGTTTGTCGTATAGACGGAAATAGTTTTGCAGAGTTATTGTCGCCAGGGTTTGGTTCTCGGCCTTTATGTTCACGCCTTCTTTGGCTTCGACTGCCTGATGAAGACCTTCGCTCCACCGACGTCCTTCCAGAATGCGGCCCGTAAATTCGTCAACAATCCGAACCTCGCCATTTTGAATAACATAATCACGATCACGTCGGTACAACTCTTTTGCTTTTAAAGCTGCGCTCATTTGGTGGACGAGGTTCGATGAAACTTGGTCGTAAAGGTTGTCGATGTTCAACGCCCGTTCAACTTTTTCAATGCCAGGCTCTAGTACCGCGACGTTTCGTTTGTCTTCTTCAACTTCGTAGTCCACGTCGCGAGACATGGTGCGAGCTATTTGTGCGAATTGCCCATACAGCTTGGCTGCGTCCGCCAATCGACCACTAATGATCAGTGGTGTTCTGGCTTCGTCGATCAAAATCGAATCGACCTCATCGACAATGCAGTAGTTGTGTCCGCGCTGAACTTGTTGGTTGCTCGCTGGAGCCATGTTGTCGCGGAGATAATCAAACCCAAATTCGTTATTCGTGCCGTAGGTAATATCCGCTAGATATTGCTTCCGTTTTACTTCAGGATCGGTCTGGCCGGGAATGACTAGCCCAACGTCTAGCCCGAGAAATTGATGGACGCGTCCCATCCATTCAGCATCTCTCGTCGCAAGGTAGTCATTAACAGTAACGATGTGTACTCCTTTACCGGATAACGCGTTCAGATATACCGGCAATGTGGACACGAGCGTTTTACCTTCGCCGGTGCGCATTTCTGCGACCCAGCCAAAGTGCAGTGCCGCGCCGCCTACAAGTTGGACGTCGTAGTGGCGCTGCCCAAGAACTCGTCGCGCAGCCTCGCGAGTCACAGCAAATGCATCGATCAAAATGTCGTTTAGGTCTGCACCACGTTCAATTTCAAGCTTGAAGTCGCCTGTTTTCGCCCGTAACTCATCGTCAGAGAGATTCTCGTAGTCAGCTTCTACGGCATTGATTTCAGGGACGAGCGATTCAAGCGCCCGGATCTTCTTACCTTCGCCGGCACGCAAAAGTTTTTGGAACACGGACATTTATTCAAGACTACCGGCGTCCAGCGACTCCTGAGGGTCGCTCGGTGCTTATCGTTTCGAACTTAGTACCGGTAATGGTCTGGCTTAAAGGGTCCGTCCACCGGTACCCCTATGTAGTCTGCCTGGTCAGGTGTTAAAGCTGTCAGCTTCACACCGAGCTTGTCGAGGTGAAGTCTCGCTACCTCTTCATCCAAACGTTTGGGCAAGAGATGCACATCGTTGTCTAGGGCATCTGCGTTTTCGTGCAGTTCTATTTGGGCTAACACCTGGTTGGTGAAGCTCATGGACATAACAAAACTGGGATGACCGGTAGCGCAACCTAAATTGACAAGCCGTCCCTCAGCTAGAACAAGAACGCTATTGCCGTTAGGGAAAATGTATTCATCGACTTGAGGCTTAATGTTTCGTCTTTGGACATCCGACATTTTTTCGAGGCCGGACATGTCTATCTCGTTGTCGAAGTGACCGATATTGCAGACGATGGCGTTGTGTTTCATTGCTCCCATATGGTCGGCAGAGATGATGTCCCGGTTTCCGGTAGTGGTTACAAAGATGTCTACTTCGCCTATGACGTTTTCTAAGCGGTCTACTTCGAATCCTTCCATGGCTGCCTGAAGCGCGTTTATGGGGTCTATCTCTGCCACCATCACTCGACAGCCTTGCCCTCTTAAGGATTGGGCACATCCTTTTCCTACATCCCCATATCCAGCTACGAAAGCAACTTTTCCTCCCAGCATGACATCAGTAGCTCTGTTGATTCCATCGATAAGAGAGTGCCGACAACCGTAGAGATTGTCGAACTTTGACTTGGTTACCGAGTCATTAACGTTGTAGGCCGGAAAGCGCAGCTCGGATCGTTCCACCATCTCATATAGCCGATGAACACCAGTCGTCGTCTCTTCAGAGACACCCCTAATATTTGAGATCATGTCAGACCAGAAACTGGGTCGGGTCTCGGCGACCGTGGCGAGAAGCTTGAGGATCTCTTCTTCGTCGTGTGAAGTCGCAGTTTCGACCGCTGGTACTGCTCCATCCGTCTCAAACTTGGATCCAAGATGGATCAGCAAGGTCGCGTCACCACCATCATCAAGCAGCAGATTTGGTCCAGTCTCATCGGGCCAGTTGAGAGCTTGCTCGGTGCACCACCAATAGTCCTCTAGGGTTTCTCCCTTCCATGCATAAACCGGCACTCCCCTAGGGTCATCGCTACTTCCGTCTCTACCAACTACAACGGCGGCTGCAGCGTCATCTTGGGTTGAAAAGATGTTGCACGACACCCAACGAACTTGTGCGCCTAGGTCAACGAGAGTTTCGATCAATACAGCTGTCTGCACCGTCATGTGCAACGAACCCATGATTCTTGCACCTGCCAAGGGTTGCGTGTCGTAGCCCTGCGCTCTCAGGGTCATCAGACCTGGCATTTCCTCTTCCGCTAGTTCAATCTGTTTTCGACCGGCCTCGGCCAGGCTCAGGTCAGCAACTTTGTAGTCTCCGTCGAGGGAACTGTTGGGTGCCATGAGGCGCTCCTGTCAGCGTTGTCGCCCGTCGGGGGTTTGGGGCTCAACATCTCAGATCCTACCGGTATGCGAGGGATCCGATTGCGATGTTCAGCGACTGAGCTGCTGCTTTAACTCAGTGAGCACATCGATTGGGCCTGGGTCTTGTTCATGTAAGGCCGCTAACTCTAACGATGTCTGATCTCCGACCAGAATCAGGTCGAATAATTGTGCAAGCGGTGTTCGCCCTTGGGCCTGAACACCTGTTATCGAACCACTTTCAGCTATCAGAGTTTCATTGAACTCGAATCTTTTCGCTAAACGCGGATGCTCGTAGCTGTGTCGAAGGTGCACGGGCACAAGATTTAGGTCTCTGAGACTGTCCACAGTTCCCCATCCGGCCATCTCGTTGTGACACATCTCTGGCAACGAATTAAAAAACGCTGGTGATTTAGAGTTCTCGTTGATCTGGTTCTTGAAGCGAGCTGCCGCTACTTCTCCTATCTTTCCTCCGCCGTAGATAAGCGGTGTGCCCGAACCAATTGCCTTCGCAATCTGTTTCGAAACATCAGTACCGTCTTGTATCGAGTCGCATCGCAGCCGAAGTGTGGCTATTGCGTCTTCAATTTGTTTGTCAACTCCCGTAATTAGCCCAATCCGATCGAACGCAACTAACAGTGGGATCGACATAGCACCAACAGCGCAACGGGGCATAGGGATAGCGGAGTCAACTTGGCATAATACCGCGCTCCATTCGGCAACTAAGCGGGCCAGGGTGCCTCCGCAGGTCACAGCACATATCTGGGCACCTCGCTCGTGTGCTGTTGACGCAGCTTCTATCGTTTCTTCAGTTTCGCCGCTGAAAGAGGCTGCTATGACTAACGTCTTCGGACCGACGAAGTTTGGGCATTCGTACCCTTTGCTGACCACCATCGGAATGGTCATTTGCGGGCTGGCTACCGCTTCCACAATGTCACCTGCGATGCCAGACCCGCCCATACCCAGCACGACCACTTGATTAACTGTCGAAGCGCTCGGAAGCCCTGCGAGTTGCCGAGCTTCATCGGCTGAGCGTTCAATTTGGTTGGGCAGGTCAAGCGTTGCGTCCTGCATGCCAAGCGAATCTAGTGGGGTGCTCACGTCAACTCTCAGAACTCTGGCTACCCGTTTCGTCTCCTGGTAACGCGCCAAGTCTTCGTTGTTCGTCTTCATCGACCAAGGTTGATTCTGCTATCAACAAGACGGGAATTCCTTCTTGCACCCGATAGGTCCGACCTTGCCGAGGGTTGTAGAGAATATTTTCATCGGGAAGGTACCTAAGTGGCCCCTTATCGTCAGGACAGGCGAGAATCTCAAGTAAACCTGGGTCAAGAGCCATGTTTGTTCTCCTTCAACCCTTCTGGGTTGGAAATGTGGCGCAGTTGTTCCACCACACAGCAGGGTACGTCAGCATTTAACCAAAAAGAGCCAAAATTTGTTCTACTCGGTGCGCGACATGTCCATCATCAGGACCTTCAACGTTGAGTCGTAGTAATGGCTCCGTGTTTGATGGCCTTAGATTGAACCACCACTCTCCACAGTCAACAGTCAGGCCGTCCAGTCGGTCTTGTTGTTGCTCTGAAAAGAAATCTGACACTGTTTCTATAGCGTCACTGGTATTTATAACTGCAACGTTTACTTCCCCAGAACTCGCATATCTCTGCAATGGAGCAACTAGCGAGGACAGCGAACCTTGGTTGGCAGATAAACGTTCCAGAACGATGAGAGCGGCTATCAAACCAGAATCGGCGCCGTAGTTTCTTGCGAAATAGTAGTGCCCGCTGTGTTCGCCGCCGAACATTGCTCCAGTTTCGGCCATGACTTCTTTGATGTAGCTATGACCAACCCGAGTTCGTATCGGGTCACCTCCAGCCGCCTCAATTACTTCGACTGTTGAACGAGAGCAGATTAGGTTGTGAAGGATTGGTCCCGGGCCATGACTCTCAAGAATGGCCGACGCTACCAAAGCTGTGGTTATAGAACCGCTGACCAAATTGGCGTTCTCATCAACCAAGAAAACTCTGTCTGCGTCGCCATCAAATGCGAGTCCGACATCTGCATCGGATTCCATCACTCTACGTTGTAGATCGACCAGATTTTCGGCCTGCAAAGGGTCAGCTGGGTGGTTTGGAAAGGTCCCATCTAACTCTTCATAAAGGATCTCATATTCAAACGGCAAATCTTTAAAGGCTGCTGGAACCACCAGTCCGCCCATACCATTCGCTGTGTCAACAACGATTTTTAACGACCGGAGAGAATTGACATCGATAAACGAGTGGACGTGTTCAACAAAATTATCGAGCAGGTCAACTTTTCGAACCTTCCCGGGCCGGTTAGTAACCTTGGCAGGCTGTTCGGCTAATTGACGTATTTCAGTAAGCCCAGTGTCCAGTCCTATCGCCCGGGCACGAGACTGACAAAATTTCATGCCGTTATATGAGGCAGGGTTGTGTGAAGCCGTCAACATCACCCCAGGCGCCTCTAAATAACCTGACGCAAAATAGAGCAGGTCTGTAGATGCGAGGCCGATGTCTCGCACATCGACACCTTGAGAAACCACTCCCTCACTGAAAGCTGCGAGCAGAGCTTCGCCAGAGGTCCTCATATCTCGCCCTACTACGACCGCATCAGCATTTGTAAAGTTAGCGAAAGCGGCGCCTAAAGACTTAGCCATTGGCACGTCAAGTTCTTCGGGAGTTAACCCCCGAACGTCATACGCCTTAAACACAGCCCTTAAACGGTCTTTATCGGCTGGTGGGATCACCATTTGAGGTTCCATCTGACTTACTAGGCTAACCAAGCTTTGAAGGCGAGTCGGTATACCTTCCAAGAATCGACCAGGTGCGAATTCTCAAAACGTCGTAAAGCATTCTGATCGCTTGAGGAACGAATTTGACGGTGCTTTGTTCTACGTATTCCAGACTCACTGGAATCTCGGAAATCGTCATACTTAATTTTTGTGCCACAAACAGAACTTCTACGTCGAAAGCAAAGCCATCTATTTTGCCCTGGGCGAAGATGCGCTTTGCTGCTGCGGAAGTAAATCCTTTGAGCCCACACTGCGTGTCAGAGTGAGGGATGGGGACAAGAACTGCTGTAAGCCTACTGAATATGCGGCTTCCCCATTTTCTCGCCAAACCCTCTGAGGTCACCTCTTGGCTGGCTGAGTGTCGTCGACTTCCTATCACTAGGTCAGCTCCTGCATCGAGTCCATGGATCACGTTGAGAATTTGGGATGGTTCGTAAGCAAGGTCAATATCGGTAAAAACAACATAAGAACCACGCGCTACAGCAACGCCGGCCCGAACTGCTGCTCCTTTACCCCGATTTTCCCTTAGCTCTATCACCTGGTCTGCTCCAGCAATTCGGGCTTTGCTGGAAGTGTCATCATCGGATCCGTCGTCAACCACGATGATTTCGATTTTTTCATTCTTCATCGCGCTTCGGATCTTGCCGATACTCTCAACAACGACTGGGGCTGCCCTGAATGCCGGCAAGATGACCGAAACCAACTGTTTCGTCACGCGAAGACCTTTTTACGTTTCGACCGAATCAAAAATACGATCGCGCATGCTCCCGCGAACGTGATCAGCCATCCGAGATATTCGGCCCAGGTTGCTCTAAAGCGCAAAGTCACTTCATTCTCTGAGGGGATGACAACCATCCAATTAGGTGTAGCTCGATATGGCCCCAACGCCCCGTCAACTGACCAATTGGGGAAATACGACGCCTTGACCAAAACCGGCACCCCTACTTGATCTACCGAGAAGCTGATGGTGTCACCTTCTTCAACAATGTTTGTCACTGAAAGAGCTGGCAATGGATTCTTCAGAGGCTCACCAAAACTGGTTCGCCCGAGGAACGAAGGTTCGTTGATATTTATTCGATGCCAATCATCCGGACCGCCATCTGTCACCGTGACCTGCGATCGTATTCGATCGTTGAACCACATCATGGAAGGGTCAGTCCAGTTGCGACCGCCAAGATCTCCCTGGGCTACGACATTGGGCTCGAACTTTAGACCTTCAACAAGTTCTGAATTAGCAACTAGATATATTCGCCATGGGTCAGAGCGAGCGATTAGCTCTAGTTGGTCGGGATACTGCTCCGCCTCCTGGACGGCATCTGAACTGAAGGCTAAGTAGTAACGAACCCCCGATAGTTGCATGTGTCGGATACCGGACTCTAGGTCCAAACCGCGATAGTCAAGCCCCCTCATAGGGCGCGACGGATTAGCCGACAGTTCCGATTGCATCAAAAAGTGAAATGGAACGGTTGCTGAGGATTCAAAATAGAGACCTTCCATCGAGCCGATACATCCGTCTGTCCAGTAGGGGAGCAACATCGGCGCCATCGGTGTCCCGTATGAACCAAGTTCATCACGGTCGTATTCCCACAGTGCACGTCCACACCCAACATCTTTTCCGAGTTCTTTCATGGTCTGAACAAGACTCTCGTAAGTCGGGAACTCTGCTCGAGATTCGTAACCGGTGAAATTCCAAGCAGCCCACCCAGACACAAAATTTCGATCTTTTGCGGAGATAGTCACCGGACCCCACCGAAACTCTCCATTTTCTTCGTAACTTCCTCCTGGCGCGATGCCAAGAGAAACGGACACGAAGATGCAGGCAGCTAGCCCAGCCAGAATCGGTGTTATCACCGGAATCCAAAGGTGACGAATGCGAGTAGATCGGTTATCCGAACTTCCTAAATCGGTTGACTGGAAAGCCCTGGACAAAAACCACACACCGACCGCAGCTAAGAAATACAAAGTCAAATACCAAAATGGAAGCAAGCGAGCATTCCATAGACGATGCTGAGGCCAAACAGCGAAAGCTAAGCCAGCAGCGACGGCAAACCCGACGAAGGTGATGGCGGGTCGGTACCAGCTAAGCAGACCAGCAACGCTCCCCAATAGCGCCAGAGCTATCAACCAAATAATGGTCATCTTGGCGCTATCACCCGGTAATCGATCAGGGAAGAAAAGATTCTCTCTTATGGCATCAAGTTTTTCCCAGCCCATGTCATTCAGATATGGCCGTCGAACCAAAAAAGGGATTGTCCAAAAGGCAGAGAGAGCGCCGCCAACCAGACCAACTACAAGCAGTCGCACGGCACCTTTAAATTCAGCTATGAGCAGTAAGAGGGTCAGAACTGCGCAGATCACCAACGGCAACAAGAGCTGTGAAGTGAGCCAATAAATTCCTATTGGAAACACTGCCGTCATTGGGAGCAGGATCGCAGCGGTCCTGGAACTAGTTCTTTCAGGGAGCCGCCCAATCGACCGACTAACTACCTGGATCACCGTCGCTGTTACCGCAAACAACAAGGTGATGGGGTGACACAGGGCCACAAGTGCAAGCGCTATCGACGCTCGCACCTTGTGAGTTCCTGCTTCTAGCACCCGGCTTGTAAACCCTAGGTAAACCAGCGAGACAGCTAGCCCTATAGAAAACGCGAATTCGCCAGCCAACGTAGAGGCAATGTTGCCGCCATAGATCGTGAAATTAAAATCAAACACAAATAGCAGCGCAGCCACGGCAAGTAACGCTGGGAGCGGCTCCCGCCATCTTGATATTCGTCCCATCAGCCATGCAGCCATTGGCATAAGCACCACTCCTGATACTGCGACCAACTTGAACGCAACACCGTATGGCGCAAATAAGTCAACGAAGACTATGAACAGGTAGGGAAGCACCATGTAAAAGTGCATAGCCGGAAACCCTGCATACCAATCGGGACTCCAACCCCGTAACTGGAAAGATGGGAGCAGCTCGTCTCTCAAAAAAGCTGGGCCCCATACATGAGCGCCCATATCGCCGCCTGTTGGAGTGCTATCTATCAGAATCTCTGACGGCCCGAGACCCCACAACACCATCGCCGATGCTGTGACCGCTACAAGCAGCGAAGTCCAATCTTGGATTTGGTACTTGAGTCGCGAAAAGCCAGACCGCAGCAGAGCGGACCGGCGCGTCGGATCTCCTTTGACAGCGGCCATTCAACTCCATGTTGTCACTCGTTAATACCCAAGAGGAATCAGGAGTCAAATTAGAGCCTGAGTAAGACCTAAAAGCTATTCAATTGGTCTCTAAAGGCATATTGCCTACCTAACCGGTCTGCGTTTCGCTTCGGCTCGCGTTCATCCTGACAAGACCACCCTTGGGGCGGCCGAAATCTGTCGGCATGGATCGCGCATAACTCCATCAAGTTTGAGTCTCGGGTCTTGTTTATGGCTTTAAGCTCCACCAAACGCGTTTCGTAGTCGAATAACAGCAGAACTTCAGCGTCATTGGCACAGAGCGGGCGGCTACAGAGTCGGGGTTGCGAAGTTGTCACGTAGCTGAAGATACAGAACCAACCCCAAAATATCGGGGACCTTAAAGGCACCTTTATTCGTCGGATGAATGACGCCGTTACGCCTCTAGCATGGACCTATGGCGTCCGAAACACAGGAACCAGAATCCGAAGGTAACGAGGGACGCCGAGAAGGCTGGCCCCGATGGTCTATCTGGATGCTGATTGCATTAGTTCTGGCTTCGGTAATTGTCCCTAGTCTTCTCAACCGCGAAAGCGGCACAGCTATTGATTACAGCGGTCTCGTAGACGAGGTCACCGATGGAAGAATCGACTCGATCGTCGTAACAAACCAGACAGGCGCCATCAGAGCTGAAGCTATCGATGGGACGACCTACACCAGCAAAGGACCAATCGAACTACCTGAAGCGGACCTTCAGCTTCTTCGCGATCGAAATATCGATGTCGAATTCCGAACTGAAAAATCGAACCCGTTTCTTAGCTTCCTCCCAATTTTGCTGCCATTTGCTTTAATTATTGGGCTCTTCTGGTGGATGCAACGTCGGGCTCAAGGTCAGATGAGCGGGATCATGTCAATAGGGCGGAGCAAAGCCCGCACTTACACGACTGAACGACCAGATACTGGATTCGACGACATAGCTGGCTATAAGGGAGTCAAACAGGAAATAACCGAGGTCGTAGATTTCCTTAAAGCACCCGAGCGATTCGCCGCCGTAGGCGCCAGAATCCCCAAAGGGGTATTGCTAGTTGGTCCCCCCGGGACTGGAAAAACTCTCATTGCTCGAGCTGTGGCTGGAGAGGCCGGTGTTCCATTTCTTTCGGTGACAGGTTCAGATTTTATGGAAATGTTCGTCGGGGTCGGAGCCAGTCGAGTTCGTGACCTTTTCCAAACCGCTCGCAAATTAGGGCGGGCAATTATTTTCATAGATGAAATCGACTCGATCGGCAGAAAGCGCGGAGCTGGGCTAGGCGGCGGTCACGATGAACGAGAGCAGACACTGAACCAGATGCTCGCCGAAATGGACGGCTTCGAAGCCACCGAAGGCATCGTCATGATGGCAGCAACCAACCGTCCCGATATTTTAGACCCCGCCCTACTTCGACCAGGGCGATTCGACCGCCAGGTAGTGGTGCCCTTACCCGAATTTGAGGAGCGCAGCGAGATTCTGGCCGTTCACATCAAAGACAAAACTGCCTCCGAAGAAATAGACCTTGACACTGTCGCTAAAGGAACACCTGGGATGAGCGGAGCCGATTTAGCGAATCTCGTCAACGAAGCTGCCCTCAACGCAGTGCGAATGGATCGCGAGGCAATAGTCCAGGACGATTTCGAAATGGCTCGAGACCGGATTCTGATGGGACAACGCCGCGAATCAGTGGCTATGACCGACAGAGAAAAAGAAGTCACCGCATACCATGAAGGGGGTCACGCCCTCATCGCAACACTTTTTGCAAACGCCGACCCGGTTCACAAGGTAACAATTCTTCCAACTGGCCAAGCCCTAGGCGTCACGATGCAGCTACCCGAGGAGCGTCACTCATATTCACAGGACTACATAGAAGACCGGCTTGCAGTTCTATTTGGAGGTCGCATGGCCGAAGACACGGTCTTTGGAGTTACTTCCACTGGAGCCGCTAACGATTTAATGCAAGGAACCGAACTTGCGAGGCGAATGGTTACCGAATGGGGAATGAGCGGTCGGGTAGGGCCAATGGCATGGGGCTCCGATAACCAAGTTTTCTTAGGTGATGGCCTAATGAGCGGCCGCGACTACAGCGACGAGACAGCTCGAGTGATAGACGAGGAGGTGGAGCGCATCTTACGCACTCAAGAAAATCGGGCCCGCCAAGCGCTAGTAGAACATCGACCTGCTTTGGACCGAATTGCTACAGCACTCCTCGATAGGGAAACGATCAGCGGCAATGAAGTTGCTCAACTAATCCCTGAACCCGCCGAAGCTCAAAAACAATCCGCCGAGATACCTAAAGGCGCTGTACCTCCACCTGTTGGTCAATCTGAATCGGATTGAACAAGTTCCGCTAATGCGGATGTGAATTCACCTAGATCAATTCGCCCTGTCCATCCGGCCAAAACATTTCCTTCGCTGTCAACGACAAGAGTCGTGGGAACCGTATCGATAGCAAACTTTTTGTGTAGCGCGGGGTCCGCTCCGTATTCAATATCAGCAACGGGAATTCCGGCCCCTGCAGGGCCACGGACAATTCGCACCGCCATCTGACAGCTGTCACAAGTCGCCTCGGTAAAGACAATGATGGCTGGGGCAGCATCGAGGCCGACTTCCACAGCAGGAACCCTTGTTGGAAGAGCGTTGCGCTTTACGGAAACAACGTGTGATTTACTACCGCGCTTAAAAAGAGCAGCTACCAGCGACACGCAACCAGCAATAGCGATAGCAATCAAAAAGCGAGTCATTAGCTACCTCCAGCGAATTTAATACCAGAAATGGAACTTAGACCAGCGCCCTTCGGTTCCTGATGGATAGCGGAAACGACAACTTCCGAGTCGGAGTTGACTTCTATTGTGGTTCCACCGGCAATTCGGAGATGCTCAGTGGCGAAGGACGCTAGTTTCACTTCATATCGTTGACGTTTTCCGTACCGAATTACCGATGCACTCACCTTCGATGAACCTATGTTCTCGATCGCTACAAGCACCTCGCCGGGAACGTCAGGTAAAACCAAAAGCCAATCTCGTGATCCACTAGGTGCACCCGTAGTAAGAGAAAGACCGCTGTTACGACCAACTGGAAGTCGCAGTTCTTCTTCCCCTTCGCTTATTGGAAGGAGTTCTTGCTCTGGGCTTTCCTTTCCAGGAGAACCCTTTGGACCGGACGTAAGCTCGATACCAGACACGATGGGAACCCCGTCGGATGTTTCGACGATAATTCCAAAAGATTCAAGCGACGTAAACAATCGGTTGGCAACAAGTTTTTCTTCTTCTTTAGGTAACACTTGGACTTCGGTTACGTCATAAGAGCCAACGCTGGTAACTACTGACTCGCCTTTTCCCTCGTCACTGACAACTATGACCTCGACGTCTGCGACTAAATCTGTCGGGTTGAAAATCATAATCGATACACGCTTATTTTCCCCTAAGAGGGCCACTGGGTGATACCACGATTCAGAGGTGCTAGCGGTAGCAAGCTTCGTGGAAAAACCGACTCGACCTGAAGAGCCATTAAACGTCTGAATGTGGTCAACGACGACGCTCCCTAAACGCGCTTTAACGGCTGTGCTCACCACATCGCGCCGTCGCACGTGCGCGCCGATATCGACCAAAATTGTATTCGCCGCCGGAACCACAAGGCCGACCAGTTCCGACGGTGCATACGAACCGACCTCAGCTTCACTAGCAAAACTGAGATCGATGACCGCGTCTATAGGTAGAGGGTTGTATACGACTAGCTGGCTCATTGCATCAGCCTGAGTGTCTCCCGAAGTCACATACCAACTTTTAGCCACAACTGATGAACAAGATGCAACATCAGAACCAAATACTGAGTGAATACGGCGACTCGCAGCGACTCCAGAAATCGGTGCCTCCACTAGAGCTGATACCAGCTCATCTGAAGTGTGGTCGCTTATCTCTAATGAGCGGCTAGAGAGGCCAGGGACTTGAAGGTGAACTAGCCGGCGGGCGCTTGTCGGGCTAACCAGATAAATCGTTACTCTCGTGGGCTCAGCGGCGGTGTTACTCACTATCAGCTCAGTTCGGACGTCTACTCCCCCTGTGTCCAGTTCGCGACTATGAGCCGTTGGGCAATACCAGGTAGAGGTTAAAGAATCACTTCCAGGTACTGCGTTTTCAGTTTCTAGTCCAGTTGCCTCGTCCCCATTATTACTGACTACTTGAATTCGATCGTCGATCAGGAATCCAAAGGCAATCAAGCCGGGTAACGCTAACCGCACTAATACCTTCAAAAAGCTCATGCCGGCACTCCATGCGTTGAAGTTTTTCGCCGTTCCGAAACCGCTAATCGAGCAATGACTATCCACAGGACGATCTGAACTATTGCTCGATCGGCAATCGAATCAGGTCGCCGGTACCACAACGCAGCTGCTCCATCGGAGGGGCTTTCAAAACGCATCGCCCAACCAAAAGAGACATCGGGAAGTACCGCTTCGTCTCCCACTAAAAGCCTCCAGTGAGGGTCGTATGTATCTGCTACTAGCACCTCCCCGGCATCGACAAAGCCATGCTGTTCAGTGGACGATCGTCGATCACTTAAGACTGGTATGCCGAAACTGAGATCCGTGACAACTAATTCACCCGGTTCATCGAGACCTGCGACCCGCACCGGACTCCCAAACTGGGACCTACTCGATAGCCATGACTCGTTGATAAGGACCGTGACCGAGGGATCGGTAGCTAGCGGACGAAGATCAAGCTGAGAATCGATGGCTTGACGAGCGCCCCGCCCAATTGGCCTATCGAGACCAGCCGAGAAAGAGGGCGTCGATCGTTCCACTAGGGCTACATATCGGATTCCAAATGGAGCTAGCAAGCGACCCATACGTGTTGTATTGCCAGATAGTCCAATCTCCACAGCATTCAAGAGTTGCCTCTGCCCCTCATTCTCTGCGCCGACCCACTGATGTCGAATATCGGGGTGACCTCTCACCGAAGTCCCTACATGCAAACCCTCATCACCTACCGCCCAGCCCTTCAATGGCAAAACTGCTTGATCTCCGAGCCACAGGACCCGATAAGACGGTCCAATGTCACGATCGTCTAACAAAGACAACGACACGGTCAAATCGTTAGTAGGCGTCCTCCACCTCCCATCGGCACTTCCAACCAAGAGCGTCAGGCTGCTAAGCATCAGCGATGTGGCTGCAACTACAAGAACAACCCTCCTCACAAACAGCGGGGCGAGGTCACTGTCATTACTGAAAGCCGATGGGCCCATCCCGGCGCACCAACACAAACCAACTCCAGCCAAAACAAGTGCCCCCTCACCGATAGACACTTCTGTGCGAAATAAATCTGTAAGCCATCCTCTATGTGACACCCAAGCCAACGCATAACCAATAACCGCAAGAAGGCCCGCCATCATGGCCAAACGAAACCTCTTGCCTCGCCCCAGCAGCAGCGGCAGAAGCGCTACGAACAGCGGACACCACATCATCCAACTATTGCCATAGCTGGTGGGCAAAAATCGCAAGATATCGCTTAGCTCGACCGAGCTCTGCGACGGTGAGCGAACCAGCAAATACCTCAACACCGCTTCTGAATCGCCAAGCACCGAAACCCATGGAAGATGCATCAGCGATGCTACGGCTACCGCTAAGCAAACAACGACAAGCCCTCTACCAATCGCCCTAATTGATATCTTTCCGATACTCACGACTAAGACCACTACGGACCCGACGAGAACCAAAAGGAGAAGAAGCGGTTCGAACGCAGCTACAACACCTAGTAAAAGACCAAGAGATGCTAACTGGCGCAGTATTCCTGAACTCTGACGGCCGTAGTCTTCAACCCCAAACGCTTCGGCGACTCGCCGCATAGCGAAAGGTACTGTTGCTACTAGAAGCAGCGTTCCCCATTGTCCGTCGAAGAGAGCCTCGTACGAGATAGGCAGAGTCGCATATAAAGAGGTTCCGACGATTCGTCCCCAAACAGAATCAACTGGCTTGAGCAGGCGCCACATACCTAATAGTCCAATGGGAACGAGACTCAAGATGAGGATCTGTCTAACGAAATCCATTGCTCCTAGGCTGAGCCAGCTAAGGGCGCCCAACAGCCCCAAAGCAGCTGGACCAATCCCCGAAACTCCAACACCAACTTCTCGCCACCCGCTCCAATAGCTCGAGAGTAATGAGGCGGTGTCAGGGAAACTAGAGAATTGACCATAAACCGGAACACCTTGAGTTAACAGATGCCGACTGCCAAAAATCAGCACGGCTGCAATTGCAACCCAGGTCAACGATGCTGCTCGACGCGGTCCAGCAGAAAAACTTGTGCTTACTTGGCCTACTGCGCGACTGCGTAGCGATTGAAGCGCTACGTCGCCACCGATCTGACCTTGCAAAAAATTCCGAAGTCGTGTTGAGCCAGTTGCTTGGCGTCGTCGGATATCTCGATCACGAATTTTTCGTAACCGAGATATCTGGCGCCGAGAGCGCACGACTTGACGGGTCTGCAACAGATTCCATCCCCATGCAGCTAACACATCACGACTGTGACCGAATCTCAACGTCACCAAGCTGTAAGCGACCTCGAATAGAGAGAGCAAAAGGGCGGCAACCATGACTGGAACCAAATGCACCCACCCATAACATTTTGCAATTACATGCTGGCGGTTGCGCATCGAATGGCGGCGAGCTCTTGATGCCGTCTCAGGTGAAAATTCTTTCCGATTACGAACCGTGGCGCGGGGCACAACCAGAATTCGGCCCCCCGCTATTTGCGCCCTCCAACATAGATCGAGATACTGTTCGCCACCGAGGATTTTAGGATCAAAGCCTCCTAATGTTTTAAACAAGTCGCTACGCACCAGCACCGCTTCACCTGTAACAGTGAACGCTTCTCGCACCCGGTCGTGTTGCTGCTGATCCAACTCGCCCGCTTCAACAAAAGCTGTTTCGACTCCGAAAGCATCCACAAGCAAGCCCATCGAAGTGATGCGCGACGGATCGTCCCAATCAAGAACCTTAGGACCCAATATTCCTGCATTAGATTCCAACGCTTCGTCGACCAGAACTGACAGCGAGTCACTGGCTAGTGCAGTGCCGTCATCGAGAAAAAGGTAGAAGGATGCACCGTGGGTCAGCTTTTCGATCTGGTTTGCTGCCTCCCCAAAGTTGTTGGAAGCCGAGACTTCTTTAACTAGAGCGCCTGGAAGAACAGACTTGACTTGCTGCTCTATCGAACTCTGGCCCCTATGAAGAACAACGACTTGGAGGTTCTCGTAGTCTTGTCCCGCTATGCCTTCTAGCACTTCGTCTCGGCATGTGTCTGAGTGCTCAACAACCAGCACTATCACTACTGGAGGAACGAGCTTAGATTCGAAGGTCACGACGGTCCGAGAGTACCTCGCCCCGCGATGATGCCTCGATCACTAACGGCGAAGATCACGGAACAACTTCGATAGCAACCACAGTGCGTTTGGCCACACTGCTTCCAAAATCGGGAGCGTCACCGAACGGAAAGCTGGTTCCGTCATCCCAAACCAACCAGTATCCATCGTTGGTGTTGGTCACTGCCATTCCCGCGGTTGATCGTCGATTCTTATCACCGCCCCGAGATCCAAAGAACTCAACTGACCCGAAAGCAAATACGCCGCCATCAGACGCCACGAACCAGTAGCCCCTGCCATCTTTGGCAGCAGTCATCGAAGTGATCGGCTTGTTCAAGACAATGTCACCTGTCGACCCAAAGAAACCGGCATCACCAAAGCTAAAGACTCCTCCATCTGATGCAACAAGCCAATACCCATTGCCACTCTTAGTTGTCTCCATACCAACGACTGGCTTATTCAGTGCAATTGCGCCCATTGATCCGTAATACCCGGCGTTACCAAACGAAAAGACCCCGCCATCGGCAGTTGCGAGCCAATATCCGTTTCCTGTTGGGTGAGCGGTCATGGCAACTACAGGATCAGCAAGTTTTTGGCCTCGCAGATCGCCATGATGGGCAGCGTTTCCGTAAGAAAAGACTTCGCCCGAATCAGAAACTAACCAATATCCCTCGGCACCGGCTGGAGCTGCTAAATCAACAATTGGTCCAGAGCGATCTACTTGTTTTGCATCGCCGAAATGTTTAGCTGTACCGACGGCCAATACTCCCCCATTACTTTTTGCTAGCCAAAAACCGGGTTCGCTGTATTCAGGGAATTGCGGGAACCGATACCAGTCAGATTTGAGTCGTAAGCCTTTACGAAATGGATCTTCAGCCCAATTTGAGATGTCTATCGTTGTATTAGCTGTTGTACCCCGGAGCAGGAGCTGCCTAGTTCTTCCTCCCCATTCACCAAGCCCATTTCTGAGCGTGACTTTGATTTCTTTCAGTTGACCAATCTCGGGGTATCTGGATTCTACATCAGTCCGTTGAATGGTCTTTTCCCAAAGGTGATGCGGGTTGGCACTAACATCGTCGCCGTCATCTACAACGGCGGGGAAACCCGACAGTTCAGATTGTGGAGTTGTCCAACCACCACTGCTAGATCCAAATTCAGCGAGCGGTATCGAACCATCATGTGACACGCGAATTATTCCCGCTGTCTCTGTTACGGCAGCTGTCGTAGTCCAAAAGTCGGGTCCATAATCAAGGGGTTTGTCATTCACACTTGCTCCGAGGTAAACCTGGCAGCCGATTGTGTCGCAAGTATCTGTCATATAGCCCTTGGCCTGACGTCTCTGCGAGATGGCTTCTAGGTACGTTCGCGCTGCGACAGCTTGCGCCCGCAGAGCTTGCATCCCAGTGCCTCCCCCCATGGTTCCCCAAGAAGATGGGGTTTCTTGGGGCACCACTCCTCGGAGGTATTGCTCTCGCAAAACGCGATTGAAGGTGTACTGCCCGTTTTGTTCAATGAGCCCTATCGACCCTCTGTAGTGTCTTCTGGAGACCTCACGAGTTGGGTTCGATCGATCGCATGTAATAACTTCGAGCAGTTGGTTGAGATCATCGACTGCTTGATTATTGCCTACCGGCAGTGCTTCGACGAAGGTTCGACCACTGTTGTCCAGTTGACCTGGATGGCCGGCATAAACCGGGTAACCCGGATCAGCGCAGCCCGTCGACTGATTGATCTGAAAATTGTGTGGGCCCTGCGCGGAAATTCGCGCTATTTGTCCACCGTAAAATTGGATTCCTTGAACGGTAAAAGACGCAGCCGATGTGACCAAAAGATCCATCTCATTATTGCGCGTTATGTGAACTTTGATTTCCCTATCAGCAGCATACGAACTCGCGGTGTTTGAGTAATAATGTTGCAGTATTTGCTCGTATGACCACAAGTGATCTATCGCGTAGCCAAGGGCGCCCCACTGTTGAAGGCCGCGTCCATGCCCCCACCCTCGGCCTTCGACCAGAATATCGTCAGGGGCTATCGCTTGAGCAGACCCGCCAGGCAAAAAAATTTGACCTAGTAGGCAGACAACAAGCAGAGGAGCTGCTAACCGGGCTCTTCTTACCATTGGCTGACTCGACTTGTGGCATCGATAACGCGTTCATTCGATACCGATGAAGCGGCACTACCCAGGAAAGGAGAGTTGAAGTTAAAAACACCACCATCTTCGGCGACAAGGTCATAACCGAGTCGTGTTTGCACTGCCGATGTGATCGGCTTATTCAAAGCAATCGCTCCAGTCGAACCATAAAACTCTGCATCACCAAACGAAAAAATTCCGCCATCAGAAGCCACCAACCAATAACCATCACCAGATGGAGTAGCCGCCATGTCAACAATCGGCTTATTCAAAGCAATCGCTCCAGTCGGAAAAAATTCCGCCATCAGAAGCCACCAACCAATAACCATCACCAGATGGAGTAGCCGCCATGTCAACAATCGGCTTATTCAAAGCAATTTCTTTGAGATCTCCAAGAGCTACAGCGTCACCGAAGGGCGCTATCTCGCCATTAGATCGCGTTAACCAATATCCAAGTCCAGTTGAATTTGCGGCGATGGCCACAACATCCCGTTGAGAAGAACTGCCCACAAGATCACCAAAGTGTTCTGATTCACCTAAAGCAAAAACTTGCCCAGCTGTTGTTACCTGCCAATGGCTTCGATAAGGCTGGTTCAAGGCATTTCCTATGTTCAAAATTCGATAACTATAGCCAGTTAGTAGATCCTTGTGTGTCTCAGCTGTACGAATAAGTTGACTCATAATCTGTTCGGCTTCGAAGTAAGGAAAACGAGCTTTAACCAACGAGGCGCTGGCAGCTACAAGGGGCGCAGCGAAAGAGGAGCCGCTTCCCAGCCGAACGCTATTACTTGAGCCGGCACCAAGGGACAGCAACTGGTTGCCTGGCGCCATCAGGTCTATCCAATTTCCTCGGGTGCTAAATGATGAGATATTAAGGTCAGCGTTTAGAGCTCCTACGCTCAGGACTCCTTCGGCCGCTGCCGGAAATCTCTGGCGCTCATAACCATCGTTCCCAGCAGCAGCTACAACTAGCGATCCTGCTTTTTGCGCTTCGGAGATTGCTTCTTTCAATATTGGAGAAAGTTGACTCCCCTGTTGCACGAAAGACAAGCTGATTATGTCCGCTCCATTGGCTGCGGCGCATTTTATTCCCGACGCTATGACCTGAGTCGAACCATTGCCTCCGTTCATCACTCGCACATCGAGCAGCTCTGCCTTCCAGTCCAGTCCAGTTGTCCCAATCGAATTATCGGCGACAGCGCCGATAAGACCAGCGATGAAGGTGCCATGGCTCGTGTCATAAGAATTTGTTGGTCCCAAACCACATCCTGGGATACGAGTTACTCGACCTAATAAGTCGGGGTGTTGTGTGTCTATCCCTGTGTCGACGACGGCGATCGTCACGTCGCTGCTTCCGGTTGTTCGCTCCCATGCAGGTAATGCATCGATCGCCCCGAAATGCCACGGGATCCCATACGGGGCACACCCCGCAAAGCAAGGATCATTGGGGTTCGACGAGACTAAAGCTGTATCTCGTTGCGACTTAACCTGTTCCAGCGCATACAGACTGACCGGAGAAACGAGCAGTCCAGCAATGATCACGAGCGCTGTTAACGCTGACTTAAGTGGCACTACCTAACTTCCTGTTGCAGGTCTACAACTGAGAGTACCTAGCTTCTTCCAAGATAAGGGTTAGCCCTACTCTTACAAATTTCAGGAAAGTTTCTCTTGCTCAATTTTGAGGTCATGTTCGACCATCATGTGAACCAGGTCGGGGAAAGATACCTTCGGTTGCCAGCCAAGCTGAGTTTTTGCTTTGGTCGCATCACCTACTAGAAGGTCTACTTCCGCAGGTCGGAAAAAACGGGGGTCGATTTGGACGTATCGTTCCCAATCCTCGATACCGGCGGCTGCGAAAGCAAGAGCGACAAACTCGCTCACAGCATGGGTCTCACCCGTTGCGACTACGAAATCATCGGGCTCGTCCTGCTGCAACATGAGATACATAGCCCTCACGTAGTCGCCGGCAAACCCCCAATCACGTTTAGCGTCCAAGTTCCCTAGCGCTACGTGGTCTTGTTGACCCAATTTAATTCGAGCTACGGCATTAGTGACCTTGCGAGTTACGAACTCTATGCCCCTCCGGGGCGATTCGTGGTTAAACAGTATGCCGCTACAGGCATAGAGGCCGTAGCTTTCTCGGTAATTGACAGTTGTGTGGTGTCCAAAGACTTTGGCAGATCCATATGGGCTTCGAGGGTGAAGCGGTGTCAACTCTGTTTGAGGAGTCTCCCTTACCTTGCCAAACATTTCGCTAGACGAAGCTTGGTAAAAACGAATCGAGTTTTCTTTGCCACCAACGAGTCGTATCGCCTCTAAAAGCCTCAGAACCCCAAGTCCGGTGATGTTGGCAGTCAGCTCGGCTTGCTTGAACGATAGAGCTACAAAAGAGATCGCGCCAAGGTTGTAGACCTCGTGTGGCTGGGTGTACTCCAAAGCAGCGATAAGTGACGAAAGGTCTTGCAGGTCACCTTCAACCAGCTCCACAAATGGGAGCTCTGTATTAATCATTTCGGCCTTTGGATTCCTCTGACCTTTGATCAAGCCGTAGACCTTGTATCCCTCCTCATGGAGGACCTCGGCCAGATACTGACCATCTTGACCTGTAATGCCTGTTATTAGGGCAGTGCGCACTCGGAATCTTCCGTCCTTCAGCCGAACCATTGAAAGCCTAGGACGGTCCTGCAACAGAGTCGCGTACCCCCGAAAAATATCTACTAAACGGTTCTGGGCTTATAGCAGAGAAGTGTAGAGATCCAACATCCCCTCGGCGGTGTCTCTCCAGTTGAACATTTGTGCACGATCTATGCCGACAACTGACAACTTTTTTTGCAGCTCTTCATTCGCAAGTAGCTCGATAATGGTGTCAGCTAACGCATCAACATCGCCTGGATGAACTTTCAAGGCAGCCTCTCCAGCAATTTCGGGAAGGGCTCCACCTGTCGTGGTAACGACAGGTGTACCCATTGACATGGCCTCTAACACCGGGAAGCCAAATCCCTCATAATGGCTCGGGTGAACGAGAAGGGTCGCGTCATTCATAAGTTGATCTCTTCGTTCTCTCTTAACGAACCCAAATCGGTGGACGCGACTCTTGATATCGTCCGGCAGCCTCTTAATGCACTGGTCTACTTCTTGATCACTATCTCCTGCCGGTCCCACAAGTTGAAGCTGGACCATTTTATTTTGGCGCGCTACTGACTGAAAGGCCTTGATGAGGTCAACGAAACCTTTTCTTTTATTGGTTGCGCCGACGGCTAGCAGAGTTGGCTGTTCCGGGAACGTCTTAGTAACTGCGGGTTTTTGTTCCACCCCGGGATAGACAACCCGTACATCTTTCGCCCCATATTTATCGCGTATTTCCTCGGCGACATGCTCGGAAATTGTGTGAACCGTTGCTCCTGAATTCACCGCTTCTTTCACCGAATGATCGAAACGCCTATTGGAGTTCCTATCGCTTCTGAAATCATTTAGAAATGACAGGTCGTGGACCGAAATCACACGCGACACTTTTGACGGCGGCACAAGAAAGTTTGTTCCATGAACGACATCAATATCACCGACGAATCTTTCGATCTTAGGCCCACCAAAAGTTCGCCAGACAAACGCAGACCCCCGAGCCGGTAAAGGCACCCAATGTCCATGTGTGCTTCCCCTGATTCGTGCTTTGAGCGACAACGTGTATGTGGCAACTTCATATTCGGCTTCGTCCGGGATGTAATCCTGAAAAGAACGAAGTAATCCGTCTACGAACACGCCGATGCCCGTACGAGAACCGATCAGTGGCGTAGCGTCAATAGCAACTCGCATGTCGCAGCTACGCTATCGACTCGTCACGCTTTAGGTGGGTCGGGCCACAGGAGGGCCCTGGAATGAGTGATTCTGAATCTGATGCCAACTATTTCAAAGAAGTAGTAGCTGAAATCGAAGCTGAAGCTCAACGCCGCTCTTCTTCTGGCGAATATCCGAGAGCGTTACTTCGCAGCCTTGACGAAGAGTTCCGTCGATGGATTCCTGACGCGAGCTTAGAAAATGGTGTTGAAGACACTATCCGATCTATCGAATCTGCTGCATATGTGGATCCTGCTGTTCCTATAAACAGCAAGTCTCCACTTGGACGATGTGTTAAGTGGACGGTACGTCGCCTCACTTATTTTTACCACCGGCACGTAACTCAACAAATTACCGCTCTTGGAATCCACATAACTAGACCCTTACGGTTATTGGATGCGAGCCTTAAAAGTGTCAACAAAAGGTTGGCCGCACTCGAAGACCGCTTGGATGTTGACGTATCAACGCGCTCTGAACTACTCAGCGGGATCACAATTCCAACTTCGTTTGAAGACTTCGATGGAGTCCTGAGTCAGCATTTTAAGCAAGTCTCCGGGCGGGTTTTAATCGGAGATTTACCTAATAGTCGGCTTTTGAAGAACCTCAGGGACGGAGGAGTTGATGCTTACGGTGTCACCTCCAGCGATGCACCAACCCAAGAAGCAGTCGATGTCCGTCATGAACATTTGTTCGACCACTTGGGTGACCTGCACAACGAATCTCTCGGTGGTTTTATCTTGTGCGGTATACCCGACCAGGCATCCATCAACGAGCAACTTCGTGCCCTTCGTCTCCTCTTATTGAGATCTAAACCAGGAGCCGCCGTGGCCGTCATAGTTATTCACTCTGAAACCTGGACAAAGCGCCTAAGCCCGGTAGCCACAGATTTACTTCATGGGCGTCCCATGCACGAAGAGACTTGGAGCTATCTGCTTAACAGAGAAGGAGCCTCGAACATCCGGGTTGTCCAATCCTCAGACTCTTCCTATTGCCTAATCACAGCGATTCTCTAGTGACGAGTGTGCATCAGTTAGTACCCACGATTTCACCCAGGGATGCCGTCGGGAATCACACCCTCGCACTTCGCGAAGTCATTAGGGGCTTGGGCTGTGAGAGCGAAATATTTTCTATGTTTCGGCACCCAGATTTAATGTCAGACACCCACTATGTCGACCATCTTCCTCCAGATGCAGACATTGTGATTTACCAGTTTTCGATTGGAAGCCCTGTTGCAGAGCGTTGGGCTCAACACCCAGCGTTGAAGATCGCTAACTACCACAACATCACGCCTATCTCGTTAGTCGGCAAATGGGATGGCTTGTTAGCTGCAGAAGTCCAGCTAGGTCGCGATCAAATGGCCAGGTACGCCGCGCACTGCGATCACGCTATTTGTGATTCAGACTTCAACAAATCAGAACTCGACGAACTCGGGTACACATCGACGGAAACTATCCCGGTGCTTTTTGATGTGACCAACGCCGCTCCTGATTCCTCCGCGCTTGCCAAGTTAGAACGGAATCGACGAGGAACCCAAGTTCTTTTCGTCGGAAGGATCGCTCCCAACAAAGCCCACCATGATTTAGTGGCAGCCGTGCGAACTCTTCGAGAACTGCACGGTGATGACGCGCACCTTCACTTTGTTGGCACAGATGGCCCACCGGGTTACCGCAAGATTGTCGAGACCATCGTTACGCATGCCGGAATGCGCGACCACGTAACATTCCATGGTTCGGTTTCGCAGGAGGAGCTTGTCGCCCACTACGTAAGTGCCGATGTCTTCTGTTGCTTAAGCGATCATGAGGGGTTTTGTGTACCTGTGATTGAAGCTATGCACCACGGCCTACCAGTGGTTGCGTTCGATTGCACTGCTGTTGGCGAGACAGTTGGCAATGGAGGCTTGCTGTTGAAGGACAAAAACCCGCTGGTCGTCGCTTGCGCCCTTCACCGAGTCAGCTCTGACTCTGGTCTCGCCCAACGTCTCCGCACGGCCGGGCGCCAAAGAGCAAAGTATTTCGATCGAGGCATAACTCAAGACCACTTCGGTGAGTATCTTTCGACCCTTCTCGGGTCGCTATGAGGTGGAGTGCTATTCACCAGTTCGTTCCTAGCTTCGCTCGCGGAGATGCTATTGGCAATCATGTCGCCTTCATTAAAGACCATCTTCGATCTCAGGGCTGTGATTCGGAAATCTTTGTCGGGACTAACAACGACGAGACCTCGGCAGAAACAATCGATCTACAAAATATAGATCGCTACGTGCGACCCGGAGCAGACACCTTGTTTCTGTATCACGTTGCTCAGGCTTCGCCATGTGCCCAAGTTCTCTTGGAACGCACTGAGCCTCTGGCACTCGTATTCCATAATTTCACACCCCCCGAAGTGTTACTTCGGTGGGATCCATCGGTAGCTTTCGAATTGTTAAGGGCGCAAGACCAACTTGCAGATTTAGTTGAACGCTCAAGCTTCGCCATATGCGACAGCAACTTCAACGCTCAGGTACTCAGTCAATTCGGTGATATCGATAGTTTCGTGATACCTCTCCCGGTTGATGCTCCGGCAGGTTTTGAATCGAGTAGCGGACCAGCACCGACAGTTCTATTTGTGGGAAGGGTTGCACCTAACAAAGGAATCCATGATCTCATCACCGCTATAGCTGTACTTAAGCAGCGGATACCCGAAGTCAAACTGCGAATTGTAGGAGCATCTACTTCTGACCGCTACGACCAAGCTATTGAGGGTCTTATAAGAAATCTTGCCCTATCTGAAGCCATCACTATGACCGGTTGGGTTGATGACGAGCAGCTCGAAAGGGAGTACAGACAAGCATCAGTTTTTTGCACGCTTAGCGATCATGAGGGTTTTGGAGTTCCCTTGGTTGAGGCGATGGCGCGTGGAATTCCGTTGGTTTCCTATGCAACCACAGCGGTCGGTGAAACCGTTGGCGAAGCTGGCCTTGTATTAGCTTCGAAGACACCGACGGTCGTAGCGGGCGCGCTGGAGAGAGTGCTTACCGATGACCTTTTGGCAGAGCGCTTATGCGCCAGTGGCCGTCAACGCTCTTCAACGTTCTCTTCTGAGAAGATAGCTACTGCACTAAATCAAACGCTTTTAGGACATCCGTCTTCATGAAAGTCGATTTCGTAATCCCTAGATATGGACCGGTGGGTGGAGCAGAAAACGCGGTTGGTGCTCTCGCTAGACGGATAGCAGAAATACCAGGTTGGCAAGTTTGTGTACACGCAACTTGTGCCACATCTTCAACTTCTTGGACCAACGAGGAAACTCCTGGCACAGAATATTATGGCTCGCTTCCAGTAAACCGCTATCTGGTCAACTCAGGTAGAACTGAGATTTGGCCATCCCTTGATTCTCGAGTTCAATCTGGAACTTCAAGTGTTGATCCTGCTATCCAGGATGAATTCTTCTTTCATCAGGGCCCGGTTAGCAACGACCTCGCCGGCGCAGTGCAAGCTTCGCAAGCAGACCTCGTGTTTTTTGCTCCCTATTTGTTTTGGCCAACGATGGCTGTCGCTCCTTTGGTAGCTGAACGAGCAGTGATTATCCCCGCTGCTCACGACGAACCATTCTTGAGACTTTCACGAGTCGGAGACCTCCTGAAACAAAGCCGAGGTCTTGTTTACGGATCTCGAGCCGAACAGCAGCTATTGCAACGTACTCACCCGATCGGTCACATTCCGAGCACAGTATTGGGCTGGGGAATCGAACCTCCATCGGCCACTGACCCCGAGCTACTCGAATCCCTCGGCCTTGCGGACCAACCGTACGCGCTTTGTGTTGGACGGATCGAACACGCTAAGGGTTCTTTGGGATTAGTCGATTTTTGGCGGACTCTAAAGACTCGGTCTGCAACCAATCTCCGGCTCGTTTTGGTAGGGAACCCCAGCGTCGAAATCGGCAGTGACGATGATGTGCTTGTAGCTCGAGGTTTGAGCGATGAAGCTAAATGGTCTCTCTTGCATCACGCCGATTTTCTGATCAATCCTTCAGCTCTGGAGTCTTTTTCTCTGGTGCTATTCGAAGCTTGGACCGCTGGCATACCGGTTCTGGTAAATGCCCATTGCGAGACCACTAGGACCCACGTAGCCGAAGCGCAGGGGGGCTTGTGGTATCGCAACTACCCTGAGTTCGAAGTTGCTGTTGAACGTTTAGCTTCGGATGCAGGGGCCAGAAACTACATGGCAAAGAACGGGAAGATATACACCGAAGCTAATTATGGATGGGACACACTGGTTCGTCGATTCACGGAATTTTGTGAACATGTGGCTTAAAGAGAGAAAGTTTTTTCTGATGGACCCGAGCCAGGATTAAGCTCCCAGATTATGTCTGAAGGTCGTCGTATTACAGTCTTAGCTGGTGGTGTCGGCGCCGCCAAATTTTTGCGAGGTCTACTGGCTGTCCACCCCAATGAATTAGTCACTGCCGTGATCAATGTTGCCGATGACTTTCGTCTTCATGGGCTTGCGATAAGCCCAGATGTGGACACGGTTACGTACACATTGAGCGGCCTAGTCAATTCTGATACTGGCTGGGGTCGCATTGATGAAAGCTGGCGGGTTAGAGACGAATTAGAGAGGCTCGGCGGGCAAACCTGGTTCAATTTAGGAGATCTTGACTTAGCGCTCCACCTTTATAGGACACAGCGCCTCGGTGAAGGAGCGACGTTGACTGAGGTGACCTCTGAAGTGTGTGAGAAGCTCGGAATTAAGGCCCACCTTCTGCCAGCAAGTAATCATCAGATCCGAACTCAACTTAAGGTCCAGAATCAAGGTTGGGTCGATTTTCAGGATTATTTTGTTGCGCAACAACACAACGTGGTTATTGAAGATCTGCGGTTCGAAGGAATAGAAGCTGCAAAAGCAGGTCCCGAGGTGCTTTCTTCGCTTGCGAACTCAGATGCGATCGTCATCGCTCCGTCGAATCCGTTCGTATCGGTGAAACCGGTCCTGGAAATATCAGGAGTGGCCGATGTGCTTCGGGAACGACGAACCAAGGTGGTAGCAATCTCTCCAATTGTTGGTGGCGCAGCGCTTAAAGGTCCAGCTTCTAGGATGCTTGAAGAACTCGGGTTCGAACGAAATTCCGTCGGCATTGCATCGCTCTACAGAGATTTTGCTGGAACTCTAGTCATCGACCAACAAGACTCTGAGTTAGCACCTCGGGTTCAGTCCGAGGGCATGCGAGTTCTGGTTACTGACACAATTATGGATACTCGTGATCGGGCCGCTGCTCTCGCCGAGGCAGCGCTCGGGGAAATTCTAATATCCGGAGAGGGCAAACAATGACACTGACAATTCACCCAGTCAAAGGCATTCCCGAAGTCACCGAAGGCATGGATCTTGGGCCGCTTATCGGCGATATCTGTTCCTCGAGCGAGTTCGGCTTAAGTGATGGAGACGTGCTAGTCGTAACTCAGAAAATTGTTTCCAAGGCCGAGGGAGCGATGGTTGAGATTGACCAGACAGACCCACTCTCGCACAAGCCGATCGTGGAACGTGAGGCTGTTCGGATACTCCGCCGGCGAGGTGAGCTGATCATTACTGAAACTAAGCACGGCTTCGTTTGCGCAAATGCTGGGATTGATTTGTCTAATGTTGCTCGAGGCCAAGCAGCGCTTCTTCCCGAGGACAGCGATAAATCGGCGCGCAGAATCGTTGAACGTATCCGTCATAGCTGCGGGGTTAACATTGGGGTCATCATCTCAGACACTTTTGGGCGACCTTGGCGCAGAGGCGTCACCGATGTGGCGATTGGTTGTGCAGGTGTCGCTGCTGTAGTCGACCTTCGTGGCACCGAAGACTCTCTTGGCAGGGAATTGATGGTCACCGAAGTGTGTGTCGCCGACGAACTTGCGGCAGCAGCCGATCTTGTTTGTGGAAAAGCTGAAGGGATTCCAGTTGCCTTGATTCGTGGCGTTGATAGCCAATGGTTGAGGAGTAGCTCAATCCGAGATGAAGTCATTCGAAATCCTTCAGAAGACTTATTTCGTTAATCAGGGCGCTGGCCGGCTCTGGTCGACTATTTGGCTTCCGGCCTCTATTCGTTCACCTAACCCGATCACCGAACCTTCTATTGTCGCCCCCTCACCTACGTAAACGTTCTCAGATAGCACCGAATCAATAATCGTGGCTCCTCTGCTTACACGACAATCATTGAACAACACCGATCGCTGAATCACGGCTTCGGCATCGATATGGCTTCCAGTTCCAATGACTGAGTCCTCTACCTGGGCTGTTGCGTCGACCGCCGCTACAGGCAATTCGGGCTTGGCCCTCCGACGGCCGTGAAGAACATCCAGATTAGCTTCCAGGAATTGTTTAGGCGTACCAGTATCAAGCCAATATGTATCCGACTCAAGCGCGAAGAGGGTTTCGGCTAGAGCCATTTTAGGGAAGGTCTCTCTTTCAATGGAAACGGGTCTGGTGTCAGGGATTCGAGCTATAACCGAAGGGTTCAGGACATAGGTTCCTGCATTGATGGTGTTCGACGGGGAGGAATTTGCTGGCGGCTTTTCAATAAATTCACGAACCCGACCATCGTCACTGGTCGTTACCACCCCGAATCGCGACGGGTCAGCAACAGCTTGCAATGCAATCGTCGCTTCGGCCTCCCGCTCTTGGTGGAAGCTCAGCAATGCGCCAATATCCAGGTCTGTCAAGACATCCCCGTTGAGCACTAAGAATGGTTCATTCAGTTCCATCTCTAACGCGGCAAACCTGATCGCACCAGCTGTTCCGCGAGCTTCGGGTTCTACCGCCACCTTGTACGGGATACCTGCTATTCGCCCATCTGGGTAGGCAGCTAAAAAAGCGTCGGGTCGGTAACCGAGCGCTAGACCGATTTCTTCAATTCCATGGTCTGCTAGGTGACTCACTACCCACTCGATCATGGGAACCCCGCAGATGGGAAGCATTTGTTTTGGAGTGTGTTCGGTAAGCGGTCGGAGTCGAGTTCCGAAACCCCCGACAAGCACTAAAGCGAACATTGCAACTCAGTCGTCGGCAGGTTCGCTTGACTCCGGTACTTCGTCAGCGGGTTCCTCTGTTTCAAACGGTTCTTCTGTTTGTGGCAGAATCGGGCCGGTTTCATCACCGTCATTTTGGCCAAGTGGTTGCTGCTCTTCTGAAAGATTTAGGTATTGACGCAAATAGCTGTCGTCTGGGCGAGGTATCTGCGAGTTGTCGGCATCTTTAGGCACTACCGCGAACATCACTAACTGACCATCTTCGTTGAGACGCACATCTCGTAGGTCTTCGGTAAACACCACTGGCTTTTCTGCCGTTAGCTGGTTCCACTTCAGTACTCGAATCTCTGCGGGTTCGTCTCCGCAAAGGAACTCTTCTTCTGAGATAACTGAGCCATTCGGTAATTCGAAGGTTTGGTCATCGAATGCGGTCTGATTTTCGTTGAAGAAGGCACCTAAGGTGGCATATTGCCCAGTTACTGTACTCACGAACGGGTGGATATGGATTAGGCCGTCGCCGTGGGTGTGTATGCCAGTCCTGTCGTCTTCTGAGTCATTGACGAAGACAGTCGGATCAACTTCATCGCACACGAATATGTTGTAGGCGCTATGCCAGTGGTCTTCCAAGCCTGGATCCCCAGCGGGAGCCAAGTCAGAGCGCTGGTCTCGGGCCACGACTACGAGGACGATCCCGAGAAGAGCGACGAGCATCATTGCTGCTGGAAATAGAACTTTGCGTTCTGATCCAGCGCCTTTGCCGCCGGCCCCGGTGCTCGCTGCTTTAGCTACTTTTTTTGCTGCTGCTGATCTAGCCATACCGTCCGCCAAGTTATCGTCTATCTAGCCCGGTTACGCGCTACTGGGGCGCTTCCTTTATTGTTGGAGTTCTAGGAATAGCTCGTTGTAGCTGTCAGCGACGGCGGCTGCGGACAACCATTCTTCAGCGAAACGTCGAGCTTCAAGGCCTGCCGCAGCCCGCCCATGAGGGTCATCGATCAGGGCGGCCAGTGCTGCAATGAATTGTTCAGTGTCGCCAGCGGCTGCAGTTCTACCCGCTCCCGAACGAGTCACTACTAGGTCTATTTCACTTCCTAAATCGACACTGGCTAGTACCGGCCGTCCGGCAGCGAGTATGGAATACAGCTTTGATGGCACGCTGATCGAGCTCAACCCTTTTTGAAGTGGGATTAGATGGATATCTCCTGCGGCTAAGACTTCGTTGAGTCGATCTTGAGGTTGGTAGTCCATAAAAGTGATATTTGCGAGATCTTCTGCTTCCTGTTCGAAATGAAGCCTTCGTGATCCATTGCCGTTGATCACGAAAACGACGTCATCACGCTCGATCATGTATCGGGCGGCTTCAAGCACAATCTCTAGAGGCTGCGAAAAACCAACGTTCCCTGCATACATCACGATGGTCTCATCGGTAAGTCCAAGTTCGCGACGGTAGGCATTATTTCGGTTACCGGGCTGAATGCGTTCAGTATCAACAAAGTTAGGGATGACGCGAAGCTTTGACTCGGTATCAGTTCTTGTACTTAACCTTTTTCTGAGATCGTCTGATAAGACCGTCACGGCGTCTGCTTTTTCGTAACTGGTGATTTCTATGCGTTTTAAGAGTCGTATTAGCCGGTCATCGGTAAGAGTGCCGGTTTCCACAGCTGCATCGGGGTGGACGTCCTGAATATTTAAGACAAGCGGAGCTTTGTGTCTTTTAGCTGCTATCCATCCAGCAAGCGCCAAGGTGAGTGGTGGGCTCATGGTGAGGACCACTTGACTTCGCCGGGAAAAGAGTCCTGCTAATGCGGCAGCGCAACTGAAGGCACAGAAAGCGATTGCTCGGGTTAGAAGATTGCTTCGATTCTTCGACGCAAACGGGTGAATTCTGGTGATTTTTCCCCATGGGGTCTTTTCGCTACGTATCAGTCGCCCAGTCCATTCCGGCTCTACTGCATGGTGTTGATACCAAGGAAGGGAAGTTATTACATGAATGTGATGACCCAGATGTCCAAGCTCGCTAACAATCTGAGTAATGACTTCTCCAGTTGGGGCCGTGTCGGGGGCAAAGTGGGGACAGATAATTGTTATTTTCATGCCCTCATCTCTTCATTTGCTTAGTAACTCTTTATAAACCGCTATCTGCGCTTCTGCAGTTTGTTTGTATGAAAAGTCAGCAGCTCTCCGATGTCCTGCAGCTACCCATAACTGACGCTGGTCGGGTTCCTCAATTTGTCGGATTGTTTCGCTCCATTGGTCAATATTCATTGGGAGGGTGATTCCACCGGCTCCTACGGTTTCTGGTAGAGCTCCGCATTGACTGGAGATCACTGGGCAACCCCTCATCATGGCTTCTATTATTGGTTGGCCAAATCCTTCGTATTGGGACGGGAATACCGTGCAGAGGGCCTGTTGATAGAGAGAGTCGAGCCGCTGTTTGTCTACCTGTCCTAGGTGAGTGATTCGATCGCTCGCTGGTGATCGTTGGATGGCTCGCGCTACCTGTTTGTGGGCTGGACCTTTTCCTCCTGTCAGTATTAGTTGCAGATCTGGGACTTGTTCTAAAAGTTTGATCAGGAATTTGTGAGACTTGTGTGGCCAGGTGACTGCTGGATATAGCAGAAATGGTTTTGCGTCAGGTTTTCGGGTCTGGTGAGCAACTGAAGGGTTGAATGCTGGCGGGATAACCTTGCATTTTTCTTTTGGGTATCCATAATGATTTTCTAGTGAGTCAGCACAAAATTCGCTTATCACGCATACGGTTTCTGCTTGTTGAAGCGTCCGTTGAATGGCTATATCAAGGTAGCGGCGTTTGGCTGCCGAGAAATATTGGGGGTATTCCCGGTATTGAACGTCGTAGACCGTGACAACCTTTTGAGCACTGTTCTCGCGTTTCGGAATTGTGCCTCCAAGATGGTGGACGATGCGCTCACGATCTACTTGCCTGAACAGCTTATTTTCTTTGAAGATTCGACTGGCCCGTCCCGGTAGATGCTGTTGTTCGTTGATTTCAAAAGCTTTGTCAAGAAATTGATGTGTCCGACGAGTAGCGGGAGTTAGGACTAACTCAATCGGGGGAGCTTCAGGATTTTCGCTAAGCGCTTCAAGGAGCTGTACAGCGTAGGTTTCCGATCCTCCAACTTGTCCCGGTCGGAGCCAAAGCATGTTGACAATTATCTGGCTCATATCAATTTCCGATATATCTCGACCGTAGCGGTAGCTGTCTTATCCCATCGAAACAATTTGCTTCGTTCGTATCCGGTATCAGCTATTTGTTGAGCTGCGGCTGCGTCGGTCAGAAGGAATTGCAGGGCTTCTGCAATGTCATGCGCCGAGTATGGGTCGACCGTAACCGCCGCATCTGCGGCTACTTCCTCGGTCGAGGTTCCTTTAGACGTCACCACCGGAGTTCTATATGACATTGCTTCAAGAACTGGAAGGCCAAATCCTTCTAGAAGGCTCGGGTAGCAGAAGACCGTTGCTTCGCTGTAGAGCCCTGCTAGCTCAGTCGTTGTGACTTCGCCAGTGACTGTAATTCGGCTTTTGAGGGTGTCATCTACTGGTTGAAGTAACGCTTCGGGTGTTGTCCCCCATCCAGTTGGGCCTGCGAGTACTAGCTGTGCTTCTGTGCGTGGAGCGATCTCAAGAAAGGCTTTGATTAAGGTCTGGATATTTTTTCGGGGTTCGAGTGTTCCTGCGGCGAGAATATAGTCGCCAGTGATTCCGAATCGCTCGCGAACTCCGACGGCTACTTCTTTATCGACTATTTGAGGGTCATGGCCAAGTGGAACTAGGTGGAGACGCTCGGCGTCTAGTCCCGCAGCGAGTAGGTCAGCGGAGGTAGCAGCAGATGGGCATAACACAGCGTCTGCTCGTTCCAGAACTCGTTTCCAGGAGCGTTCAAAGAGCCGTCGAGCTCGTTGCGGGAAACGGTCGGGAAATCGACGGAACGCCAGATCGTGCACGCTTACGACAAGCGGTTGACTGGTTGCTGGCGGAGAGACGATGGTGGTTGAGTGAACCAGGTCATATTCTCTGACCTTGAGTCGGGGGAAAGAAGTTCGTGACCACGTCTCATAAAGCAAAGGTCTCGGCAAAAGAAGCTTCTTTACCTCTATCGGTGGGCGGAAATCTGGTGAGGGCTTCGTTAGATGAAAGGCAGCTACCCCATTAACTTTGGTATCGGTTCTTTGCGATAACGCACGGGCTAACTCAATCGATACTCGACCGGTACCCCCTGGCACACGATGCCAGGCCGCCTCCATGGTCATGAGGACGCCTATTTCAGCGGTCACGTAACCACCCTTACATAAGCTGCTGTCATTGATCAGCAGTTCTCATACTCTGCCTAAATCGTCGTATCTGTACCCAAGCTCGACCATCGACTTCCGGTCGAGCACGTTACGGGCATCGACAACACATGGAGTGTTCATCAAGCCCATCAATTTCGACCAGTTAGCTCGAGTGAATTCTGGCCATTCGGTCAAGATTAGAGCTATCTCGGAACCGGTCATGGCTTCTTCTATGTTTGCAGCTAGTCGGATGTCATCGCCTATCTCTGCAGGGCTATTGACCATTGGGTCGTATGCGATCAGTTTGGCTCCTTTGGTCGCTAGTCGTTTTGCTACTTCAAGTGCCGGCGAGTTTCTGAGGTCGTCGGTGTGAGCTTTGAAAGTCAGGCCAAGGAGTGTCAGATTTTTTCCGGAGAGGTTTTCTCCAAGTAATAGTTCCGTTTTGTGGACTATCCGGTCGAATTGTTGATCGTTCGCTTCGATAACAGCTCGAAGTAAATCGAACTCATATCCGGCCTCGGTTGCTATTCGGACTAACGCTTGCATGTCTTTTGGGAAGCATGATCCTCCCCAACCTGGTCCTGGTTGGAGGAACCGTGAGCCTATTCGCTGGTCGGAGCCCAATCCACGTGTTACCGCTTCGATGTCGGCTCCTACAGCTTCGCAAACTGCTGCGAGTCCGTTGACGAATGAAACCTTGGTCGCCAGAAAAGAATTGGTGGCGTATTTGATGGTTTCCGCTGAGGCGGGATCCACTGCGACGATAGGGGCGTCAATTGAGTCATAAAGGGCAGCCACCCGCTCGCCTGCTTCGTTGCTCGTAGCACCGATAACAATCCGGTCTGGTTGTAAAAAGTCAGTGACTGCGACACCTTCGCGGAGGAATTCGGGATTGGAGACGACCGAAACATCCTCTCGTTGGATTGCTGTTTCTATGGCCGCGATTGTCCCTATGGGAACCGTTGATTTGTTGATGATGATTGTCTGCGGCAGAACTAGCTGACGGATTTCTTCAACAACGTCTATAACGGCTCCAATATCGGCTCTACCGTCTTCCCCTTGAGGGGTCGGTAAACATAAGAAAACAAATTCGCTCGCGGTTATGGCGCGTTTGGCTCCGACTACGAACTTGAGCAGTTGATTCGATAAACCTTCTTGAACGAGTTCAGGGAGTCGCGCTTCGTGGATCGGAATTTCGCCATCATTAAGTCGAGAGATTTTGTTCTCGTCGATATCAGCGCAGGTCACGTTATGACCTATGTGGGCGAGGCATGCTGCTGTGGTAAGTCCGACATACCCAGCTCCAATTATTGCGACGTTGCTCATTTCTGTACCTTCATGCCGTTGTGTCAGAAAAGGTCAAATTTCTCTCATTCGAGATGTTAACTACATCTAGACGGTTCACTGTCGCGCCCTTGTCTATTGGGCGCGATAGCGCTGTGTAGCCGGCGTTTTTCTTCGTTATCCGCATACACCGAGGGTTCTTGGAGGAGGAGGTGTCTTCTGAGCTGCGTTATTGGCTATCGGTTCAGGAGGTTCCACTGATTTATAGCCCATCGTGACCGAAGGTGGTTTAGATCCCAGTTCGAGGATTACTTTGTTGCCGGACAGGGATGGGTCTGGAATCATCTCCACATTTTCTCTGAGTCGTGCCGCTAAAAGGACGGCGGCTTGATCTCCTCCAACTCCGTATCGAATTCGAGTCTCGGGGTATACATCGGTTTCTTCTTGGGTTGCTTTGAAACCCGCTCCACGAAGTCGTGATGCCAGAGAAAGGGGTGAGGGACCCTGCACTTCTACTTCAACTCTTCCCTCAGTGACATCAGTCCACTCGATACCCCGAAAGATATCGATGACACGTTCGTTGTGTTCACTTTCAACTATCTCTAACCCGGCTTTGCCATCGACGGATACGTCAACCAGTTGCAGTGCATAACGTTCGAGATCAGTATCAACGTTGAGGCTTTTGAAGCGGCGGGCCAATTCAAGACCGTCATCGAAGACACTCAAGGTATTCGATGTGCGAAAATCACTGGCGACTATATCTAGGAGTCTTTGCAAGGTCCGAGGGTTGCTGGCTGCTCGCCCTAAGGCTTGATCTAAGGCTTCGAATATAAACCTTTGCTGGCGACTATTTCGTTCGAGGTCGTTCCATACTCCTAGCCTCACCCATTGGCCATCTGATTGTTGCGTTAAGAGTCGCCGACTTCGCACGAAAGCAAGCGCTGCATCTCCGTCGAGATGAGTCCATCCTTTCCCGGCTCTGAAGCCGGTTCCTCCTTGGGTAGGGTCGCCGCTGTCCTGGACAGTCCTGTCTCGTGTTGGTCTGTTGAAACACATCGAAACGCCTCCAACCGCATCAACTAAGCGTCGAAACCCGTCAAGGTCAACTTCGACGAAGTGCTGAAGGCCAATATCTAAATGATTTTCAACGGTTTCTATGAGACGGGCCGCTCTCGTCTGTGGTGACGAATCGAGGTTGTATGCACTGTTGATCTTGGCAATTGTGTCGGTGCTAGCGATCGACACAAGGAGATCTCGTGGAACCGACACAACCGACGCTGTTCCATCTTGGCGCAGTCGTAGGATCATGATTGTGTCTGCAAGGTGGTTTGCCGCCGAAGCGCTGCGGCCGCTCATAATTGCGTCATCAGCTGCGATTCCCTCGACACTGTCTGAACCGACGAGGAGGTAATTCTCGCCGTCAGGCTCACTTTCACCTAATGGTTCATCAATCGTTGGTGGAAAAATAATTTCAACCGTCAAGTCTGGCGAATCTTGTGTTTCTCCCTCAGTGCTGGCGCGACTCAGATTGAGCAGTGCTGAGGCAGTTATTGGTTTTTTTGTCGGCGCAGTGAGGACGTCGTGTACCTCAAAGCGCTCAACTTGATCTAGGCGCCACACCGCATAACCAAGGACAAAGGTTGCTGCAAAACCAATTCCTGTGGCCATTCCGATAACAGCGAGCAGAACCTTTTCGCTCAACCGACGGTTACGCCTTGGACGATCCCGGGACATGGTTAGGGAACGTACCTTAGGAATCGCTGCTGTATGGGTCGCGTCCGCTTACAGCTATGGCAATACTTAGTTTTCGGATTCGACTGAGGTGACTCACATCTATCCGCTGATCGCCTAACTCTAAATAGCTGTCATTGACGTATTCAGCAGACTTCCATGGATGCGCATGTCCGAGCCGCTTTATCCAGCGTTTCCGTGCGGCCAAGTAACTGGAGTGTTCGAGAACCGGTAGACCTCTCCGATGTTCTAGTAATAGCGCTCGTATCACACGTGTCCAGCTAGTACTTGCAGTAGCTTTTCTAGCTTCGAAGCCCAGTCGTTGCCTTTCAAAATCGTTGTTAATTAGTCCGTCAACTAATTCGATTAGTTCGCTGTGTGTAGAAATGAGACGGCCATCGCTTTTGTCACGGATTGTGTCTGTCGCTGCGGGGTTACTAGCCATAGCAATGACTACTTTTTCTTGACTCATAGCTTGGCGTAGTCGCTCGAGACTGCTCATCGTTGCAGACAAATCCACAACGATGCCAACATCTGGGTCGTTAATGTTGAGTACTTGGTGACCTGCTGCTTTCAACATCTCTATAGCGGCTTGTTTTTGTCTATCTTCGAATAGCGCTAACCCCGTTTGAGTGGATCTATTTGGGGCGGGATTGGTAACTGGTAGCGGAACAGCTATGGGATTCTTAGTACCTCTTTTTTGGGCACCGGGCAGTAGATGCCGGGCCGCTACAACATCCCAGCTAGAAGTCTTTGCATTGTGGTGAGTTATGTATCGCCTTGTCTTCGCTCCCTCTGGCGCATTTTCGTCATCGACAGCAACCACAAGGTCGTATTCGCGTCCATCGGATTTCGGTGGAACGACCTCTGCTTGCACTTCTACTCGTCGTCTTAGGGCGTCGTAAAGTTGTTGTGCATACTTGCCGGGAGTTACTCCTATTCGCATCGTTATTCTGCGGATTCGAGTTGCGAACGAAGAAGGTCGTGTTGGCGTTCCAGGCGAACTAGTTCTACTTGGGATGCTTCGATGGCTGCGGCGAGGTCGTCCAATAGCTGTTCGTCTCCTGCGGTAACGAGCTCCAGACGAGTGACTGCTTGGTCTAGTTGGCTTATTTGTTGTGCATCGGCTGCTAGTGAGCTCGCCACTAAGTCAATAGCTGCGGCAAGTTCCTCTGATACGCGGTTGATTGTCGCCACTAGTTTCTTGGACCCGATACCAAAAATACGGGTTTGGGAACCAAGTTCGGTTCCCAGTTCGCGGACTGTTTGCAGATGCGCAGATGCTTGATTGAGAGGATTTTCATCTGTCATGGTTTCACCATCTTCTTGATCGCGTAGCGGTTATTGACGAGAAAAGGGGTTTAGGAGGAGTTGTGTTGGGCGTAATGCCCGCTCGTTTCAGTGCCTTCCAGAGCCCTTCTGGGGTGGTGATCTCGGCTCGAGGTGCTGCCCGTCTAGCCTCACCATGTCTATCTTTGGTGACGACGACGTCGTCGCGATGTGCTCGTTGCCTGAGTGCGGCGACATCTTCGAGGGCGACAACCGAAATATTTTGTTCCTGAAGTTCGCACACAACGTCAGGGTGGTCGCCTATCACGGCCACGCGACCATGACTCAAGGCAGCTTCGCCTTCACATCGTGTTTTTCCGCTGCCTCGGTAAAGCCATGTCCAGCGTGCAAGGCTTCGAGCATGATTACGGTGCGAGAGGCGACGTGATGCTTCAGAGTCAAAGGTTCCACCTGTGTGGTGGATAACTGCGCAGTCGTTCACTACAACAACTCGCTCATTTATCTTCGTAATACCCAAGTCCGTAGGTAGGGTCGAAACCGCCCATAGCTTCAAACCATTGTTTATTGAATGCCCAACACGCTGCCGATACGTGGTCAACCGGTTTGAGTCCGACCCCGCTAGTTCGTGAGCCGAGGACGTGACCATCGACGGTGATAGATGCTCCACTTTCAATGGTGTTTCCGTCCCCATCGAGGTACAGCGGTGCCGCTATGGCCGCAGTGTGTTGTTCGATTACGGCTAGCAGCGGTGAAAGCCATTTGGGTGTGACTTGTAAGTCTGAGTTCATTATTACAACTGTTTCGGTGGCGGAGTTACGGACGCCGAAATTGACACCTCCCCCATACCCGAGGTTTCGAGGCGCTTCTATAACGCGTGGCTGCGATGGGTGAGTTGTAATCATCCGAGCTTCTGCACTCTTTGAGGCATTGTCGATAATCAGCAATTCGTGTGGTTCTGGCGTGTGCTGTGCGATGGAATCCAGTAGCTGAAGAACGAGATCAGGGCGCCCATAGGAGACAATGATCAGCGTTGCTCGGAGTTGGTCTTTCATAGGTGTTCGCTGATTGTCTCGATATCCGTTTGGTAACGAGCCCTCAATATGGCATGTGTGTCGGCGAGGGTCTCAACTTCCGAGCTTAAAGACAGCAAGAGGTCTGCTAGCACACGGGGATTATTAGCCGCTGTTACTCGAAGCAGATCATCAATTTGTTCAAGAGCCCATCGTTGAGATTTTTCTAACAGCTCTATTGATCGTTGTTCAGACCGATTGGATATCGCAAGTGTTTCGGCTAACGCGATACCAGTTACAGTCACTCCTACAAATTCAGTTGCTGCAAGTGCTACCCCGGTAGCCCACCAGCTATCAAGTTGGTCGGGAACGTTCCAGTTCCCTTTATCGTCCTCAAAGATGCGTATCTCGGATTCGCCTTCGGTAATGGCATCACGTCCGGCCAATTTCAGCCGTTCACTTCTTTCTGGATCCAGCCGCAACAATCCACCTATAGCGTCAAGGTCTGGTTGGATTACAAATTGGCCGTCGTTTCCGATGACGCTGTTGACATAGGGTGCTGCCCATTCAAGTGCCAAAACCGCAGCGACGGCTAGCGCTTGACTTGTTGGTTGGGTCTCAGTTGGATTGATGACTATTCGAAGTCGCTTATTCACAGAGAACTTCCAAAAGTTTGGGAAGGGTTATGCGGAAATCTGGCGGCGATTCTAGACCCAGCGTCCGAAGTGCCCTGTTGTCCAGAACTGAATTGGCGGGCCGAAGAGCTGGGCGTGGAGGTTGCAACTGTTCGCTTGTTATTGCCGTCAGTTGGTCTGATGGCCGCCCCATCAGGCTAAGAATCGTCTTCGCAAACTGGTACCAACTGACAGATCCCTGGTTGGTGACGTGGAATATACCTTGGGCTTCGAGTTCAACTAGCTGTTGGATAGTTGTAGCTACATCATGTGTAAAAGAGGGATGCCCGATCTGGTCGTCCACAAAGCTCATGGGCTTACCTGTTTGAGCCAGTTGGACGATTGTCTTGAGGATATTGGAACCATGGAGGCCACATAGCCAAGATGTTCGGACTATGAGGTCTGAATTACGCATGGCTTGTTCACCTGCGAGTTTGGTGAGGCCGTAGATTGACTGCGGGTTGGTTTGATCACATTCGACGTATGGGCGGTCAAGTGCACCATCGAATACATAGTCGGTCGATATTTGTACGACGCGAGCCCCGACCAGTTGGGCTCCTCTAACCAAGTTCTTTGGACCCTGAGCGTTAACCAACTGTGCCTGTTCAACATTGTGTTCGCATCCATCTACATCGGTGAGTGCTGCTGCGTTGATCACAACTTCAGGTTTGTAGTGCTGCAAGGCTTCTTCGACTTGGTGAGATTGAGATATGTCTAGAGCTTCGTGGCTGAGAACAACAAGGTCAGTACCTTCAAACACCTGTGCAAGGTCTATTGAAAGTTGACCATTGCCACCAGTAATGAGGATCTTGTATTCGGAGGTCACTCAGCTGCCTCTATGAGAGCTTCACTTAGCGTCGGGTACACAAAAAGGCTTTCGTGAATATCTTGTACCTTAAGATTCGCGCTCACTGCCAGAGCTACTACGGAGATGAGTTCGGCAGCGTGTTGACCCACAATTGATCCTCCCAACACATGGCCCGTGTTGGGATCAGAAACTATTTTCACAAACCCTAAGGGATCATTGTTTATTAGCGCTTTGGCGTTTGATGAGAACGGTACTTTCGTTACTCGGATCTTTCGTCCCGTAGCGAAAGCTTCAGCTTCAGCCAGGCCAACGTCAGCAATTTCGGGTTCGGTAAAAATCGCGGAGGCTGCTTTGTCATAGTCAAGATGTCGATGTTCTCGCCCTTCATGTAAACCCATAATATGTTCAGCTATTTTTCGTCCCTGCATCGCAGCAACGGAGGACAGCGGGAGCTTGCCTGACAAGTCACCAGCAGCGTAGATCGATGGAACTGATGATCTGAGGTTATGGTCGACCTGAATGTAGCCAAGCTCGTCCATTGCTATATCGGTGTTTTCTAGACCCAGTTCTTGGCTATTGGGGTCAGACCCGATCGCCAAAACAGCGTGCGATCCTTCCGCTGTTCGCCCGTCGGAGCAGTGAACCTTCACTACTGGCCCATTGCGCAGAATTTCGGTTGCTCGTGCTCCCTTGAGAAGCTGAACTCCTCGGTCTAAAAAGTTTTGTTCGAGCAACGCGGCAGCTTCCGGATCTTTTTGAGGAAGAACTTGTTGTCGGCTGACAATCAATGTGACCTCGGAGCCTAGCGAAGCAAACATATGGACGAATTCGACGCCGGTGACACCGGATCCAATAACTATAAGGTGTTCCGGCAGCTCGACCGGTGGGTATGAGTCGCGGGTAGTTAAGACTCGTTCGTGGTCTATCGGGGCCCATTCCGGGATCCGTGGCCGACTTCCGGTAGCAAGGACGATTGCGTCTGCAGCTAATTCAAAAGACTCATCTGCTGTTTCAACGCTTACTTCATTAGGGCCGAGAAGTCGCCCAGTTCCCTTGTATATCTTGACGCCTTGGCTTGTGAGGATCTCCGTTACTGACTGTTCAAGACGGTGCTCTATTTCTCGGATGCGGGCCCGCAAGTGCTCGGCATCTACCCCAGTTTCAACATTTGCTAGTCCCATTCCATCTATCCGTCGGGCAAATGAAAGGGCTCCGCCTGTTGCAATCATCGATTTGGATGGCACGCAGTCTCGGAGGTGCGCTGCGCCGCCGACAATGTCGCGTTCAACCAAGATTACATCTGCGCCAAACCTCGCCGCGGAGTTGGCGGCGTCGTGTCCTGCCGGGCCGCCGCCTATAACTATGATCCGCTTGTTGGTCATCTCAGAAGTTTAGAGTGCGAGATTAGGGTCGCTGTTTCAGGCACCGAAGTCCAGAAATCGGTTTCAAGTGAGTGTGGGCGAGCAAAATTGGTCGTATTCGACAATTTTAATTCTGTCACGGTTGTCGTAGGTGACTTGGTTTTGTTCGCTGCGGTGAAGTTTGTATTCCCTGAAAGTCATTTCTAGAGCATCGAATGCGAGGAGTCTTCCCGTGAGTGAGTCTCCGAGATTAAGCAACAATTTTATGGTTTCTAGGGCTTGGAGGCTGCCGATAATACCCGGTAGCACACCGAGTACGCCTGCTTCAGAGCATGAGGGCGCTAATTCAGGCGGAGGGGGCACGGGTACATAGTCTCGATATGTTGGGCCGTTGATGGGGTCGAAAACGGTTACTTGGCCTTCGAATCTGAAGATTGAACCATGAATGACTGGTATGCCAAGTTTGACGGACGCATCGTTGAGGAGATACCGGCTCGGGAAATTATCTGCTCCGTCTACTACTACGTCCCACTCAGCTAAGAGGCTGAGAACGTTTTCTGCGCTAAGGCGGGTGTCGTAGATTTTGGTATTGATGTGGGGGTTTAACGCCGCGATCGTTTGTCTGGCTGATTCAACTTTCGAGAGTCCGACGCGCGTCGTGTCGTGAATTATCTGGCGTTGAAGATTG
Source organism: marine actinobacterium MedAcidi-G3 (assembly GCA_000817105.1). GTDB lineage: Bacteria > Actinomycetota > Acidimicrobiia > Acidimicrobiales > Poriferisodalaceae > MedAcidi-G3. The sequence goes on along the minus strand of JUEP01000009.1, from coordinate 28,688 downwards.
GACTCATCAACAATGTCCATGTCGATGATTCCTAACGTTCCGACCCCAGCCGCCGCTAGATACATGGCAGCTGGTGACCCCAAGCCGCCTGCTCCTAGTAGAAGTACTTTTGCTTCCAGCAACTCTTGTTGGCCTTGTTCTCCGATTTCTGGGAGAAGGAGGTGGCGTTGGTATCTGTTTCGCTGATTGTGGTTAAGAGTTTTGGGCAGATCCCATGGTCGGCCTTCGGACTTCCATTTCGTAAATCCGCCGTCCATTGAAATGACCTCGCTATATCCGAGGTCATTGAGGGTTTTGGCAGCAAAAGCTGATCGCGACCCGCCAGCGCAGTAGACCATGATCTTGCTGTCGCGCTTAGGTAGCCGCTGTTCAATTTGGCTTTCAAGGTGACCACGCGGAATATGTATGGCTCCTGTTATGGCCCCTTGTTCAAACTCTTCGGGCTCTCTCACGTCAAGTGTTTCGTATCCGTCTTGGATGAGTTGAGCTGCTTGCAACGTGTCGACTTCGGCTATTTGTTGTTTTGCTGCCGCTAGCAGATCCCCGTAGCTGGTCATCAGTCGATTCCTGGTTATGCACCTACATCTGTGCTTCTGCCTGCCAATTCTATCAATTGTTGCGTCAGCGGCTATTTCCGAACTTAGCTGTCTTGTTTTGGCGGAAGGTTCTTTACTCCTTGCACGACAATCGAGAGCACTTCACTGATTGATTCTCGGATGAGTAGATCCGCCAAATGATCCATTTCTGTTGGTTCAGCGTTAATGATGACGATTCTTGCTCCGACTCGTTGAGCGGCCGGAACTACGGCCGCTATGGGATAAACAGCCAACGTCGTGCCAATAGCGATCATAAGTTCACAATTTTCTGCGGCCGCTTCGGCTTTAAGTAAATCTTTTTGGACCAGTGACTGACCGAAGGAGATCGTTGCGCTTTTGAGAATTCCACCACATTCGGGGCAATCAAGGTCTTCTTCGCCTTGTCGGACCCGATCCAAGGCTATTTGCATGTCGTCGCGATAGTCGCACTCAAGGCACGCCACCTCTCTTAGAGTCCCGTGGACTTCTATCACCTTTGTCGAAGACGAACCTGCGGCGTGATGCAGGCCATCCACGTTTTGGGTCAGCAGGGCAACAAGTTTGTTTCTTTTTTCTAAATGGACCAGAGCTCTGTGTCCGTCGTTGGGGTCTGCGGACCAAGCTCTGTTATCGAGACGATCTCGCCAAGAGGCTTTTCTTACCTCAGGGTCAGATACGAAGTTTTGGATGTTTGAGGCTTTTTCAGCTTTCGGATTCTTAGTCCATACGCCATTTGGGCCTCGAAAGTCCGGAATTCCAGAGTCGGTAGATATGCCCGCTCCAGTGAGCACGGTGATTCGTTCGCTTTCATCGATCCAGCGGGTGAGCGTTCGAACATCGTCAGTCTGCGAAAGGTCTTGGAGCATCGGTTATTTCCAATCTCGTGTTTAATAAGAGGTTGCATGAGTCAAATCGCCTGGTTCACAAGGCGGACGAATAAGCGGTCGTTCTACCAGTTGTTCACAATTTCTATGAGAGTACGAACTCCAAAACCTGTGGCGCCTTTAACGAATTCAGCCTCGTTTTCATCGGTGGTGACAGGGCCTGCTATGTCAAGGTGCACCCAGGGGCTTTCACCGACAAATTCCTGAAGAAACAATCCGGCTACAAGCGCTCCTGCGAACCTTCCTGATCCGATGTTTTGTATATCTGCGATCTCAGAATCAAGCTGTTTTCGATACTCGTTAGGTAATGGCAAATGCCATACGCGTTCGTTCGCTAGCGCTGCTGCTGTCTGAACTTTCGCAATTGCAGCTTCGTTATTTCCCATGAGGCCGGCATAACGTTGACCTAAGGCAACCATGCAAGCTCCTGTAAGTGTGGCTAGATCCACTATGAGATCTGGTTGGTCCTCTACAGCTATTGAAAGGCCATCTGCGAGAACTAGACGGCCTTCTGCGTCTGTGTTCAGAACTTCTACGGTTTTACCGTTCCGTATTTTGAGAACATCGCCTGGTTTCGTCGCTGTCGGACTTGGTTGGTTGTCAGTGCAACAGCAGGTCCCGATGACAGTGAGGTCGGGGGCGTAAGCGGCAATGGCCGACATCGCTCCAATGACAGCAGCTGCGCCACCCATGTCTATTTTCATTTCTTTCATTCCCTCAAATGTTTTGAGGTTCAGACCGCCTGTGTCAAAGGTGATTCCTTTGCCAACAAAGTGGATAGTGCCGCGGCTCTCTCCTTTTGGGCGCCAGGTCATTCTCACAAGTCGAGGTTCTTCGAGCGATCCTGCGTTGACTCCTATGATGCCTCCGCAACGTTCGTTGAGGAGTCGTTGCTTATCCCAGATTTCTATTTCTAAGCCAGTGTTTTCTGCGACCGATACCGCTTCATCTGCTAGCTGAAGAGCCGAAAGTGAACCTCCAGGTCTATTGACTAGGTCACGGCTAAGAGCGATTGCTGAAGCGACTGCCTCTGCTTTTCGTAACGCTGTCTCACTGTCGACCCCATCTGCGACCAGAAGGTTTATTCGGTCAAGTTTGGGTTCCGCCTCTGGTGTTCCCTTGAGTTCATCGAAGCGGTATGACGCCAGAAGTAGGCCTTCGACGGTGGCCTGCAATGCTGTTTCGTTTCCAAGTTCCGCAGCTATTGATAGCGGTAACGAGGAAGTAAGGGAGTCAAGATGTTTAGTGGAGTGCCATAGCGTCGCGGCAGTTGCCCGGGCGTCAGCTGCTGTAAGAGGTTGATCTCCCAGCCCTAAAGCTATGACTACTTCTTCTTGCCTCGATAGCAATAGTGTTTGCTGAAGCTTCCCTTCGAACTCATTAGCTATCAGGAATTCTTTGCTAACCCCCAGATCCTCTAATTCGCCTGGTCGGACGGGCCGGTCTTTTGCAGTAGTTACGTCTTCGTCTTCTGAAAAGACAACATTGATCGAAGAAATCGTTAATTGGTTGGGCATTGTTCTCCTGTCAGGCTTAAAAAATTTTTATGAGTCGCGACTCAGAAGGGATTGACCTTCTTGCCATCTGGCCAAAGTCCACAAAAGGTCGGAGAGGCGGTTCAAATAGGGCAACACTTTTGATTCTGCTTCACACACATCTAAGCATTCTCGTTCAGCGCGACGTGTCACCACTCTCGCCCAGTCGAGCCTTGCCGATATTTCTGTTTGGCCAGGAATTGTGAATTCGGTAGGCGCTTCGAAGCGTTCGCTTGTCGTATCTATTGCTTGTTCTATTGCGATCACCATTTCCGCGGTGAGCAGTGTGACTCCGGGTTCAAGTTTTCTTCTGTTTTCTGGCAGGGTTGCTAGTTCCGCCATTGCGACGTATAGATCGCGACAAAGCAGCGTAAGAAGTTGATCTAGTTCGGTGTCTGTGGTCGTAGCTCGAGCAAGTCCTATAGCTGCCTGAGCTTCATCTACGGCTCCGTAGGCTGCGGGTAGGGCTGAGGCTTTGCTTACTCTTCCTCCGTAGAAGAGGCCTGTGGTTCCGTCGTCGCCGGTCTTTGTGTAAATCTTCATGGTCTCTTCAAACTAGTCGGCGACTGACCTAGACCAAAGGCTGCTCTGACATAGGCTCGATGTGTGTCATTCCACGGCTATTGGGTTTTAACGTCAGATAACCGTCTGCTGCACTTTGACGGGGAGATGTCGGAAGTAGCTGTTGAGCTTAGATCTCGAGCTGTTGCTATTGCGATGACGCGCGACGGTCAAGGCTGTTTAGTTCTTGATAGGAGTGGATATATCGCAGCGCTTGGGACAGCGAGGTCGCTGGGAGATCTGTCGTCTCTGGATTTAGTCGCTCCGCCCGTCGATATTGTGGCTTCGCCGACGAGCGTCGGGTACTGGGTAATTGATTCCAATGGCAGTGTCTTTAGTTTTGGCAATGCACCTTTTCTGGAAGGGGTCCCGCAGGTTACGCATCATGCCGTTACTGCTGTGAAGATCGAGCCGACTGTCGATGGCGCTGGTTACTGGATTGTTGACCGCAAGGGTGGCGTTCATTCGTTCGGGTCTGCTCCTTTTCATGGAGCCTTGGTTGATACTCGTCCCGTAGATGGTCTGCGTGTTGTTGATTTCGCCGCCGGTCCTGGCAGTCAGGGCTATTTATTTTTGGATTCTGATGGTCATGTTCACCCGTTCGGCGACGTTCCTTATTTCGGTTCACCTGCCCTGTTCGGGCGGGTTGATGCAGTTGGGCTCATAAGTCGGCCCGGTGGGTATCTCGTGGTTGACGCGCGGGGTGCTATTACTGCGTTTGGGAATGTCGCTAATTTGGGTTCACCAGTTGGTCTGGGTGTAAGCGTCTTGAGTGTTGCTTGATTCAAGCCAACGGGTGGCCTTTCGGCAGCCATACTTGTTTAACTTCGTCGGCAAAGTAGTACTGGGCGTGCCGGGAAAACCTCGGGTTGTAATAAGGGTCGTTGTAGGTCAGCGGTTCTCCCCAACGCGCGCGAAAAAATTCTTCGTCTTCAGTTGGATGAAGCGAACCTCGGAGCGCTGATTCTTGATGGTGGAGCATTGCATGGGGTTGATAAACAAGGTCATATCCAAGTTGGTGAATGCGCATTGTTAGGTCGACGTCGTTGAAGGCGACTCTAAGTCGTTCTTCGAAACCTCCAACTTCTCCAAAAACCTCTGGGCGGATCATCAAACATGCCGCTGTTAGTGCCCAGCAATTTCGGGTCAAATTGCCGATACTGAAATAACCGCGAGAGTTGGTGTTGACCGCCACTCCCCCTACGCCCACGGTGATCCCTTCATGCTGGATGCGTCCATCCGGAAAGCTCAGCTTCGCTCCGACTGCCCCGACACGTCGCTGTTGTGCGTGACCAATCATCGCCTCTAACCAATTTGGGCTGGCGATAGTGATGTCGCAGTTGAGAAACAATAAAAAGTCGCAATCGATTTGCTCGGCTGCCATGTTCATCATGCGTGCGTATGAGAACTGATGGGGGTAGTCGATAACAGGGCCGTTGTGTTGGTCCATCCAGTCGAGAGTGGCTTGGTCGGTGCTTTCGTTGTTTACGACGAGGATTTCGGTTTCTAAGCCGTTGGTTGTCTCAATTACTCCTTGAACGCATTGAGAGATCAGTTCGTATCGGTCGCGAGTGGGAATAATGATTCCGACCTTGGGACGTGCGATGACTGGGTAGTGAATGTTGTAAGTGCCTGGGTCTATGCCTTCTTCGACCTTTCCTGCAATTCCTCTTCGGGTCAAAGCTTCGCTAAGTGCTCGTCGTCCGGCATCCCAAGCATCGTTTTTTTGATCTACGCCCCCAGAGGTAGAGCCGGGCAGTACTCGCCAGTGATAGAGATTGCGAGGAATGTGGACTATTTCGTTGGCTGTTTCTGTGGCGCGTAAAGCCAGATCGTAGTCTTGCGCTCCATCAAATCCGAGGCGCCATCCGCCTATACGGTGCAGAAGATCACGGCTAAATACGGCAAAGTGACACACATAGTTGTACGACAGGTGTAAATCAGGGGACCATCCGGATTTGGCGTAACTATGGTCGTAGGAGCCATCTGCGAAAAGTTTGTCTTCGTCTGAGTAGAGAAACTCGACCTGAGGGAAACGGTTAATTGCTCTTACTACCTCGGTCAGAGCATCAGAACGAAGGAGGTCGTCATGATCGAGCAGGGCTATGTATTCACCTTCTGCCATGTCAAGGGCCGAATTGGAGGCGACAGCGATACCTCCGTTTTCGGATCTTTCCAAAAAGTTGATTCGTGAGTCGAGTGATGTGAACTGTCGACATAGGGTTCGAAGCTCTTCGGTTTTCGAAAAATCGTCTACCAGACAAAGTTGCCAATTTTCATATGTTTGGGTTCGAACCGAGTTGATAGTTGCTTCGAGCACATCCAACGGAGTTTTGTAGACCGGTGTGATGATTGAAATAAGAGGTCGATAGTCGAGAGATGTTCCGGGGTCGGGGTCGGGGTCGAGGAGTGCTTCATGTTCGTTACGACGATATTGCTTGAGGTCCATTCGGTGTCGCTGACCTAGGGCAGAGGCGAGAAGCCAATCGGTGATCTCGGATTCGGATTTGGCTGCCTTAATGTTGAGCGCTTGTATGGCCTCCGATATTCCTGATTTCTGGGGTTCTGGTCGAGCGGGAACGCGACGCCGTCCTGCGACTCTTGCCATGGTTGAAGCGATCTCTGCGCGTTCGACTATATGTAGATCCCACGTGGCGGGGTCATCGACGTGAGCGGCGGCGTGAGGTGTCGCGATTATCGGAAGTCGGAAAGCTTTAGCGGCGAGTAGGTGGGTCCATGCCGTTCCTCCATTTTGACGTAGCGATATGACCATCGATGCTCTTTGGCATGCTTCGCTGAGCGGACCGTTTCGTTCGATGGTTTCAACACATTGCATATCTTGGTGCCATGGACCAAAGCTGCGTTCCGTAAGTAACAATGGCGGTTCGGTCCCTGTGTCTAGGGCGGGCAAAATTTGCTGGTTGAAGTATTGAACTGATTCCAGGTCAGGTTCTCCGAATTCTCTGTGTGGTGCTGCGAGTAGCAGAGGCCGGCTCCCACTAACTTCATCAAGTCTGATATCCGGTGGACGCACGACCTTGACTGTGGTTTCAACAGTCAGCGCCTCAATTTCGGTGCGTTCTTTATCCGAATAAACCCAAATCTGGTCGGCAAGAGCGATCAGCTCTCTGTCGCGTTGACGTCGCAGGCTGGAAACAGTGTCGCGACCAGCTAATTCCTGTTTCGTTGTTAGGTCATCGTTTAGGTCAGGGCGCTGTAGCACCAGCAGCGCAGATCTATCGACAATGATGGTGGCTTCGGGATTATGTTCGCGACAGAGTAAAACCGCTCGATTATCGGACCCATCTCCGCAGAAGACAAATATTTCACCTCGGTTCGCTTTCCACCAATCAGATGAGTCCGAACCTGATGTCTCTAATGTCCTTCCATAGAGGGTATTTGAAATGTCTGGTGGGCCGTTGAGGAGCAGTCTTGTTTCGGCATTGCTGGCTAAGAATTCTTTACATATTTGTTCGCTCCGCCAGCCTGTTGGGTCTATTCCCGAGCGAGGATTCGTGTTTAATACAACTACGACCCTTAACGGTGGGTACGTTGCTTTCATCCCTTACGAAATTGGCGACGGAGCCAATAGAGAAGTTTGAGTAAATCGCGTTCGATTTGGGCGAGAACGCTGACCCAGTCGACGCTTCGATGCAGTCGAGCAGGCCCTTGGTCTTGCTTGGCGATCTGCATTTCTAGCCGGTTAAGTCGGTTGTGTTGAGCTCGGAGAGCTCTGCGGCTATGGGAGGCTTCCTGTTCAGCAAGGTCACGTTCCGATTCGATTCTGAGAATATCTTGTCGCAAGTAATCGATTGTTTCTTTTGACCGGCGCCGCTGCTCGTTCCAACGGAGTGCCTGTTGTTGATGGAGCTTTGTGAGTTGCTTCAGTCGTTCTCGTTCTTGGTCTCCGGATCGCTCTGAGATACTTCTGTCGAGTCGAAGGAGTGCAGTTTGCTCTACGATTTCTGCGAGCCGTTGAATTTTCGTTTCGGTCGCCGGGTTTTTTCTTGGAAGAGAAGTACCTGAAGAGGCGGACCATAGCTCCCGTTGAAGTGTTAGCTCTTCGGGGTTTTGACTGATGAAGACTGTCCGTCCATGCAGAACTTGGGCTGCGTGTTGTAACGCTGAGTCCCCAGTAACGACAATCGCGGCGTGTTGGATAAGTGCCGCAAATTCTTCTGGGTCTAGGTCGCTGCCTACGTTGGTTGCTGTTTGATTGTGGCGCTTTAGTTGCTCGGCAAAACGATTTAGATCTGATTCTGAGCCTATGAGCGATATTGGAATTGTTCTCGACATCGCATGTCGAGCAATCTCATCAACAACCGTCTGCGGTAAGTCGCCGTTGACGTCAACAAGTATCGAATCTTGCATCGACGGAGCGGGGTGGTTTCCTTGAGTGAGATTGGGTGACAAGTAACGCGTTAGCAAACTAGCGGTGTCGCTAAGAGTGAGCTCGGCCTCTGCCGGATCCACTCCAAATTCTATTTTTCTGCTAGCCAGTCCGTGTCCTAGAAGGACATCAAGTTCACCTTCTAACTCACTGATGCTCTCTGGGAGTTCATTGATTTTGAGCGATAGATCGGCAGACCATAAAGCGGGCGTCAGCTTGTCGGCAAACCATTGAATATTAACGGGGCCATTTCGCCACTCAATTTCTGCACCTAAAGCTCGTGTCGCTAACCACCCGACCGGGTGGCGTTCTTCAGTTGGGAGGACTATTCCAATATTCAGAATTTCTCGCCCCTGCGAAGTCGACTTGTAAGAGCTTGCACTGGCAGCTGTTTGAGTTGATTTGATCGAGGTCATCGATGCAGCTTCCTGGGGTCTTACTGAGCTCAAGATGGGGCTGACCTAATTGTACGTGCCCCGGTTCAGTCAGTGGCCGCGCTTGCGCTCATCGGTTCGGATGGCCTGGCGAGCCTTTTTCGTGAGGAACTGGGGGCTGCCATTTTCCTAACAGATCGGTAAGACCTTCACGTTCGGGAGAAGACCCAGGAACGATCCGCAAGGAATGAGATCGTTCCCATGCATCGTGGACATGCATTCGGTCACGATCTGTAATGGAGGTAGACAGGAGGTAGTCGCCAGCTAACAGTCCGAGTTTGTCGATTATAAAGTCAACATAGCCTCGCCCCGCAATGATTGATCCCGTTTGGACTTGCTGGAGCGCACTGTTCGGCGAGGCTAGGTGCACTCCTGTTGCGTGATGAAGTTTCATTGCGAAAACTGGGTTTTCTACTAGGGCTTCTGCCTCGTACCAGAGCCGAATAACGAGCGTATCGCCCGAGCTGGGTAAGGGATTTGCATGCCACTGACGATCTAGATAGTCGACATGAAAAATACGTATTTCGCCACTCCCTCTTCGAACTTCTATTTCGGTGAGAGAAGTGTCGGTGTGTATCGGGTCGTCGCCTTCGTCTCGGAGTCTTTCTGCTTCTTGGGCGTTGACTGAGTCAAGATATGCCCAGCAGACCTCGGTGGCTTCACCGGCTTGCATAAGAGCTCCGTGATCGAGCCATCCAACTTCGTCACAAAGTCCCTCAACTAACGGAAGTGAGTGAGACACTAAGACGATCGTTGTTCCTGCCCTACGCAACTCATACAAATGCTCTAGGCACTTACGTTGGAAGGCTTCATCTCCTACTGCGATCACTTCATCGATAAGAAGTATTTCCGGGGCTACGTGGACCGCGACGGCAAATCCGAGTCGAACATACATTCCGCTGGAAAGTATTTTGACCGGAGCGTCTATGAAGTCGCCTATATCGCTGAATTCGATTATTTCGTCGACAGCTAAGTCCATTTCCCTTCTGGTCAATCCCAGGATGGCTCCGTTTAAGTAGATGTTTTCTCGGCCACTCAGCTCGGGGTGAAAGCCGGAGCCAAGTTCGAGCAAGGCCGAAACTCGACCGTTGACTTTCAGTTGACCACTAGTTGGGTTGTGGATCCCTGCCATGAGCTTGAGCAACGTTGTTTTACCAGAGCCGTTATGGCCGATCAGCCCGAAAAAAGATCCTTCTTTAATATCTAGCGACACCTCTTTCAATGCCCAGAATTCGCTACTAGACCTGTTTTTCTTACGCCGCACTACAGCTTCTTTCAACGAGTCTGGCCGGCCTCGGTGCACGCGGTACTGCTTAGATAGATGTTGAGCCGAGATGATGGGGTTCACATGTCCTCACTCAGCTGCATTGACCTGTGGGCAAAGAATCGCCACCCCAGGGCAAATACCACTATGGAATAACAAAGGAGGGTGCACCACCTAGTGAAGCTAGGCCATTGGAGCAGGTAGGCAGATTCTCGAGCTGCGGTCACGAACTGGTTAATTGGATTTAGTTCAACAAGCCTGCGAATTGGTAGGCCCCAATGGCGTTCGGGAATGATTCCGAGTGGGTACACGATCGGTACCAGAAAAAAGACTGCGTTTAGGACTATGCCAACCAGGTATTGCATGTCCCGGTAGTGGGTGTTCAGAACACACACAAAGAAGCCGATTCCAAGACCAAAGATGCCGGCCAGCACGAGTACCAGCGGCAACACCAGAGTTGTGGGTCCTAGATTGCCGATGAGAAGCATGACGACTACGAGGACACCTGCCTCTATGGCCGATTGGACTGCCAGCGCTAAAGCACTTCCGAAGATAGCCGTTTCAGGCGGAAAGAAAACTTTTCGTCGGAGGTCTCCTATCGCTATCAGCCATCCCATAGACCCATTGATCATCCCCGCGAACAGCAGCCAGACGACGAGGCCGGTAAAGAGGAAAACCGCAAAGTTTTGCGATCCATTTCCAGCGACTGGAGGGGCCGCTCGAAAGAACACAGAAAAGACCAAACTGTAAACCAGGATGGTTGATAAAGGACTGAGCAATGACCATGTCCAGCCCAGAAGGCTGCGCTTATATCTTGCTTTAAGTTCTCGTCCAGCAAAGTTGCGCACTAGGGGCGCGTATCTATTTGCAGAGCTAAGGGCGGTCGTCAAATTCACTGTGCTTTGGCCGTCTTAGGTCGCCACCATGTTTCGTTGTCTTGGTACCACTGGACAGTTGCTTCTAATCCTGCTTGCAGATCAACTTGGGGAACCCAGCCCAGATCAAGCACTTTTGTCGAATCAATAGAGTAACGAAAGTCGTGACCCGGTCGGTCGTCAACCCAGGTAATCGCTGATTCATCTCGTTCGCACAACTCGATCAGCAATTTAGTCAGATCGAGGTTTGACAGTTCGTTTCCAGCCCCAATGTTATAGATCTGTCCGATTTCCCCTTTTTGCAGAACGGTCGAGATAGCTGAACAGTTGTCTTGAACGTTTATCCAGTCTCTGACATTCGTTCCATCCCCATAAAGGGGAACGTCCAAACCTTCGAGAAGATTGGTGACGAAGAGCGGTATCAGTTTTTCGGGGAATTGAAAGGGGCCGTAATTGTTGGAGGAGCGGGTGATAATTATCGGAAGATCATTGGTCGTATGGTGACTTAGGGCTATCAGGTCCGATGCTGCCTTCGATGCAGCGTATGGACTGCTGGGTTCAAGTTTGTCGCTCTCAGTAAACGATCCATCCATTCGGGAACCATATGTTTCATCGGTCGAAATGTGAACGAAGCGTTCGACCTCCATTTGGGCTGCAACATCGCAAAGCAGGTTTGTACCAACGCAATTAGTCAGTATGAAACGCTCAGAACCATCGATCGACCTGTCAACGTGACTTTCGGCTGCAAAGTGGACTACGAGTTCGTGACCCTCCATAGCCAATTCGACTTTTTCTCTATCGCAAATATCTCCTTCGATAAATGAGACCCGCTGGTCCTCTATGAAGTCGCTGAGTGTGTCTCGACTTCCTGCGTAGGTGAGTGCATCAAGAACAGTGATTTCATCGTCGGTGCTAGCTAAATGGGATCTGACGAAGTTAGAACCAATAAATCCAGCTCCACCGGTGACGAGAAGTTTCATAGCTAGGTCAGTTCCTCAGTCCGTATCGCGGTTGGTCCGCTTGAGGGATTGACTTTTTGTAGGGGTTGTTCTGATCGCGGTCAGACAGAATTGGGTTCTCTATACCCCAATCAGCGCCTATTTCGGGATCGTCCCAAGCAACACCCAGTTCGTCATTTGGGTTGTAGTAGTTATCTACTAGATAGGTAATAGTGGCGTCCGTCAGAGCTGCGAATCCGTGCGCCACACCTGGGGGGATATAGATGCCACGATGTTCGCTTTCGCGAAGATCAGTGTGTTGAGTGGCGCCTTCGGTCGGCGAGCCAGAACGCAGATCGTGTAATACGACTCGGACAGTGCCGAACGGCACGTACCAGTAATCAGCTTGGTGGAGATGGTAGTGCAATCCGACGATGCTTCCATTTTCTCGATCTCCGCGATTCGCTTGAATCATCTCTCTCGATCCGTTGGGAATCCACTCTCGGCGGTATGTTTCGACAAAAAATCCGCGATCGTCGGCATAGACGTCAGGAGTCACTACGTGCACACCTTCGATGGTTTCAGAGGAAACGATTTCGGCCATATCGTTCTAGGGTATTCCTTGTTTGGAGTTGCCGGTTAGCGCGCTTGGAGTCGCAGGTGTTCTACATCGGCCACTGCGACCGCTCGGGTGTCGCCGCTATCAAATTTCACAAGAAGTCGTCCCGACTCATCGATGTCAATAGCTTGCCCTTCTAAGGGGTTGGTTTCTCCACCTTGATTCATGTGCACCAAGACTCGCCTACCCAAAGTGGCTGAGTGTTCACGAAGCCGTTTTAGCAGATTCTCTATGCCAGAAGGTTCGAAGAGCCCAACGTATTCGGCTTCAAAGTTTTCTAAAAGATTGTGCGCCAGTTGGCTTCTATCAACGGAGCTTCCTGCAAGCACGTCCAGGCTTGTCGCTATTAAGTGGAGGTCTGGTGGCACCTGACCCCAACCTGTGTTCATTCCAATTCCCACCACCAGGGCTTCTATTTGATTTTGCTGGATCAAGCTTTCAGTCAAAATTCCGGCGACTTTTCGGTACCCAGGATCACCCTTATCAAGAATTAGATCGGGACTATCGACAACCAGGTCATTAGGCCATTTCACTTCAAGTTGTATGTTCGCGACTTCTTCAACCGCAGCAAGCGCAGATATTGCGAGGGCGGATGTGATCAGTGATGCGTTGTTAGGAGAAAGGGTGCCCGGCGGCGGACGCAAAAGGATTGACATCATAAGCGATGTTCCTGAGGGTGCAGTCCATATCCTTCCCCTTCGGCCACGGCCGTGAGTTTGCAGATCAGCAATTATGACCTCACCTTCGCTTGCCCCTTTCCGCGCCCGATCAAGCAACGCTGTGTTGGTTGACCCAATTTCGGGGACCCAAGTGATATCGCTAAAGCGAGTTTTATCAACTGAGTCGAAGTTGGGCATTTCCACAGGGATCAGAATACTTAATGGTGTGTCAACTTATTTAGGAAAGAAATGACTCAAGTGGGGCAAACGGTCTCGATTGTGGCACGATTGCAGATCGTAAGTTTGTGCTCGGAAGGTTGGAACCTTGTTTTCAAAGATCTTGATCGCTAACCGTGGAGAAATCGCCGTAAGAGTGATTCGGGCGTGTCGTGAACTTGGCATTACAAGTGTGGCTGTTTACAGCGAACTTGACCGCAATGCTCTTCACGTTCGACTCGCTGACGAGGCCTACGCTTTGGGCGGCGAAACTGCAGCAGATTCGTATCTGAATACTTCAGCAATTCTCGACGCTATTGAAAAGAGCGGTGCCGACGCTGTGCACCCTGGTTACGGTTTTTATAGTGAGAATGCAGACTTCGCAAGGGCTATCACCGAGCGGGGTGTCACCTTTATTGGCCCGCCGCCAGAGGCCATTGAAGTGATGGGCGACAAGATTTCAGCCCGCCTAGCTGCTGAGAAAGTTGGTGTGCGTGGAGTTCCGGGTACTACCGAGATAATCCAACATCCCGATGAGGTCCGTAGTTTCGCCGACGAGCATGGCTATCCGGTTGCAATTAAAGCGGCGTACGGCGGTGGAGGTCGCGGCATGAAGGTCGTGACTGCAGCCGAAGACGTTGATGCGGCTTTAGAGTCCGCTCAACGAGAAGCTGAAAGCTTTTTCGGTCGTAACGAATGCTATATGGAGCGTTACCTGACTTGGCCTCGACATATCGAAATGCAGATCATCGCAGATCAACACGGAAACACTGTTTGGCTTGGTGAACGTGACTGCTCCGCTCAAAGACGCCATCAGAAGCTGGTTGAGGAAAGCCCGGCTCCGAACTTTCCTAACGAGGTGCGGGAAGCTATGGGTGCCGCCGCTGTGGCTGTAGCCGAAGGCTGCGATTACACCAACGCCGGAACTGTCGAGTTTTTGTTTCAGGACGGCGAGTTCTTCTACCTCGAGATGAACACCCGGTTACAGGTTGAACATCCTGTAAGTGAACTGGTATCTGGAATTGATTTAGTTCGAGAGCAGATTCGGGTCGCAGCTGGCTCAGAGTTGTCTTTCAGTCAACAAGACATCGAACAAGATGGCCACGCTATTGAGGTGAGAATCAACGCCGAGGATCCAGCAGGTGGGCGATTCCTTCCATCTCCGGGGACGCTTAGCGAACTAAAAATTCCACAAGGTTTCGGCATCCGTTGGGACGGTGGTTACGAACCGGGCGACACGGTTTCGCAGTTCTATGACAACTTGGTTGGCAAGCTCATCGTATGGGGCTCTGACAGGGCCACTGCAATTGCGCGTATGCGAAGTGCGTTGGTTGAACTAGAGATAGGTGGAATAGCGACTACTGCAGCAGCCCATAGCGCAATTTTGGCTAGTGACGACTTTCAGGCGGGTGAACACAGCACTAAGTGGGTAGAAGAGTCTTTGGACCTCTCCGACGTGGTCGGGAAAGTCACCGGCCTTGACCAAGAAGCTGATCTAGCTGATCCCCGAGTTCGAAAAGATGTGGTTCTCGAAGTCAACGGAAAGCGCTTTGAGGTCGCCGCTTGGGTTCCCGAAGTTGCTGGAGTTGCAGCTACTGCAGCTCCCAAACCTCGGAGATCTACCTCAAGTGGTGCCGGTGCTGCCGGTTCGGGTCAAGTTGCCGCGCCAATGCAAGGAACCATTGTGAAGGTTTTGGTCGAAATTGGACAAGAAATCGCAGAAGGTGAAGCCGTAGTGGTTCTAGAAGCTATGAAGATGGAAAACAACATCAATGCTGACAAAACAGGTTCTGTAGTTGACATAAAGGTAAATCCTGGTGACACGGTAGGTGCAGGCGATATCGTCGCAATCATTGAATAGTGGCGCGACCCGCGATTGCTGCAACACTGCGCCAGACTGGTGGGCGTGATGAGTAACTGCAAAAGAGAATGGCCTCTATGCGCGGCATGATGCTTGCTGGTGGGGCTGGGACTCGACTATTTCCGCTTAGTCAAGTTTCAAGCAAACAACTCCAAGCTGTCTACGACAAACCAATGATTTATTACCCGCTGGCTACGTTGATGACCGCCGGTATTAGAGAAATACATCTGATTAGTTCGCCTGCCGATTTACCGATTTTTGAACGGGTCTTAGGTGATGGTCAACAATGGGGCATAAGCCTCTCGTACAGCGTTCAACCAAACCCCGGTGGCATTGCCGAAGCTGTGCTTATTGGCGAAGAATTTGTGGGTGACCAGCCCTTCAGTCTCATACTTGGGGACAACATTTTTCACGGTCCTATAGGTCTCGATATTGAGGTAGCAGGCTTTGTTAGTGGAGCTGTCATCTGGGGCTACCCGGTAGAGGACCCTCAACGTTACGGAGTGGTCGAGATCGACAGTTCTGGTTCTGTGTTGTCGATTGAAGAGAAGCCAAACAACCCCCGAAGTGACCTCGCCGTTCCAGGGCTTTATGTATATGACGACACGGCCGTTTCCCGAGCTAAGGAACTAGCCCCTAGTGACCGTGGGGAGTTAGAAATCACTGATCTAAATATGAGTTTCTTGGTCGATGGAGAGCTCAGGGCGGCAAGCTTGGGGCGAGATACAACCTGGTTGGACTCAGGAACTCACGAAAGTCTTCTGGAAAGTTCCAATTTCGTTGCTTCAGTCGAGAAAGAAAATGGATACAAGGTCGCGTGTTTGGAGGAGGTTGCTTTCAAGATGGGGTTTGTGTCGGACAAAGAGGTGGCGAGAACAATCGACTCAATGCCTCTCTCTCCCTACAGGACCTATTGCGAAAGAGCGATTGGGGGGTGAAGAACAGCGGGGTCGATAGAGCGACACGCTGGACCCTAGCTGTCGTCGTTGCAACCATCGTTCTGAGCATCGGCTTGTCCTTGGTTGGAGCACGAACCTTTCTACGTTCTGACACTGTTTTACGCTGGGCTCCCTGGAATGAGAGTCAGCCGATTGACCTTGAACTCACCTCAATTCCTGTTGCTGATCCAGTTGATTCAGGATTTCCTGCTCAGGAACAGTTCCATAGCAGACTCTTAGACGGTGATTTTGCTATGTGGAACCCTTATCCAGCAGGTGGAACGCCTCTCGCTTCGGTTCCACACCAAGGGTTTTTTGATCCGCTCAATTTGCCATTTCTTTTTTTTCCCGACCGGGTAGCGCCTGCATGGATAAAACTCGCTGAGCTATCTGTAGCTATCGCTGGTGTCTTTCTTTTGCTGCGCAGTCTCGGAGTTTCTCATGCTGCTTCTTTGACAGCTGGGTTTGTTTATTCGTTTAGTGGTTTTCAAACAGTGTGGACGAATTGGCCTCAAAGTCATGTCGGTGCTTATCTTCCTTGGCTTTTGTGGGGCGCCGAGCGGCTAATGCGACACCGAAACTTTTCTGCATCCCTCACGATCGCTATAACGACATGCGCAATGTTGTTAGCCGGTTTTCCAGCGTTAACTGGATGGGGCCTACTCCTGATGCTGTTATGGATTATTTTGCGATCTCGAACTGAATTTAGGCAGGATCAAAAAACGTTTCGATGGTCGGTATCGGCTCTTGGGTCGGTTGCTCTGGGTTTCGGTTTGGCTGCGTGGCAGATCTTTCCGTTCATCAGTCAAATAAACGCGACTGACCTTTCTCATCGAACGCAAACCGCGTCGGACCATCTATCCACTTCGTTGATGGCCACAGCAGCCATTCCCCGGGCATTTGGTTCACATGCCCAAGGCTTTTTCTACGGTGACCGCAATTACATTGAAACGTGCGCGTTTTTGGGGGCGGGAGCACTGGTCATAGTTGTATGTGCACTGTTGTGGCGTCCATCTGCATCAGTCTCGCGTTCGGTGACTGCAATAACCGCCGGCTTATTGGGTATCACGACGCTTCTCATATTCACTGGTGGCCCCCTCTTGGCTATCGCCCAGAATTTTCCTGTCTTTGATACGAACTTCGTAGGCCGGATGCGCTCAATTTGGCTGCTGCTCCTAGCCCTTTTAGTTGGTCTAGGCCTCGAAGCTTTGCGATCTGGCGGTGATCTAGGAGGCGATCGGTTCGACAAGTATCGAAGCCGGTGGCATATCGCAGGGCTTATCGCTGCCATACTCACTGCCCTTGGCGGGGTTGCCTATATTTTGCGGCTCGCCGAGCGCGAGGGTCATCTTTCTAAGGTGGCTCCGTCCGTTGCAGTTGCTGGCCTAGCAGCATTAATTATCACCGCAGCTGTTCTATTACGTCATCGAAGTTCGCTACGCCAGTTTCTACCGGCAGTGGTAGCAGGCGTTGCTGCTATTGAGATACTTCTATTTGTTGGTCCGTTTTGGCCTAGCGAGGTTCCTGAGCGCCACTACCCAACTACACCGGCTCACGAGTTCTTAGCGTCACAGGCGGATGGAGACCGAATTGCGGCGCACGATTTAGCGTTTTATTCAGGCACAACTACCCACTATGGAATTCGAACTGTTACCGGTCATGTGTTTCATCAACCGACGTGGGGCGATCTACTAGTAGCTGTCGATCCAGAAGCCTTTGACAGGTCCTACACATTCTCATTCCTCGAATTTCTTGATGTCAATCGTTTGAGTTCGCCAGTCTTAGATCGGATGTCAGTTCGTTGGTTGGTTACCCAGGTAGATTTCCCGTTACCAGGAACGCCATTTGGGTTATCGGAAGGTGAGTCATCACGGGAAGTTACACCTAACGCTCATCTAGAAATCGCCGTGAACTCTCAACCCATGCGAGGCATCGAAATTCTTCTCGTTGACGATTTCTTTACGACAGATCTGGCCGGGCGATTACGCGTCGAAGTAGTGGGACCAGATGGCACGGTGCACACTGGACGACGACACGTTCGCGGATTCTTGCCGGCTGGCAGACACTGGATTCCAGTTGCCGCAGAGAATTTGCCCACTGAAGGAGAGGCTTTAATTCGCGTCCGCTTAGACGCTGAAGATGGGGCCTTGAACCTGCGAACTGACCAGTTTGGGTCACCTGTTCTCAATGGGATGGCACCTGGTGGTCATGGTTTGCGTTTGGCATACGCGGACGATGTCGCCATTTGGGAAAATCTAGACGTACTGGACAGGGTCAGGTTCGCGGCCGAGGGGGTTGTTGTTCTTGATGGGCAAGAGCGAGTCAAGATGTTGCAGGCCGGTCTCCCTTCTGAGCTGATGGTGCTATCAGACCAGTCTGATCACCTCACTGGTTCAGTGGCTACAACTGCGGTAATACATGATTTTGACGATCAGCTTGATCATTTGAGTATTTCATTGACATCCACTGGACCGGGCTGGCTGGTAGTAGCCGATGCTATGCAAAACGGGTGGGTCGCTTCAGTTAATGATGTGGATCAACCACTAGTTGCAGCTGATCACGCATTGGTTGGGGTTCCTGTGCCGGAAGGCTTCAGCACGATAAGGCTTGAATATCGACCTTCGGGTCTGAAAGCGGGGGTATACGTTTCGGCGCTGTCGTTGGCGTTGACGCTCTTATTGACCTGGCGACGCAGACGCACCCGAGGAGACAATCATGGCTCGGTAGTAGAACCATCTTCAATTGTTGTGTAATCGCCAAGCGTCAGTTCTATGTTCCGAACTCTCCGAAGAACTCGTTCGCTGATAACGCGGTTGGACCTGAGAAGGTCTGCCAGCAGACCGAGCATCAACATTTGCATAGCGACCAGCAAACACACAGCTCCAACTATTAGTGACTGGATATGCCCTTCTCCTCCTGCAGTCACATAAAACCATCCGAACCGACCGAATAGCACTATCCCGACCAGGGCGAAGATGGCCGCCGGAATATTAAAGACTCGTAATGGTTGGTGCATGGCATATACCCGAGAGATGGTTCCTGCTGATCTTCGAACGTACTGTCGTTTTGACCGAAATAGACGTGATGGGCGAGTTGTCGGATTTACCTTAATCGGGATGTCCGAGACAACTAGGTCTGAACGACCTGCCTGAATCAAGGTCTCGAGGGTATATGTAAATTGCGATACCACGTTTACTTGAAGAGCTGCTTCTTTGCTGTAAGCCCTAAATCCTGAGGTTACGTCTGAAACCTCAGTTGAAGATGCTTGCCGAACTACCCAAGAGCCGATCTTCTGCAAGAATTTTTTTAGCGTTGAGAATTCTTCGTGGTTCGATATGTCGCGACTCCCAACCACTAGATCGGCATCACCACTAGTAATTGGTTCGACAAGATCGGGAATGTTGCTTGCTGAATATTGGTTGTCTGCGTCTGTGTTGACAATCACGTCAGCGCCTAAACGCAGGGATGCGTCAAGCCCAACCTGAAACGCCACTGCTAGGCCTTTATTCTGAGTCAACTTTACGACTGCGTCCGCTCCACAAGCTTTGGCGACCTCTGCCGTTTCGTCGCTCGAACCATCATCAACGACTAACCAAAGAACTTCGTCAAACCCACTTACTACTCTCGGTAAATCAGCCATTGTGGCCGGTAGCGTCTCTGCTTCGTTGAAACAGGGAATCTGGATGACGAGTCTCACTTCCCCATTGTGGTAGAAGAATGCACTAGACACATGGCGGGTAATTGTTCTTTGCCCGTTTTTATTGGTCTCGAAGTTAGGTCAGGGATAATGAGTAACGAAGCGACATACGAACTTCAAGGACATATTGCAACGATTACTTACAATCGTCCGGAATCTCTTAATGCGATCAACGGCGCGATGCGAGAATGTTTGAACGCGGCGTGGTTGGAGTTCTATAACGACCCGGAGGCCTGGGTTGCCGTCCTAACGGGATCTGGACGCGCTTTTTGTGCCGGCGCCGATTTGCGTCCCGGTCAGGGCAACTCGGCTGGTTCGTGGTCAGGGAGTTACTTCGAAATTCCAACGATCAATAGCTTTGAGAGTGGCCTGGAGTTATGGAAACCAACTATCGCTGCCGTTAATGGGGCTTGCATCGGATACGGATTGACTGGTGCTATCGCGACTGATTTTCTTTTGGCATCCGATCGCGCCGTTTTCGGTATGCCAGAAGTGAAGGTCGGTGTACCAACGATCGTTGGGTCAATGCGCATACCCTCAAAAATTGCTTGGGCAGACGCTATGGAAATTTTATTGACAGGTGACAATATCGACGCCCACAAGGCAGTTGATATTGGGCTGGCATGGCGGGTTATCCCTCACGATGAACTGATGGATGAGGCATATGTGCTTGCCGAACGACTTTGTCAGGGCGCTCCCCTAGCGGTTCGCGCTGTCAAAGAGGTTGCTTCCCGGTCTCAACGAATGGGTTGGGCTGAAGCAGTGCGTATGGGTGAAAGCATTAGGAGAATCGTCGGAGGCACAGAAGACGCCCAAGAAGGTGTCGAAGCGTTCCGGGAAAAACGGGACCCTCAGTGGAAAGGCCGATAGAGGTCTAGATCACCATCAAAAAATCTTAGATTTCAAGTACTAGTCGCGCCACAACGTCAGTCCCGAACGCAGTCAATATTGCCAGGTACAAGAGCCCAGTAGCAGCCATCACGGCTGCATATTCACGCTCGCGAAGTGCAGCGCGAGTAACAATCACCAAAACTCCGGTGGTCAAAGCGCAGGCCAACCAAAACCATCCGAGCATTCCTCCGTAGCTGTCATCAATTGTTCCTGATAGCACCGAAAGCATGCCTGTCGGCACAATGAGCAGGCCAACCTCTAAGGGCCACAGCCTACCGAGCCATGAAACCTGCTCTAACAACGGCTCTCTTCGCAAGCCTGGTTGAACTAGATACCAGTGTCCTAGCAACATGGCATCAGTAACTGAACCCAAGAATGCGGCGCCAACCAAGATTCTTGCTGTCTGCAGAACTTCATTTCCTCCACCACCTAGGCCCGCAGCTACCAATCCGATAGTCCCAACAATGGGGGCTAAAAGGTCCCATCGGGGATCAAAGCTTGATGTTCCTTCTCTAGATTCAGTGGACCGGGACGTTGAATCCCCAGTTCGTTGAACGATTGATAGCACCAAGGCGAATGCGGCAGTTACAGCTACAGCGACTGATGCGGCATCTCGGATAGGTTCAGATGCCCATCCATATCCAGCGATCGCCGCAAGGGTTGCTATCGCCGCATAGCTCGCGCGAAGGAGCCATCCGTAGCCATCTCCTAATTCTCTGCGGCGCGTCGTGACCCAACAAAACAGAAGACCGCCAGTTGCCCACTGCAGCAGTATTGTTGCGGCGTCAAGTTGTGGACCAGCGGCCATTATTGGGAGTGTAGCCACCCTGGACTCAATATTACGGAGTTGCCGTTAGCGACCGGATGCTCTCGGCTGCGTTATAACTTGACCTTGTGAGGGGGCCTGCCTCTACGTGTGAGATTCCCAGTTCACGGCCACGTTGGGCCAGCATTTCGAAGACTTGAGGAGTTACCCATCTTTGCACTGGTATGTGGCTAGCAGTCGGCCTGAGATATTGACCGATCGTCACGATGTCGACACCGACCGAAGCCAGGTCGGCAAGTGTCGAAACAAGTTCGTCATCAGACTCTCCCAGTCCTGTGATCAATCCTGATTTCGTGGTGATTCCTTCTTCCTTTACCCGAGCGAGAAGAGCCAAACTCCTGGCATATCCGGCACTTGGACGCACTGCACGTTGAAGCCGCACAACAGTCTCTATGTTGTGGTTAACGACGTCGGGTCGTTCATTTAACAAACATCCCAGTGAATCTTTTTTGCCGCCAAAGTCTGGAACGAGTGTTTCAATAGTGGTGGATGGGCTAGCGACTCGAATTGCTCTAACGGTGTTTGCGAATCCGATGACCCCTCCATCACTTAGATCATCGCGAGCGACAGCGGTAACAACCACGTGCAGCAGCGCTAGATCCGAGACTGCCTTTGCGACGCGTTCTGGTTCTTCTTCATCAAGATCCACCGGACGTTGCGTATCGACAAGGCAAAAACTGCATGCGCGCGTGCATCGGCTGCCATTGATCATAAATGTGGCTGTGTCTTTGCCCCAACATTCGTAAATATTCGGGCAACCTGCCTCTTCGCAAACCGTCGTTAGGTCAAGGTCGCGAAGAGTTGAACGAACTCGTCGATAACCGTTATTGACCTCGATTTTCGCTTTCATCCAAGAGGGCTTTCTGTCGGTTATCGAAAACCCGTTCGGAACCCCCGCTTCGGTTAGGCGTCGCTGTCTTCGGTCTGTTGTTTTTCGCTCCCGAAGCGGAACTATTACTTCTCGTCCAGCCTTGGATACGCCTGCATGGTCGCCTTTAAATATTTCTAAATCTTGGGTTTGATGTGGGGATGTAATCCCGGCGATGTCAGATCCGTCAATTCCCCAGCTTGTGACTGCTTTCTTCGTGACCTCCTCTACGACCGCCTCCATTGGTACGTCGATACCTTCATCTTTCAGGCTGGTAGCCGTAAATTCGTTGATCCCACATGGAACGATGTGGTCGAACCAGGAAAGATCTGTTGTCACATTGAGAGCAAAGCCGTGCATGGTTCGCCCACGACTGAGTCGAACACCAACGGCGGCTACCTTTCGGGGATTCCCGCTTTTGGAGTTCACCCATACACCCGGGTATCGGCCTATACGAAAGCAGTCGTCGAGTCCTAATTCTCTGAGCGAGTCGATTAAGACTTGTTCTACTTGGTGTACGTAAGCTTTGGTCTCCGCCAGACCCCCGCCCCGCCGACCCGGCAGCGATAGCACGGGGTACCCGGTGAGTTGCCCTGGACCGTGATAGGTAATGTCACCTCCCCGGTCAACTTGTTTGTATGTTGCTCCGATGTTGCGTGGGTCTATAAGAAGGTGCGATAAGTCCGTGTTAGGTCCGCCTGTAAAAACATGTTGGTGTTCAAGTAGCAGCAGGTGATCGTCATCACTCGAGTGAAAAAGTTTTCGTTGCAGATCTAGCGATTCTTCATAGTCGACTTGACCTAGCCAGCGGACTCTAAACATTTATTTGACAACACTTTGGTCGGAGGTTTCGAAGTTCATATTCAATGCTGCCTTATCCGTGCAATGTGCGACCGGCTAGTTCTAGGGCGGCTTCGCCAAAGAGCTCTGACAGGGTGGGATGTGGCTGAACGAAATCTGCGATTTCACTAATTTCAATATCACGGTTAATGGCCAGGTAACCCTGACCTAGTTGTTCAGTCGCCCATGGCCCTATGAGGTGGACTCCCAAAAGTTTTCCAGCCTTTCCATCTTCTCGGCGTTCTGCAACAAGTTTGACCATGCCTTCGGTGTCGTTGTGTATCAGGGCCCGAGCGTTGCCAATAAATCGATGCTGCGAAACAGAGATTTCGTATCCATCTGCTTTTGCTTGTTCTTCGCTCAATCCTGCGTATGCAATCTCGGGGTGACAATAAATTGCCCAAGGAACTTTCGAGTAATCAATTGGGGCTCGTGGCTCTCCGGTTATGTCGCTCACAACCAACATGGCTTCGGCAAAGCCGACATGTGCAAGTTGCGGCGTCGCAATTAAGTCACCCACTGCGTAAATACCATCTAAATTTGTGCGACAAAATTCGTCAACCCGCACAAAACCTTGGTCGTCAACTTCAACCGATGTTTCCGCTAGTTGAAGATGTTCGGTATACGGACGCCTACCTATGCAAACGATAATCTTTTGAACTTCTATTTCAGCACCGTCGCTTAGCTGCAAGGTCGTTTCGTGCACCAGAGGGGTATGCCCAACAGCGGTTACTCCAGTAAGCGTTTTGATTCCTCGTTTTTTGAACGACCGTTGCAACGCTTTGGCTATATCAGCGTCAGCTCCAGGAACAAGCCGTTCATCTGCTTCGAGAATAGTTACTTCAGTTCCTAAGTCAGCCAACATAGAAGCAAATTCGCAACCGATTGCACCTCCTCCAATAACTGCTGCACTTTCAGGCAACGACGTCATAGTTAATACGTCGTCGGACCCTAAAATGGTGCGACCGTCAATCTCGAAGCCAGGCAGGGTTTTTGACTGAGAACCTGCAGCTAACACGATCGAGGCACCGGTCAGCAGCTGTTCGACACCGTCATCCATCTGCACTGCAATCCTTCGATCTTTTGTCAGGTTTCCCGTTCCCGAAAAGAGTTCAATATTTTTGCTTTCTACAAGGTTTGTTATTCCCTTGAAAAGCCGATCCACAACAGCTTGTTTACGATCTTGGGCGGCAGAAAAGTCCACTACTGGAGCTGCAGTCATGATGCCAAATTGATCAGCTTGTGAAACGGTCCTATGGACCGAAGCAGTTTCAAGTAATTCTTTTGCAGGGATACATCCCCGATGCAGGCAAGTTCCGCCAAGACGATCTCGTTCAATTAGAGCAACGCTGAGATCCGCTGCTGCCGCTGTCAGCGCTGTTGCGTAGCCAGACGGTCCTCCGCCGATCACAATTACATCAAAGTCGCTAGAAGTCATTCTGTTGCCAATCGTAACCCGCTACCAGTGGAGCCTTGGCAAGATGATCAAACTTAAGTTTGGTGACCTCTAAACCGCGATTAACACCTGGGCGGCAAAAGCTACAAGGATCGCCAATCCTGTCGCTAAGGCTGTGATTATCAAGGCTCTTGTGCTCACTTATAACGAATCTAGCGGTCCGGCGACTTCTGACACATAGCCTTTGCAATGTGCGTCGCCAATTTTTTAATGTTGTTCTACTAGTCGGTCTAGTTCTCGCCACCGCTTGTTCGACTGGAAGCCGACAAGACGTTGCATCTGACTCAAGCGACACACCCCTAACACAGGCTCCAGACCTAAATTTGGAAACCTCAGCTCTAGATGAGACGGCTAGATCTGAAGTTCCTCCAGCGCTCGCCGTCCTCGATCGTTCCACCATTACAGGCGAAGTATTCGAACCCTCATCTTTAGCCGGAAACGAGGTGCTCTTATGGTTCTGGGCTCCCTGGTGAGGCGCTTGCAACAGAGAAGCAGCGGCGGTCGCCGCTCTGAGCAGCCAAAGTGACATCATCGTTGTCGGCTTACCTGGTCGCGACGACTTAGATGGTTACATTGATTTCGTTACTCGTCATGGTCTTGGCCACCTACCTCACATCGAAGATACTGACGGCACTCTTTGGAATCATTTCGAAAATACATCCCAACCAGCTTGGATCTTTTTCGACACGAACGGGCGGGCTAGCAGGGGGCGCGGTCCGCTCCCCTCCCAATTGCTTAAGTTCGATTAAGCAGTACTTGATATGACTGAAAGCTAGGTTTTGTACATGTCTCGCAGAAAGATCAGTTGTGAGAGGTTGATTTCAGCTTCACCAGCAACAATATTCGATGTTCTAGCTGACCCCTCTCAGCACGCAGCTATAGATGGTTCCAAAAGCGTTCAGGGGCACGTCGGACAGCAAGCTCGCCTGTCTCTTGGGAGCACTTTCGCGATGAAGATGCGTATCGGTGTGCCCTACCACATAAAAAATCGTGTTTTAGAGTTCGAAGAAAATCGACTTATTGCCTGGGGCCATTTCGGCGGCCATATTTGGAGGTATGAATTGACTCAAATAGCAGAAAAGACTCTGGTAACCGAGACCTTTGATTGGTCGACGTCCCGCTTACCGATCCTCATTCAGATCTTCCGTTACCCCCGGCGTCATACGAAAAATATGCAAACTACATTGCTGCGCCTCGCCGGTTTAGTCGAACCAGCTCCTGAGTGAGACTTACAACTTGTTGTTTCATTATTCTTTGCGTCTCTTTCGGTTGCGGCAAATCCGACAAAGTATCTCTTCTTGATGGATCAATGAGAACTCCAGCCGGGGAGATAACGACGGGTGGCAGTGTCGGAGTGCTTCGACTGTTGCCTGGCGATTGCTTTCTTGGTCTCATTGATGAAATTGAGGTAGTTGATGCAGTCCCATGCGCTGAGGACCACCAAGCTGAAGTCTTCGCTATTTTCAATCTCGCTGGCACCAAGTGGCCTGGCACATCGTCCGTAGCGCAAACTGCGAAAAGCGGTTGCCTAGAACGATTTCAGAACGCCACAGGACTGGTATTTGATCCAACCCATATGGTCATCACCGGCTATGCCCCGAGTGAACGGTCTTGGAAAGATGACCGAAGCGTTCTATGCGCAGTAACACCTCACGATTCTGCTCTAGTCAGAGGACGCCTAACTCTCCGATATCAGTGACTCTATTGTGGGTCAATAATCCACACATCGTCTTGGAACCGTCTTTCCAGCTTCCTCTGAAGATCGCCTAACGTTCGATCGTCACCATTGCGAATTAATACGGCTTCAGTAGCACGTCGAAGAATCTCGTCATCACGGCGCCCCATTACTTTGGCGTATTCGACACCGGTTTTGGGATTCTCTTTGCTAGCGATAGTTACCGAACGTGCTCCACCTAGGAGTTCCTGAAATCGTTTTTGTGTGGCATCAGGCCATCTCAGCTCTACACCTTCGAAAGCAAGGACAACGACGTAAGGAGTAGCAGAGGCTGCAGCTGCTTCAGCCGCCAACATTTCTGCCCCTAAGCCAAGACCTGTCAGCACTTGCACGTCTGATTGCATTTCGAGCTTGGCTCTTAAAATCTCGATGAGCTTACGACGTATCCCAAGCGTGACACTGTTCTCCCCGTAACCGCCTAACTCTGGTGGGCGATGCCCAAAAACAGCGACGCTGTGTGTCGCATCTTTGCGAAACGTCTCACTTTTTGCAGCGTCGTCGGCAGCCAGCCCCTTCACGATCGCGTCTGTATAAATGCCACCGCTTTGGTTCGCTTGTTGGGCGGCAGCGGTAGTAGCTAGTCGATCGGCTGCGTCATTGAGACGGTCACCGGAATGCCCCTTGACCCATCGGAATTCAACATCGCCTCGGGCATTAACCAATTCAATGAAGGGTTCCCACAAATCGCGGTTGGCCACGGGTTCCTTCTTCGAATTTTTCCATCCGCGCTTTAACCATCCCTTCCACCATTCTTGACGAAAACAATTAACTACGTATGTGGAATCGCTGTACACACACAATGGACCTTCTAGAGCTTGAACAGCTGCACTAGCGGCTGTCAGTTCCATACGCTGGTTCGTGGTTTGAGGTTCATATCCTGAGGACCAGGGGCCTTGATCAACAACAAATGCCCACCCTCCGGGCCCTGGGTTGCCTAGACAAGCACCATCAGTAAATACCTCGGTGGTCATGGCTGCACTTCATGCATAACGAATGTCACCAAAACACGTACTTCTGTTGTACGCGCCCTCTTGAACTAAGGATAGATTCATTGCAATGGAGAGCATGGCAGGTTCTCTGCGTTTTACAGGCAACGCTGACGCTGACGACTTGTTGAACAACAACTTTTTGGCTCTTTTCATTGGGATGCTGTTGGACCAACAGTTTCCCATCGAAAGAGCCTTTCTAGGGCCACATCAGTTAGCGCAAAGGCTTGGCTTTGATCTCGAGCCTTCTGACCTAGCGAGGTTGCCTATTGAAGATTTAGTTCGATTTTTTTCTGAGAAACCAGCCTTGCACAGGTTTCCAAAGTCGATGGCTGAGAGAACCCATGCTCTCTGCCAATATTTGATCGATTATTACGGCGGAAACCCTCAAGACGTCTGGGCTGATCTTTCTGACGCAGCAGAATTACATCAGAGGTTGTTATCGCTCCCCGGTTTCGGTGAGAAGAAGGCTCAAATCTTCATTGCATTGCTTGCTAAGAGATTTCAGGTAACCCCTGACGGGTGGGAACAGTTTGCAGGTCATTATGCTGGCGTTGGTTTTCACTCGGTAGCGGACCTTGATTCACCCGAGGCACTATCGCAATTAAGGAAACAAAGGACGAAGGCGAGGAAAGCAAAGTGACATCAGGTATTCCTCTTAAGGATCGTTGCTATGAAGATTTTTCGATCGGCGAGTCCTTTGTTTTAGGCAGCGTTGAGATGCACGAAGAAGAGATGCTCGCATTTTCAACCCAATTCGATCCTCAACGTTTTCATATCGACCCAGAAGCGGCTTCCACAACTATGTACGGCGGCTTAATTGCGTCGGGGTGGCATACAGGGTCGTTGATGATGCGTTTGAGCGCCGAAGGGTTTTTAGGTGAACACTGTTTAGGGGCTGCTGGGCTTTCCGAGTTGTCTTGGCCTTCGCCAGTACGCGCAGGAGATGTTCTTACCTTGAGGGTGGAGATATTGGCTATGCGAGAAAGCGGGTCACGACCAAACATTGGTTTCATTGAACTGGCCAACGAAATGATTAACCAGAACGATGAGGTCGCGCTTCGCACAGTGGGCACCATGCTGATAGCTAGGAAGGACTCCTAGGGTTCGTCGAGGCTCTCCCCTGCTTGGCGTTCTAACCAACCCATAAGTACAGCCACGGCCCGCGGGTCATGTCTTATTCGATGGTCGGCGCCATCAATAAGCCGGAGCTCTGGGGCAGGGTGCAGGTCCGCTAGCTGCTGAGCATCATTGGAGGGAACCTGCCGATCGTTTGTTCCGTGAATAATCAAAAGAGGTCGTTCACCAATCGATTTTATTGAGTCGATAGCTCGATGCTGACGAAGTTCACCTGACCACTTACTTACCGATTCGGGATAATCATCGTTATCGATGACTCCAACGTCGCGGCAGTGTTGGAGAAAGCGTCGCGGGTCGGTTGCCCAGTCGTCGAAGTCGGCGCGCGGGGCCATCACTGCGACTCCACGAATCTCTGGGTCGCGAGCTGCCGCCATAATTGCAAGCGATCCACCCGTTGTGGAACCAACTAGCCATATCCGTTGAGATCCTTCTTCACGCAATCTCTTGATCGATCGAGCTACATCATCTAGCCAACCGAGCATTGAGAACTG
The DNA here is from genome assembly GCA_000817105.1 of marine actinobacterium MedAcidi-G3. Taxonomy (GTDB): domain Bacteria; phylum Actinomycetota; class Acidimicrobiia; order Acidimicrobiales; family Poriferisodalaceae; genus MedAcidi-G3. Next base: position 9 of record JUEP01000009.1, on the reverse strand, counting down.
GCCATCAGA
>JUEP01000025.1:18114-25336 GCA_000817105.1 marine actinobacterium MedAcidi-G3 | reverse complement strand
CTTGGGAGTGACCTTTAGTTCCTCTCCCTCGGCGACGCATTCGGCATCAACGATCATCGAATATCCATCAGTTGCATATGGCGGCCACAGAACGACAACCTTCGACCGTTTTTCGACGTTGCGTGCTGCTGACTTACTGATCGGGCAATAGATGCTGTCGTTTTCGAAGCGGAACGTCATGTGAGCTACGTGGGAGGTTTCGTCGTCGCGTACGGTGAGCAGAAAGGCTGAGTAGCCGAACTGCTTTAGTTGTGTTTCGAGTTGGCCGGGATCAACTGGGATGCTCATGAACTGATCCTACGCTTCTAGACACTCATATAGAAGGAGAAGTTGCATCACTCAGGTGCACTGGTAGCTTGGGGTGCTCTTCGGGGCTATAGCTCAGTTGGTAGAGCACTTCCATGGCATGGAAGGGGTCAGGGGTTCAATTCCCCTTAGCTCCACGTTTCAATCACTCCGAAGTAGACCATCTCCCTTGTTGAAGAATGATGAGGGAGTTAGTGGTTCGGCAGAGAAAGACATTCGTCCAGCGCTTTCAGCTAACCGGAGACTGTCTCACTCTTAAGTCTCCGTATTTCAGCTAGACCGCAACGGTCAGCGACTTTTATGAGCCACCACGCGGCATCAAAATCGGACCACTTAGAACCGAACCGCGCCGAGGTGGGAAGGCCGTGATGGTTGTTGTGATAGCCCTCACCTGAAGTCAACGCGGCAAGCCAATGAAGGTTGGTTGCACTGTTTGTATATGGTCGACGCCCAAAGGTGTGGCCAACCGCGTTAATAGCGCCCGACAACATCACGTAGCTAACGATATGGAAGCCAAAAGCTAATGGCCCTTGCCACCAACCTAACCACAATGAAAGAAGAATCGATGAAATGAGTAGGCCTAGTGGACCTCGGTCGAACATCCACCTATCCCATTTGTCAGGGGTTAGATCCCGACCCCATTTGTCGACAGTCACTGGGTCATTTGCAACACGCCGGTACAACCAAAAGTTGGTTAGCTGCACTCGTATCCATCCCAACTGAGCAGGTGAATGAGGGTCGGCTTCTTCATCGGTAAAAGCATGGTGTTTACGGTGGACCGCTGCCCACTCTCGGGCCTTTACACCTGTCGTGAGCCAAAGGAAGAACCGCAAAAAAAGAGCTAAGCCGGGCCGAAATCGCACCGCCTTATGGGCTAATGCTCTGTGTAGGTACGCGGATGTCGTGAGTGTAGATACTTGGGTTACGGCAAAGCCAACGAGCAAAGGTGTAATGATTTTCACGGCAATCACTCCTAACGCTAGCTGACGAGAGCCCTCTCAGGCGCTTCGCATGTGTCTACGATCTGGCCCGCCAGTATCAAATTCTGGCAGACTACGAAAGTGAGTTCAGATTCAGAAGTAACGATGGACTGCATCGATCAGATCGCTATCATCCGGCTTAATCGTCCAGAACAGCTCAACGCTTGGAATAACAAAATCTCTTCCGGTTTGGACGCGTCTCTTCAAGAAGCTTCGGACCGCTCGGACATTCGGGCTGTAATCATTACCGGCACCGGTCGTGCTTTTTGTGCTGGTGCCGACCTTTCGGGAGGCGGCGACACTTTTGACACCAACAGAGACCGTGATCAAGCTGACACTAGTGAAGCGAGAACTCCACAGTTTTTGCCACATCAGATAACAAAACCGGTGATCGCAGCAATTAACGGCCCAGCTGTTGGTGTCGGGGCCACCTACCCACTGATGTGCGACATTCGAATTGCTTCCGAAAGCGCCCGCATCGGGTTTGTGTTTAACCGAATCGGAATGTTGCCTGAACTGGGCTCCCACTCATTGCTCCCAAGAATCGTCGGGTTCTCGAACGCAGCCCAATTATTAATGGGTGGAGAAATTATTGATGCCCAGACAGCTCTTCATATGGGTTTGGTTTCAGCTGTTCACCCCGAAGATCGTCTTCTTGATCAGGCGGTTGAGCTAGCGGCTCAACTTTGCGCTGCGGCACCTGTCTCTGTTGCAGCAACCAAGAAGTTACTTTGGGAAGGATTGTCTCTCAGCTGGGAACAAATGCACCAAATGGAAACCCCAATTTTTGACTGGCTAGCTAAACAGCCAGATTCAGTTGAAGGCGTCAACGCCTTTTTAGAAAAGCGTTCTCCAGAATGGCGACTGGACCCATCAAAAGATCTACCGAAGGAATTATTTGATTGATATGGCAGGATTCGACCATTTTGCGCTGGCATGTAAGGACCTCCAAACAGGAGTGGACTACGTGGAGTCCTTGACTGGAGTCCGGGCAGCGCCGGGAGGCCCTCATCCCGGCGTAGGCACGCACAACGCGCTGCTCTCACTTGGCACCGACGTCTACCTTGAGATCATTGCTGTCGACCCAGAGCAACCTGACCCAAATGAACCTCGCCCATTCGGCATAGATGACCATGATGGGCCTCGGTTAGCAGCCTTCGCCATCCATCCTGATTCTGGGGAATCTATTGCGTCGGTTGCCGAGATGATGAGAAGCCATGGGGCCGATCCTGGACCAGTTTCCTCTATGAGTAGACGCAAGCCCGATGGGGAAGAAATAAGCTGGCGACTGACACGGTCAAACCGAACTGGCCTCATACCATTCGTGATTGATTGGGGAACTACTCCCAACCCTGCGACAGTGACACCAACGGGCTGCTCACTGGTCTCGGTTGAAGGCACCGAACCTAATACTGCGGGAATAATCGAACTCCATCGTTCATTGGGGCTCACCTCAACTGTTTCTGAAGGCCCCACTTCATTGCGGGTAGTTTTGAACACACCTAATGGTCAAGTTTCATTGACTTAAACGACTGAACACAGCCTTCTGGTTATTGGTTGATCCAGGGGTGCACGCCGGTTGGCCTCGTTGCGACCATCGCTATGGAGTTCTTTTGCTTCGGCAACACAGCGGTAACAGCACCCAGCAATAGTTCTGCCGGTTTCAGAAGCAGTTTGCGGATCGTCCAACCTCGCAAATCAGCTGTCTCGTAGGGCAAATTCAGGCCGTAGTAAAAGTCGAAACCGTGATCTCCTGTGGGGTCGCAGGAACGGATCGTTTTCTTAAATTCGCGTTCGGTCCATCGATAAATGTGGTTTGGAATCGGCCCGTTCTCTAAGCCTCCTGACCGTCCTCCTTGGGCAGCTACCGCTTCTAGCTCATACCTTGAACTGAAACCGAATCGCACAGCCGCTCTCATGAGCAATGAATCCCGAGCTTCGATCACTAGGACTCCGTTAGTGCAGACTCTGTACATTTCGGTCAGAGCACGGTGCGGTGATGTGCAGTGATGCAAGCCGTCCACGACGACGACCCATCGAAATGACTTTTGTGGGTAACTCAGGTTTTGTGCGTCCTCATGAGCCCACTGATACGGCTCTACGTGGGAGGAGGCTTCAACTGAGTCGAGGTTTGTGATGGTGACATGATCGAATCCGCAGTCTCTAAGTAGGTCCCGTTCTGCGGTGCCACCCGCGACAACGAGCATTTCGTCAGAAAGGTTCATCTGTTCTGTTTCGAGAAGTTTTTCAAACACCTTTTGGACGAAACGTCTACGCACTTTAGAGACGCTACACCCGGTGCTTTCTTCCGCCTAGGGGTACACATATTGTGCGACCCAAGGGGTTAATCTCGGCAGTTGGAAACCCCTTCGTATTGAGAGATCTTTTGCCTTCACTTTCAGCTCGCTTCTTAGGCCCTCTATGTGTCTCGCTAGTGGCGGTGACTGCGTGCAGCGGCGCTGGCACCAGCCTTTTGTCACCCTCGCCTACCTCAACCACGGACACGGTACTTGCAGCGCCCTCTCCTACTTCGACTCCACCCTCAACTACAACTACTTCTCCTCCTGCACCAACTACGACTGAAGTGGTTGCAACCCCGATTGCCCAATTCACTGGCGAACAAGTTGCCGACCTCATCACACGGCCTGCTTTCTTCGTCAAAATTGATAACCATCAACTGGCTCGACCTCAATGGGGAATAAATCAAGCTGATGTAGTTTTCGAAGAATTAGTTGAAGGCAACATCACTCGGTTTGCGGCTATCTTCCACAGCCGCAACGTGGCCGATATCGGGCCGGTACGTTCAGCAAGAACCGGTGATTTTGATCTGCTTCGTAATTTGAATACACCTTTGTTCGGGAATTCAGGAGGAAACCCCACAGTCATGCGACTTCTTAACGAAGTCGACATGGTGCTGGTAGGTGACACCAATGTCGGTCGGGCGGCTTATCGACGTAATAGCGACCGCAAGGCTCCGCATAACCTACTTACGAGCACTGGCGATATTTATGCTGCAGCCGACGGCCGAGGTGGAACTCCTCCACAAATGTTTTCTTATCGAGACCCGAACGAGGCGTTACCGCTATCTGCCCAACCATTGGACGCTGTAGAGATCGACTATGGGGGCTACCAAGTCACGTACCAGTGGGATGAAGTTTTTCAGGGGTGGGCTAGAAGCCAACAGGGCACGGAACATGTTGATTACGACGGCGTACAAGTCGCTCCAGAGAATGTCATTATTCAGTTCGTCAACTACGGCCAAAGTGTCGCCTACGCTGGCTCACCTGAGGTGAAGGTGCTTGGTCGCGGCGAGGCTTGGGTTCTGACTGCCGGTCAAATCATTGAAGCGACTTGGAACCGTCCCACTGAGGCAGATCTAACTGAGTTCCGCGATGCTGATGGTGCGACGATCGAACTAACTCCCGGGCGAACTTGGGTAGCGTTGCCGCGTTCTGGTACTGCCTCGTACGCCGACGTCGACCAGCAGTAAGTAACGATTAGCTCTGCGTCTCGTTATTTTCGTAGATCTCACGCCAGTCAATTTGGTCATCTTTGGGTAATTGTTTGTTGATGACAGTCAACAATGAAGACAACTCACGGCTCGTTTCAGCCCCTATTTCCATCCAGTGATGAGCGTTCATCTGATCGGTTAATTCCTCGATCTGCTTGCGACCCTCATGGCAGATGTCGGTCGCTCGACCCTGCTTGTCGAGCCATCCCTTATCTCGAAGCTTCGCTGTTGCTTCGGCAACATCGCCATCCGACCATCCAGCTTCGTGCTGTATCCATTCCGTTGGCGCTTCGTCTACCGCGACCTGCGTAATAACAGACTGTGGGCCATCTAATCCGACCAGGGCAAGTGCCATAAGGTGACACCCGCTCCTATGTTCCCTGAGCACGGTACATCCATGCCAAAGCGCCAAATAAGGTTCGTCGGGCCACGGAAGAGAATTCCACCCTGTAAATAACGTTCTTCCGGTTCCGTCAACATTTGCCACCACTGCTCTGATTATTTGGGCAGCTCGCAATATTTCTTCTGACTCTATGAGAGGGCCTAGTTCCCGTTTGAGGGCTTGATCCATCCCTTGATAGCGAGCCTTTAATATGGCTTCGGGAGTTGCGTAACTCCACGCATCCGGTATTGCTCTTTCGATTCTTTGAGGCGCATAGTAAAAAAACAACGACTCGACAACCTTTGGGGTCACTGGGCCAAGCGGAGCTACGCGGGTTGCAAAGTAGTTCATCCAGAAACCCTTTAACCCCGCTCGACTTCCTTCTTCTCGAACTTCGGGAGCCCAGTAGCAAAGTTGGTGATAGCGCTCAGTTGCTTCCCACATTTCGCGGGCAACTGATCTCACGACTGAAGACCAAGGACTTCTGAGCCGAGTTCTTCTAGTTCTTCGCTCCAATTTCCAGGGGGTTCAACAGGGCGGAGAAGAAACTTGGAATACCCAGCATCTATCCAAGCGTCAATTATTTCTTGTAAGCCTCCTGCGGAAGTGGGCACAAGTTGTTCTGGGTCTATGTCAGGTCTCCTACGCAGCAACGATTCGCGAGCGTCAGACGAGAGCGGCCCGCGACTGTACGTTAAGTTCACCCCAAAATGTTCGGGGTCTATCACCCTGTTGAATTCTTTTGCGGCTATCTCAACCTGCAATTTTTTTTCTGCGCCCTCTTCAGGTGTGGACAGACCAGGAATGTAGCCGTCTCCTATGCGGCCAACCCGACGCAAGGCGCTAGGTAGCGATCCTCCAAACCAAAGTTCCAAGGGTTGTTGTACTGGCAAGGGCGTAATTGAAGCCTCTGTTACTTCATAGAAAGTCCCAGAGTGATCGACAGTCTCCCCAGCCCATAGCCGCCTCAAAAGTGGCACCATTTCGTCCATCATCTGCCCTCTGTCTGAACGGATCACGCCTTGAGCCGCAACTTCTGCTGAATCAGGAAGGCCGATAACAGCAATAATGAGAAGTCTGCCTCGTGAAAGTCTGTCTAACTGTGCAAGCTCACGTGCTAGGCGGATCGGAGCTCTGCCCGGCAAAATCATATGGCTGCCAATCTTCAGTTTCTCAGTGCATGCAGCAGCATGGGTCAGGGCAACCAGTGGATCAAAAGAACCAGTTAGCATCGTCTCAGGAAGCCAAACGGAGTCGAAATTTAGTCGTTCAAGGTCGACGCAGAGTTGAGAAAACTCTTCAATTGGAAGATCGCCTGACCCCCGACAGGTAAACCCGAAACGAATTTTCATCTTGCCCTAATCACTCCAGTCGATGCCGCTTCCAACACTGTAGTAACAACCTTTCGTTCCTCTGTTTGTCAGAACAATGCCTTCGGAGCTTCTTCTAATAAGTCCGAGACGCGCACCCAAAAAGCGGATGCGGCTCCGATAGACCACATTTAAAGGCAACAAATAGCAAAGTCATTTCACCAGCTTGACACTTTCATAACCCTTTGTTGTAGATGCTAGGAAATCGGATTCCCGTCAGCATCAAATGAGATCTTTGGCACGTCTGACCAGAGCCGTTCGATGTCATAGAAGGAACGAGTTTCGTCATGGAAAATGTGAACCACAAACATGCCAAAATCTAGCAATATCCATCTGGCGTCTTCCATTCCTTCAATCCGCAAAGGCCCATCACCTCCTGCTCCTTTGACTGCTACTTCTACTTCTTCTGCAACGCGCCGGACTTGTCGCGTGTTAGAAGAACTTGCCACCAAAAACCAGTCCGTAATTCCTAAGACATCGCCAACATCAAGCGCGAGGAGATCGGTTGCTTGCAGGTCGGCAGCGCCTTGCGCAGCCGCCAGCAAAAGCTGAGGCAGGTTGTCCAAACTCGCACGGCTGGTCATTTCAAAGAATCCTCGAACCTTCCATCGCTCAGAGCGAGGACTGTCAATAGCGCTCTAATTTTTGCGCGATTCCCACGCTAATTGATGTT
>JUEP01000025.1:0-18107 GCA_000817105.1 marine actinobacterium MedAcidi-G3 | reverse complement strand
AGCCCCTTCGTCTATCCGATCCCTGACTTCCGAACTCGAAATGTCTTGGGAGCCAACGTCGACTCTCTGCATTAACCACCCGTCTAAAGTCGGAGGGTCGTATCCAGGGCGATCAATGACTGCAACACGAACAAGTTTTTGAAGCTCATCTGAGCGCTCCCAAGTTTCAATTCCGTGTACTACATCTGCGCCGACGATCAGAGTTACTTCGTGTCCTTCGCAAAGCAGATCGGTCACCGTATCGATCGTGTAACTCTCTCCCCCACGAAGAATTTCAACATCAGATACCTCTATGCCATCTATGCCTTGAACCAATAGCTTCGTCATGGCTAGCCGGTGTCGGGCTTCTGTGACACGACGATGCCCGGACTTTTGCCAAGGGTCATTAGCCACGACAAACAAAACCCTGTCAAGCTCTAATGCTTCTTTCGCTCCGTTCGCAGCAGCTAAATGACCTTCGTGTGGAGGGTCGAATGTGCCGCCGAATAAGCCAATTTGCCGACCCATGTGATCAGCTTAGATGGACATCGACTGGCATTTCCCCTTCCGGTCTACTATTGTTGTTTGGTCTGCGATTCAGCCGGGCCCTGACCGACGTCCGGTTGCTGTATTGACATCACAGATACCAACCTGGAATTAGATCTGTGGCACGTGCTAGCACGGCACTGCCCGAACAAGAAATTTAAGAAAGAACGCACAAACAACAATCCGACGGACACCAGCAACTCAGAAGCGGGTGTCGCCAAAGCAAACACTTCTAGTGCAGACGTGAAACAAATTCGAGATCCCCCCTCGAGTTAGAAAGATCCGGTTCCCCACCGGTGGAGACAAAGAATAATGAGTGATTCAGTAGGACAGTATTTAAATGAAATCGGAGCGGTAGCACTGTTGACCGCCGATGATGAAAAGATGTTGTCGAAAGCAATAGAAAAAGGCCGTGACGCCCAAGTGGTGCTGGACAGCGAAGACAAGCTCTCAATATCTGAGCGCCGTTCTCTTCGAGTAGCTGTGCGAGAAGCCGAAGCGGCTCGAGACCGTTTCATCCGCGCAAACCTGCGCCTCGTCGTATCAATTGCCCGTCGTTACCCGCTACCACCAGCTATGGAACTTCTTGATTTAATCCAAGAAGGCAACCTTGGGCTAGAACACGCAGTTGAGAAGTTCGATTGGCGTCGAGGATTCAAGTTTTCTACTTACGCAACCTTTTGGATACGTCAGTCGATAGGCCGAGCTCTCGACCAAAAAGCAAGTCTGATTCGTCTCCCTAGCGATCGTTCAGCGAGCCTCCGTGCAGCGTTACGTCATAGTGGCGGCGATAGTGATGGCCTGGACGATGAGAATGCTTGGCTGCAAAGAATTAGCACACCCACTTCGCTCGATAAAAATATCGGAGATGAGGGCGACAGCACCCTGGTCGATCTAATTGGAGACGACGCTCCAAGCCCCGAAGACCACGCTCTAGAAAATGACCGAAAAGAGATGATCCGAGGCCTTCTTGACCGCCTCGATCCCCGTGCTCAGCTAGCCGTAGCTCGACGTTTTGGTCTAATTGATGGCGAAAGTCACAGCTATCGTGAGGTCGGAGAAGAGCTAGGAGTAACCGCCGAAGCTGCACGAAGACTGGTCAAAAGAGCCGTAGACGAGTTACGCGAAGACGCCCTCGTCATTGTGGCTTAAAGCAAATATTTTCGTATAGCGAAAATCTTCTTGGCATATCGCTTTCAGAACCTGCACACTTAATATTGTGAACACCACCTGGCATCCAAACTCCTGGACTGACTGTCCCGCTGGCCAACAGCCCGAATGGCCTGAGTTGGGCGCGCTCGATGAAGCGCTCCATGAACTCGGCACTCGACCTCCTCTTGTATTCGCCGGAGAAGCCCGACGCCTTACCGATCAGCTTGCACGAGTGGCGAACGGAAAGGCGGTTGTGCTTCAAGCGGGAGACTGTGCGGAATCTTTCGACCTAAGCAGTGCCGACGCGATTCGAGACAAACTTAAAGTCATTCTGCAAATGGCTGTAGTTCTTCAGTATTCGGCCGGATTGCCGGTAGTGAAGCTTGGTCGAATAGCGGGCCAATTTGCGAAGCCACGTTCGTCGGGAACTGAAACACGGGATGGAGCGACCCTGCCTAGTTTTCGCGGTCATATCGTGAACGACATAACGTTTGACTCTGACTCGAGAACACCTAATCCGAACCGCTTACTGGAGGCGTACAACACTTCGGCAGCAACGTTGAACTTGCTGCGAGCTTTCACTAGGGGTGGCTACGCCGACCTTCGACAGGTACATAACTGGAATCAAGAATTCGTTGCATCAAGTCCAGTCGGAGAACGATATGAACGTCTAGCGGAGGGAATTGAGCGAGCTTTAGACTTCATGACGGCATGCGGTTTCGACACTGACGATGCTGCTATGCGTCAAGTTGAGCTGTACACAAGCCACGAGGCCTTGCTCTTGGGCTATGAACAAGCTTTGACTCGCAAGGACAGCATCACCGGAGACTGGTATGACTGTTCAGCCCACATGCTATGGATCGGTGAAAGGACGCGAGAGCTCGATGGAGCTCATGTCGAGTTTCTTCGGGGCGTTCACAATCCGATCGGATGCAAGATTGGGCCAAGCACTTCACCTAGTGATGCACTGGCATTATGCGAAGCTCTTAATCCTGAGAAAATTCCAGGACGTTTAACCTTTATCAGTCGCATGGGTGCACAAAAAGTAGGAGATGTGTTGCCTTCTATCTTGCGCAAGGTGACAGATGCCGGACATCCCATAGTTTGGGAATGCGATCCCATGCACGGAAACACCTACGAAACTGACAGCGGCATCAAGACCCGAGATTTCGACGTCATCATGGATGAGGTCCGCCAATACTTTGATGTACACAAGGCAGAAGAAACATGGCCGGGTGGGGTTCACTGCGAACTTACCGGAGACGCTGTTACGGAGTGTGTGGGTGGCGGTGACGCCTTAGCTGCAGAACACCTCGGAGATCGCTATGAAACAATGTGCGACCCAAGGCTCAACGGCAGGCAGTCCTTAGATCTTGCCTTCCACGTCGCAGAACTACTATCCGACTTTCGTTAAGAGCCTGTCGCCGAGAACTTTCTAGGCGAGGTGATCAACAAAGCCTTCAAGCTGTCGTAGGTTTCGGCATTCGAAAACCCCATCCGCATGTGTGGAATATTCGGTAATTACCGAGTCGCCAGTATCCCAATAAGACTTCGGCTCTGGGTTAAGCCAAAAAACCGACCTAGCTTTTTTGGCTGTTTCTTTAACTACCCAAGCATTGGTCGCATGGTAATTATTTCGAGCGTCACCCAAAAACATGACTGTTGACTTGGAGCTGATTTCCGAACCGTAGTTTTCCCAAAAGACTCCAAATGCGTGACCATAATCTGAATGGCCGTCAACCCATACGACGTCCGCTTCGGTGTTGACCCTATGAACGGCATTCGTAATATCTTCTTCGTCTTGGAACATGTGCGTTACTTCGTCGAGCCCATCAATAAACACAAACGAACGTACTTTGCTGAATTGATTCTGAAGCGCGTAAACCAGGTGCAGCGTGAATCGCGCAAAGGCGGCGACCGAACCTGAGATGTCAGCTACGACTATCAGTTCAGGCTTATTTGGCCTTGGATTTCTGAACCGTGGTTCGGCAGGCACTCCCCCATAGCTCAAGGACTGACGAACCGTGGCTCGAAAATCTAACGGCCCTTTGCGCTTGTGCTTTCGTTTCCGAGCAAGACGTGCCGCGAGCTTTCTAGTGAGCGGTTGTATTGCTTTACGAATGTTCGCCATTTCCTCGCGCGAGGCATGCATGAAATCAACATCTTCGGGCAGCGGTTTGCGCAGCGTCTTCGCCATTGCTTCAACGCCTCTGTCAGCTACAAGCCTGCGTCGAATCTCAGATTCAATTTCTTTTTTCAGGTCTTCAATTCTGTTTTCGAACTCTTCGCGTTCAAGTCGCTCCTCGAGTGACGTCATGTCCCCTTCAGAGCGTTCTTGTGCTTGTTCCATTAACCGGTCAAGCATCCCGTCAAGATCGAGGTTACGAAGAGTCCGATACAGGTAGTAAGTGCCACCAACAGGCCTACCCGGCTCCATTCCTGCAAACTGCGTAACCGCTGCTCTGGCCATGGCAGCCATCATCGCTTCGTCAGCATTCATTAACGCCCGAAATAGCATTTCAGCTATTTCTTCTGGACTCATCTCTTCCGAGGAGCCTTGCCCACCCATGCCTCGCATCTGCTGAGACATCCACTCTTCCAGAGAGTCTTCGTCAATTTCTCCGTCTTCGTCCAGCACGTTGTACTCGGGGCCTCGGAGCGAAAAGTACACTTCGAAGACGGTCTCGAATGCCTTCCAATGTTGTTCGTTCTTAACCAAGGTGGTAGCGAGCGCATATTTGAAGGCGTCTCGATCTTCAATCGGAATGTGTTTGACCGCTTCCATAGCATCGAGATTTTCTGTCAATGAGACAGGAAGGCCAGCATTTCTCAATTCAACGACAAAGCCGCTCATTAGATCCAGCATTGACTTACCCCTCGACTGTGAGTTCCTTGGCTGCCTTCTCTATATCTGATTGGTACTTGAGAAGAATGTGTAACGATTCTTTAGCTTGTTCTACATCAATGCTCTCGACGCCTAACAGAACCAAGGTTCGAGCCCAGTCCAGGGTTTCCGAAACCGATGGGCTCTTTTTTAATTCGATCTGTCTTATTGAGCGAACTATTCGCGCTACCTGTTCTGCAAGGTTGTCGCTTATTCCATCGACTTTGGTAAGAACGATTTCTTTTTCTCGTTCCAACTGTGGGTAGTCAATGTGAAGGAAGAGGCAACGGCGTTTCAATGCCTCAGAAAGTTCTCTGGTGTTATTCGAGGTTAGGAATACGATTGGAATTTGCTTGGCTTCGATTGTTCCGAGTTCTGGAATAGAAACTTGATAGTCCGAAAGAATTTCTAGCAGTAACGCTTCGGTTTCGACTTCTACTCGATCGACCTCATCAATAAGGAGAACGACTTTTTCTTCTGCAGTGATTGCCTCTAAAAGGGGGCGGGTGAGCAAGAACTCATCATTGAAGATGTCGTCTTGCAAGTCAGTCCAGTCCTCGTTGTTCGCATCTGATCCTCGGTCTGCCTGGATTCGAAGCAACTGCTTTTTGTAGTTCCATTCGTATAGCGCTTTTGCTTCGTCAAGACCTTCGTAACACTGAAGTCTGATGAGTCTCGCATCGGTCATGGCTGCAACTGCTTTAGCTAGTTCAGTCTTACCCGTGCCGGCCGGACCTTCCACGAGCACGGGCTTGCCAAGCTTCTCAGCAAGATAAACAACACTTGCGATGCCGTCGTCAGCTAGGTAGTCAGCGTCTCTAAGTCCGCCTCGGACAGACCCGAGGTCCCCGAACATTGTGTCGCCCATTTGGTGTCTCCTTGTCAGGTGCTAGGCGTTGGGTCATACACGGATTTGACCCTGCCCATTCACGATGTATTTGGTTGTTGTCAGTTGTTCGAGACCCATAGGACCTCGAGCATGAAGTTTTTGAGTACTTATTCCAATTTCGGCGCCGAAACCAAATTCTTCGCCGTCTACGAACCTAGTTGATGTATTGACTAGAACGGCGGCTGCATCGACTCGACTTGTGAACTCTTGAGCGGAACTCATATCCCTAGTGATGATTGCCTCACTGTGACCAGTGCTGTTTGCGTTGATGTGATCGATGGCTGCATCAAGGTCATCTACAACGCGAACACTCATTTTTAAGTCCAGATACTCGGTAGACCAGTCGTGATCACCTGCTAGAGCTATAGCTGAAACCAGTCCACTTGCGCGCTTATCTCCTACCAGTTCAACGCCCTCTAATGCCCCAGCTATACGGGGCAGGAACTCAGCAGCTATGTCTGCATGAACTACAAGTGATTCTGCGGCGTTGCAAACTGATGGGCGTTGCATCTTCGCATTAACTACGACACTTTCCGCCAGCGCAAGGTCGGCGTCGATGTCGACGTACACATGACAATTCCCGTCTCCATCGATTACATAGGGAACGGTCGCGTTTTCCAAAATAGAGTTGATGAGCGAGGGCCCTCCACGCGGTATTAGACAATCAATATGATCTCGGAGTTGCATAAATTCGATCGCAGTTCGGTGAGAAGTATCGGTCACGAGCACCAAACAATCTTCGGGTAGCCCTGCTTTAGCAATTCCCTCGCGCAGTGCCCTAGCTATCGCTATATTCGAGTCGATCGCAGCCGACGAACCCCTCAGGAAGGCGACGTTGCCGGATTTTAAGCAAAGCCCAAAAGCGTCGCTAGTTACGTTAGGTCGATTTTCATAGATAATCGCAACGACTCCCAGGGGCACTTGAACTTTTTGAATCTGTAAACCGTTTGGTCGTGTCCAACTTTCAACAATTTTCCCGGCTGGATCCGGTAGATGGATCAGTTTTCGGAGGCCCTCAGCCATTGCTTCGACGCGACCTGCGTCAAGACGAAGTCTGTCAATCACTGTTTCGGAGGTCTGAGATGCTTCGGCCCGTCTTACGTCTCGCAGATTCGCATCAAGAACTTCTTGGGTTGCAGCAACCAAACAGTCAGCCGCTGTGCGGAGAGTTTCATTTTTGTCGTCTGTCGAAGCCGTTGCGAGAACCTTCGAAGCCTCACTGGCACGTCCACCAAGGTCTTGCATTAGTGAAGTTTCGGCTATTTGGTCACTTCGGGGCACTTGCGCAGGTTACCGCGATCGGGCCTCAAACCCGTTCCTTGACGGCCTTGACTAGCTTGGATTATCAAGAAGGACGAGATCATCGCGATGAATCGCTACTGGTGACGTGCCGGGCGCTAGATCCTCGGTACGGCTTCCTTTCCACTCTTGTGCTGTTTCGCTGTCGAAAGCTATGAGTCCCTTTGCGAATACTTGACCGGAGAGATCGGAGACATCTACTGCATCGCCGGCTCCAAACGCCCCCTCTACTTCGGTTATGCCCGCCGTTAACAGAGACCCTCCACTTTGCGATAGGGCCGAAGTCGCTCCATCATCAACTGTTATTCGACCGTTAGCGGCCACGGCGAATCCGATCCAAAGCTTTCTGGCCGCAACATGGGTTTCTCGCGCTGGGACAGCAGTACCCGTCCCTGCGATACCAGCGATCGCATCAGCAAGAACATTGTCTCGGTCAGCTGCTGCTATGACTGTTCTCACTCCACTCCAGGAGGCCATACGAGCTGCCGCCAGCTTGGAAGCCATGCCGCCACTACCTCGACTACCCGGGTCACCTGCAACTTCCTGTATCGATTCGTTAATTGCGGCGATCTCTTCGATCAGTGTTGCGTCGGGTTCAATTCGAGGGTCAGCGGTTAAGACTCCGGGCGTGTCTGTAAGCAAAACTAAGAGATCGGCGCGCAGTAAATTTGCGACTAGTGCCGCTATTCGATCATTGTCTCCATACCTAATCGCGTCGTCAGCGACAGCATCATTTTCATTTACCACGGGTATCACGTTGAGCCGGAGCAGGTGTGTAAAGGTCGCCTCCGCATGCAGGTATTGGTTTCGATCCCTGAAATCATGAGGCGCCAGTAGCACCTGACCTGTGGCTACTCCGTGGGAGTCAAACTCGTCTCCGTAGGCCCTCATAAGATCAATTTGACCTACCGCAGAGATGGCCTGAAGAACTTCTGCTTCTTCGGGCCTTTCAATCCCTAGACGTTGCACCCCGGCGGTGATTGCGCCCGATGTCACCACAACTAGTTCGATACCTTGCGCGCGCGCTGCCACAACTTCGGAAACAAGCTTCGACAAAGCTGCGGTATTTACCTGACCGCTTTCGCTTGTCAGCGATGAAGTCCCAATCTTTACGATGACGCGCATCAATGGCTTCCTTTTTCTCTTACCAAACTAGGTATCGGGTTCGTACTCAAATTGAAAGGACCCAATAACTACAATGTCACCAGCGACAGCTCCAGCCCTTGCCAGGGCACGCGGCACTCGTAACTGTTGGAGGCGTTCTTGAGCGTGGTTCATAGCGTCGATGTCGTTGAGATCGGAAAGCGCTACCGCTCTCAGCGCTTGTCTTCCTAATACTTCGAATGATCCGTCATCTTGCCGCATCACTTGAATGCCTTCGGGTGTCGGCCGGTGCACAACGTATTGGGTTGGCTGCTCGTCGCTGGAGCGCGCCTCTTCCACTAATCCGCGAACCTCGCCGACAAGAGCGTCTAACCCTTGTCCAGTTACAGCCGAAATTGTTGGACCACTCCAAGGTAGGTTCGCTACATCCGACTTCGTACCTATGACCATTCTTGGTCGATCGAGCAGCTCGGCGTCATATTCGCCTAGTTCTCGCATCAGCACTTCTTCCTGAATTTCAGGGGACTTACCTTCGACCTCAGCCAGATCGACAAGTACAAGAAGTACTCTGGCTCGTTCTATATGGCGAAGGAATTGGTGTCCTAGTCCTCGTCCAGCAGCGGCGCCTTCAATAAGACCAGGCACGTCCGCAACAATCATCTCGAAGTCATCGTCAGTTTGTACAACGCCTAGGTGAGGTGACAGGGTCGTGAAAGGGTACGAAGCTACTTTAGGTTTGGCTGCTGAAATTCTAGAAATCAAAGTGCTCTTACCGGCATTTGGGAATCCCACGAGAGCAACGTCGGCCATTAGTTTCAGCTCGAGGCGTAGCCATCTTTCTTCGCCTATCTCCGCCTGCTCAGCAAACGCCGGGGCTCTTCGTTTATTTGATAGAAACCGGGCATTACCGCGACCACCTTGACCACCTGCTGAGGCCAACCAACGATCTCCGGCTCCCACTAAATCTGCGAGGATCTCTCCGTCGAAGTCTCTGATTACCGTCCCTTCAGGAACGTTGACGATTAGGTCTTCGCCGTTTTTGCCGTGCTTTTTCTTACCTTGACCATGAGACCCATCATCACCACGTCGGAACGGGAAGTCTTTGAATGCCAGAAGCGAGGAAACATTACGATCGGCTACCAACCATACGTCTCCTCCCGTTCCCCCATCGCCACCGTCGGGGCCCCCGCGTGAAACATGGGCTTCGCGTCGGAACGAAACGCACCCCGCTCCTCCGTCACCGCCTTTAGCGTGAAGATTGCATTCGTCAACGAAACCAGACATACGATCTGAGGATACGGGGGTATTGACTCTTGAATGAAACGAATAGAGAACTCGTAACCAGATTTAGGTGTTAATGAAGTTAGGAAGGAGTGTCTTGGTCAGTCAGTGACGACGTCGACCAGTCTTCTTCCTTTGCGGTATCCAAACTCAACGACACCATCACTGGTGGCGAAAAGGGTGTCATCTTTGCCAATTCCGACGTTGCGTCCCGGGTGGAACTTCGTGCCACGTTGACGAACGATAATGCCTCCGGCGTGGATGACTTGACCTGCGAAAACCTTTACTCCAAGCCGCTGAGCATTGGAATCGCGCCCGTTCTTTGTAGAGCCGCCACCTTTAGTCTTCGACATCTCAGCCCCTCGCTATTCCGGTTATCTCGATGGTTGTATATCGCTGCCGGTGTCCCCATCGGCGACGATTATTAGTTTTATTCTTGTAGGTGAAGCCACGAATTTTTTCGCCTTTGACTTCACCAACTACCCGAGCGGTCACCGATGAGCCGGCAAGCTCGTCGGTGGTTGACATAACGGTCTCGTCGTCGACCAGCAAAATGGGACTGAACGAAACCTCTGAGCCTTCATCGGCGTGGAGAAGTTCGACGTTAAGGACTTGACCAGCCTCAACTTTTTCTTGTTTACCGCCGGTGGCTATTACTGCGTACATAAGATCTCTCATGCTATCGGGTGTCTCCTTCCTCACAAACCGTTGATGAAGATGATCAGACTTTGAAAACTGCTTGGTGTAGTTCAACTCCGCGTCCGGCGCAATGCTCACAAGCATCGCTTACCGACTCTAGGAGCCCTTCGCCTGTTCGTCGCCTCGTCATTTCCACAAGTCCTAGTTCTGAAATTCCGGATACTTGAGTTCTAGTTTTATCTCGAGCCAGTGCTTTTTCGAAGCTACTGACCACTTCATCCCTGTTCTTCTTTATTTCCATGTCGATGAAGTCGATGACGATGATTCCCCCTATATCTCTTAATCGAAGCTGTTTAGCTATTTCTTCTGCCGCTTCAAGATTGTTGCGAAACACAGTTTCTTCTAGGTTCGACTTGCCCACATTTTTGCCAGTATTTACGTCAATAACTGTTAACGCCTCGGTGTGGTCGATGACCAGAGACCCTCCAGATGGCAACCAGACTTTTTGGTCCACTGCTTTTCGTAGTTGTTCGGCTACGTGGTACCGCTCAAATAGAGGAAGTGATTCAGTTTCGGAATCATGGAACTCGATCCGATCTGCCAGGGCCGGAGTTACTGTTTCCATATAGCCCTTGACTTGTTGGTATAAGGCAAGGTCGTCGATTATGACGCCGCGGTAATCCCTGTTGAATTCTTCACGGATAACCCTGACCACCAGCTCCGGTTCCCGAAATAGCAAGCTCGGCGCTTTTGCTTTCGTGGCTAGCTCGTTAATCTGCTTCCATTGATCTAGGAGGCGTCGAACATCGCGTTCTATCTCCTCTGACGTGACATCTTGGGCAGCTGTTCGAACTATGACGCCATGTTCAGCCGGTTTGACTTTGTCGAGGATATTTCGGAGTCGTCGTCGTTCTTTATCGTTCAGCCTTTTCGAAATCCCATAGGTATCGCTGTTAGGTACTAGCACCACAAATCGCCCTGGAAGGCTCACTTCCGTTGAAAGTCGGGCACCTTTGTGAGCAATCGGATTTTTCGTTACTTGACACAATATTGACTGTTGCGCGGAGAGGAGATCTTCGATTCGTGCATCGTCTTTTCGGCGACTGAGCCGGCTTCTTGGCTTTTTGGGCTTCGGCGCTGGTGGTTGCGATTTATCTCCATCAAGGTCATCACGCTCATAGGTAACGTCACCGCGATATAGGACTGCGTTCTTGGGAGTAGATATGTCCACAAACGCTGCTTCCATCCCGGGGAGCACGTTCTGGACCTTTCCCAGATAAATATTTCCGTGTATCTCGCTTACATCGTCTGAAGGTCGGCTCACATAGTGTTCGATTAGCGATCGGCCTTCGAGTACGGCTATATGAGTAACCCCGTTGTCGGAGTGCACCAACATTTGGTAGCGACCTACAGGTCGCCCTTTTCGTTCTTTACCTCGTTGCCGTTCAAGCTGCTGACGGTCGAGCGTTACTGGTTCCTCCTCGAGGATCGCTTCGACCGGCTGTCCTATTCGTTGCTTGTTGTCTGATTTGTTAACTCCACTCCGGCCTTTTCCGCCTCTCCGACGGCGTTTGCGGGCCGGTTTTGGGTCGGATTGTTCACTCTCAGGATTTGAGGTGACACTGACAGAAGGACTTCGCGTGTCGCCAACTTGCGGCTTGGGAGATTTCGATGAACGTGACTGCTCTTTGGGCTCCGACTTGCCATCAGGAGTCTGTGCCCCAAGAGATCTCGCTCTTTTTCGCTTTGGGCGATCAGTACTTGAAACAACCGGCTTTTTAGTGGCACCGGAAAGTGTTCTGGTCCGACTCCGCGACCCGGTTTCGTCTACGGGATCAGTTTGTGTCGGCGCTTCTATTTTGGGATCGGCGCCGATTGTTCTCCGTCTACGCACAGGGCTATTTGCTGCTGTTTCATCCGGGGTGTCCGCCGGATTTTCTTGGTTCATGGTTTGTATTCCCTAAGTTGTGTTGAGTTAGAGGGCATCAACGGTTCTTCTCGTTGGCCTTCATGTTCGATCCATTGGTAGGTGCTGTGAGCAATCCCTGTTTCGGCTCTGGGAGCTCGCGCATTAGCGATTTCGATCCGGCCGAAAATCCCGGGTCTTATCGTAAGTTGGGCACTCACGACCGCGTCTCGTTGAACTATCGGCGTTAGGTTGCGATGTCCGACAAAGCGGATTTTGTCGAGTTTCGAAAACTGGATTCTTAGCCCCATAGATAACCCCCACCCGTCAAGGTGGGAGCTACACGTCGACCCATGGCGGTTCGCATTAGCGCGATCCCCCTACAGTCGCCCTTAGGCGAAGTTCAGCTGGCACAGAACAGCCAGTAGTTAGGTCTTGGTTGGTTCCTGAGCTTCCACTGGTAGGTGGAACTGGGGACGCAACCACGTGTTCGATCCCATGTTTGCTGCAAGGCGCGAAGGAGCGCTCTTCGTAGACATCTGGCCGCTCGTTCGGAAGCTCGTGCAAGATCTGCAAGCCTTGGTTAGGTAATCCTATTTCGTACGTTTCGGAGTGGGGTGGAAGCCACGAAGTGGCAACAGGCTTGTAAATGTTTGTGCGATCTCCATCCTCGCAGCCGATGTAGCGGGCGGGCTTTTCCACCCAAAGGGGGAGAGGCTCGAGCCGGGGCCACAGCGAGGTCATTTGGAAGGCCATTCTAGCGCTCCAGGACAAAGTTTCCAGATCATGGGCCTGTTTATTAGAGAGGTGATGCTAAATGACGTCGCGCGCTTATGTTGATGACCAGTCCGATAAGGCCAAACGCTACGACGGTCGATGAACCGCCATGGCTTAAAAAAGGGAGTGGAATTCCGGTGATCGGCATGATGCCCATAGTCATTCCTATATTTTGAAATATCTGGAAAGTAAACATCGATAACGCTCCCACACAGACGAAAGTTCCGAACAGGTCGCTTGAGGATCTTGTAATAAACCAGATTCGAGCGAGCACATAGGCGTATAGGAGCAATAGAACGCTCACTCCGATGAATCCAAACTCTTCTCCCAGGGCGGTAAAAATAAAGTCCGTCTCTTGCTCAGGTACGAGATTGAGGTTGGTTTGAGTTCCCTGCAGCCATCCCTGTCCGCTAAGACCCCCGGCGCCTATCGCAATTTGTGATTGGTTGACGTTGTAAGAAGCTCCTTGTAGGTCGAACTCTGGGTCTAGGAAGGCGGTTAAACGTTGTTCTTGAGTCTTTCGCAGTAATGATGGTCCGCCTAGGTTGTCGCTGTTAAATACGCCCACAATCACAATGATCCCAATGACAGTAGTGACGGCTATGTGTTTGATCTGAGCCCCAGAAACCAGTAGCACGCCCATACCGATTGCCACGAAAACCAGCATGGTGCCAAGGTCCGGCTGAAGGTAAATCAGGCCAAGGGGAACAGCCAACATCAGATAGGCATTCGAGAGGGTGACTAAGCGAAGATGACCTTCTTGGTTAGCTACAAAGGCAGCTAACGCTAAGATCACCGCTACTTTGGCGAACTCGGCAGGTTGTATTTGGAAAGTGAGACCGGGGAGTTCGTACCAAGCGCGAGCTCCGTTTCGCTCCACGCCGAAAAATAGAACTCCGACAAGTGCCAGCATTACCAACAAATAAGCCTGATTGGCGAAATCGCGATAAAGCCTGTAATCCAAAAATGCTGCAGCGATCATCACAGTGATTCCAAGAACGACAAAAAGGATCTGCCGTTTCGCGAACGTGGCCGGGTCTTGCCCATTGAATTCTAAAATTCGCCACGTTGAGGAGTAGTTCAAGGCAACCCCGATTGCTGCCAAAACGGTGACCGCTAGACCCAGCGAATAGTCGGCGTATCGGAGTGGAGATCGCAGTTCTTTACGGAGCGGCAAATTCATGGCTTGCGCTCTTCTAGGTCTGGTACTCCATCACCGTCAGCGTCTTCAGGGCTGTTGGCGCGCGGCACTTGGATTCCCCAAGGGCATCCCTCCGGCACATAGCTTATGAACGCCTCATCTCCGCGGAGGGCTTCTGGGATTTCAGGGCATTCAGGTCGCGGTGCTATGAAGGCGACCTGCGGGTCAGGCCATCTTTGTTCGTAGGCACGCAGGGCCTCAAAGATTTTTTTTGCGACAGGTGCTGCCGCTTCCCCGCCGAATCCGGCTTCTTCCATGACCACAGCAACGACATAACGGGGGTCGTGTCGAGGTGCCCATGCGACGAATACTGCGGAGTCTTCTTTCTTGCGTTGCAGTACCGGATTCCTGCCTTCGGCTTGTGCTGTTCCGGTCTTGCCAGCTATCGGATACCCCGAACTGTCGTAATCTTCGAAGGCTCGCCACGCTGTACCCCGGCGGGCTTTACTTGTTACACCATGTAGACCCTCTCGCACGACTCCTGAGCCTTCGGGAAATTCAGGCAGCCCTTGTATTCGGGGCTCAAAGTCAATGACCGCCGCCCCAAATTGAGTCTCGGTTCGAGAAACCACGCTTTCTACAATGTTGGGGCTGAAAAGCGTTCCGCCATTAGCAAAGGCCGCATATGCGTTAGCGATCTGTATCGGAGTGACTGAAACGAACCCTTGACCGATACCCGTGTTGATGTTGTCGCCAGGGCGCCATTGGACGATTTCGCCATAGGGGTTGTACGCCTCAGGGTTTGCTTCAAATAACGCTTTCTTTACTTCCCCGTCGCCGATGCGACCACTTTTTTCAAATGGCAGTTGGACTCCTGTTTGACTTCCAAAACCAAGTAGTTGCGCCATGTCTTGAATCGCCCATTGTTCTTCACCTCGAATCCAGTACAGGTCATGTGCCACTTTGTAGAAGTAAGCGTCGCTGGAACGAGTTAGTGCTGACGAAAGATCGACAACTCCCAATGGCGCTTTATCTGCGTTGTAGAAAGTGCATCTGCCAGTGCAGCCGTATTTGTCGGGAATCTTGAAGTAACCAACGTCATAATAAGCAGTCCGTGGCGAGATCAATCGAGATTCGAGACCGGCCAGAGCTGTGACTAACTTAAAAACCGACCCTGGCGAGTAGAGGCCTTGGACCGCTCGATTATTTAGTGCCCCTGGGGCATATGGATTTTCAAATACTGATTGGTACTCGAGTGTTGTTATTCCACCCACAAGCCAGTTGGGGTCATATGTGGGGTGTGATGCCATGGCCAGCACATCGCCGTTTCTCAGATCCATAACGACTGCAGCGCCGCCTATCGCTGGGTAGAAGAAACCGCTGTCTTCGCTTACTGTTTTGCGTGCAGCTATTAGTCCTTGTCTAAGGTACGACTCTGTTGCTGCTTGCAGGTCCGCATCGATCGTTAAGTAAATATCGGACCCTGGTTCAGGTTTCGTTTGACCGACGATTCGATGAACTCGTCCTGTGCTATCTACTTCTAACTCGGTTTGCCCTGGGCGACCATGCAAGTCCGCTTCGAAAATTTGTTCGATTCCAGCTTTCCCGACTCTTTCTGATGGCAGATAGCCCTGCTGGAGAAGTCGGTCTTCTTGGCCTTGAGACATAGCACCGACGTAGCCGATCACGTGGGAGCCAAGTTCGTTTTGGGGGTAGACACGACTCATCGCCCATTTCGCTTCGACCCCCGGCAGTGATTGCTCCGAGACCCTCAATAGTCCGTATTCGTTAAGACCGGTGGCCACGACCTTTGCTGCCAGTGGGTGAGTTCGCTGATCTGCTAGGCGTTCGTTCATGATTGATA
The DNA here is from genome assembly GCA_000817105.1 of marine actinobacterium MedAcidi-G3. GTDB lineage: Bacteria > Actinomycetota > Acidimicrobiia > Acidimicrobiales > Poriferisodalaceae > MedAcidi-G3. The sequence continues at coordinate 2,646 of JUEP01000025.1, read as the reverse complement.
CGGGAATATTGAGTAACTGCGAGAGTTGCTCTAAGACGTATTCGATTTGACCTGGCGCGTATCGAGATTGGTTTACGGTTATGACGCCGTTTCTTATGTTGTCAGCAAGTACTACGCCGTGCCGGTCAAGGATGCGGCCCCGAGTTGGTTCTGTGACCACTATTTCAACGTGGTTTGAGAAGGCTTTGTCGGCCAGCTCTTCGTTTGTTAGGACCTGCAGGTACCAAGCCCTTGTAAATAGTGCAGCAAATAGCCCAACGATTAGTATCCCTACGAACGCCAGCCGTCTAGTCAGTTGGTCATTCATTGATTTGCACTGTTTCAGCCGGAAACACCCACCGAACAAGCGGGGATAGCAGAACCGTTGACGGCACCGCTGCAACGGCGGTGACCAGCGCTATTGAACCTAACTCTCGTCGCGTTACGTATTCGAGGCCAATTAGTGCTCCGATGCCGGCAAACAATGAGGTCGCTGTGGCACTGAGAAGCGCTACGGTCAATGATCGAACGAAGATGTGTCGGTCTGTGATCTGACCGGAGACAGAGCTGGTTCCATACCCCACTAAGGAAAAGGTAAGTGCTGTCATTCCAAAGGGGGTGTGTAGGACGAGATCTACTGAGACGCCCGCTAGGAAACCAACCAGCGCTCCGTTTGATGGATTGAGATACAGACTGGCAAGGACTACAAGGATCAGCGGTAAGTCAACAACGTAACCACTTAGCCGAAAGTGCGGAACTACTGCTATTTGGATCAAAAAGATAGACGCGAAAATCGCGACAAGTCGCGAGGTCTCCCTGCCCGCCAAATTCATGGTCTCGGCTCTTCGGACGACAAGTCGGGGCCTTCGTCTGGCACTCTGTCGACGATGACTGGTTCAGGAGCTTCTGGGTAGAACAGAAGAACTTGGACCCACCTCAGTCGGTCTAAATCAGCTGCTGGGTGGACTGTGATGCGTTGCGTGCCTTGCACTGCATTCGGGACTACATCGACAACAGTGCCAATTAGCAGTCCTTCAGGGAATGAGCTGCCTTGGAAACCACTGGTTACTACTGTCTCACCGGGTATGACAACAGTGTCGAGTTCAATGAAGCTGACCTCGAGTTGTCGATTCTGTCCCTGGCCTGAGGCGATTCCATCGTCTCCTGATCGAACCATCCGAACGCCGACATCAAAGTTGGGGTCAGTAACTAATTCAACTTGAGAACGAGTGACCGACACAGCCGAGATCCACCAGCGCCAGTTTCAACCGGCATACCTAAGACGAGGCCGTCACGCGAGCCTTTATCGAGTTCTAATGTTCGTTGATAATTTGATATCGGTGCATCAATAACGCGAGCTGTTCGTCGTCCGACTTGAGCGACGCGGTCTCGAGCTCCCAGCAACGAAAGCAACGCCTTTCTTTCTCGCTCAATTTCGCCCACTTCGAGCACTGAGTTTTGTAGCTCGGCAACTTTGGCCCTGAGAAGAGCATTTCTGGCTTCTAGATCGTCGTAGCTAGTGACTGCTTCCCAAGCTCCTCCAATAGGCTCGAAAACATTCGCTGAGGTTGACCGGATAGGCCCAAGAGCATCCAGAACTGCTCCTCGAGCTGTGTCAATTGCCCCTCCTTCGGAACGAAGATCGATAGTGATGAGGATCAGGGAAGTTATAACAAGCAGAGCTAATCGAAAGCGAGAGCTTCGAGTTCTGTTCATGCTTGAACGGCGAGCCACAACTGATTCCGTTTAATACTGTTTACCGGACGAGAACAGAACTCCTCTGAGGACTTCGAATTCCTCTAAAGCCTGTCCTGAGCCTCGAGCTACCGCATAAAGGGGATCCACCGCAATCCGGATCGGCATACCCGTTTCGTTGGCTAGGCGTTGGTCTAGACCTCTGAGGAGAGCTCCCCCTCCTGCCATCATGATGCCTTGATCCATGATGTCTGCGGCTAGTTCTGGGGGTGTCTGATCAAGTGTGAACTTGACAGCGTCGACAATTGAACTGATGCCTTCTTCGAGAGCTTCTCTCATTTCGACGCTACTCACTGTCACTGTCTTGGGCAGCCCAGTCACTAAGTCTCTACCGCGTATCTCTGCATACATTTCATCTTGAAGGGGCCAGGCCGATCCGAGGGCAACTTTGACTTCCTCGGCAGTGCTTTCGCCCAGCGCAACGCTGTATTCCTTTTTGACATATTGGGTGATGGCATCATCTAGGAGGTCGCCCCCAACTCGAGCTGACTGACTGGCAACTATTCCTCCAAGGGAGATAACCGCGACTTCGGTGGTTCCTCCGCCGATATCGACGACCATGCTGCCGTGTGGCGATTGAATGGGCAGCCCAGCTCCTATCGCCGCTGCCATCGGCTCTTCGATGATGAAAGCCGGTTTGCGAGCGCCTGCGTATTCCGCGGCTTCTTGGACCGCCCGTTGTTCTACACCGGTGATACCGGATGGAACGCAAATCACCATTCTCGGTTTTGACCAGCGGCTTCCTGAGATCTGGTCGATGAAATAACGCAGCATCTTTTCACACACATCAAAATCTGCGATTACGCCATCTTTTAGGGGTCGCACTACTTGAATATGTGCCGGAGTTCGTCCAGCCATTCTCTTCGCCTCATGACCGACGGCGAGGGGAGTGCCGTTTGTCACGTCCATGGC
>JUEP01000024.1 GCA_000817105.1 marine actinobacterium MedAcidi-G3 | reverse complement strand
GCTGCAGTTGCTTGATTCCAAACATCGTCAGCCCCGACGTATTTCTCTGGATCTTTCGTAGACAAATTGAACGTGAACTCTTCGAAACCGAACGCTCTCAAAACTGAAAGCACGAAATCGAGTAGCGACGCGATTTCGTCTGCTAACTGGTCAGGGGCCACAAAGAGGTGGCTGTCATCTTGAGTGAATCCCCGAATTCGCATCAATCCGTGAAGAGTGCCTGACCGTTCGTAACGATAAACAGTGCCCAGTTCAAATAAACGCAAAGGCAGCTCTTTATAGCTTCGTTGCCCGTGGCCGAAAATGAGGCAATGCATCGGGCAGTTCATTGGTTTCGGGTAGTAGGTCCCGTTGTCCATTTCCATCGGCGGATACATCCCGTCGGCATAAAAATCAAGATGCCCGGAAGTTTGGAACAGACGCTCATTCGCAAGATGAGGGGTGTAGACGAATTGATAGCCACCCTCTTCGTGGCGTTGACGGCTGTAGTCCTCCATAAGTTTGCGGATAATCGCTCCTTTGGGATGCCAGACCGCTAAACCGCCACCTAGTTCTGATGGGAAACTCAGTAGATCTAGATCTGCTGCCAGTTTTCGGTGATCTCTTTTCGCCGCTTCTTCAAGGCGCACCAAATGTGCTTTGAGATCTTTCTTAGATGCCCACGCGGTTCCGTAGATCCGTTGAAGCATTTGCCGATTCTCGTCACCACGCCAGTACGCCCCAGCCACTCGCATTAGCTCGAAATGGCCTAGATATCCTGTGTCGGGAACATGAGGACCTCGACATAAGTCGACGAACTCATCAGTGTTTCTGTACGTCGTAATTACCCCATCATCAGGACCCGACGTCGGGTCATCCGCTTCGCCGTCAAGAATCTCAAGCTTGTACGGGTGATTGGCGAACAATCTGTTTGCTTCATCACGTTCAACTTCGGTGCGAATGAAAGGCTGCTTCCGACCGACAATCTCTTTCATCTTCGAGGAGATCTTCTCCAGATCCTCATCGCTAAAGGTTTGACCGTCAGGCAAATCAAAATCGTAATAAAAACCGTCCTCGATAGGAGGTCCGATACTAAAAGTTGCCCCTGGGTAGAGACTAAGTACTGCTTGAGCGAGCACATGGGCTGTCGAGTGACGTAACACCTCGAGACCTTCGTCTGAGGCTGGGAACACCAGAGTCACATGGGACCCGTCCGGGAGTGGCTGGTTGAGGTCTAGTTGAGTTCCGTCGGCGACAGCGATGAGCGCGTCTTTTGCGGCTCGACCACCCAGTTGTTCGGCTAAGTCGGCTCCGGTCGCATCCGGGTTGAGAGCCTGTTCAGTGCCATCTGGCAGAACGATTGTTACATCGGAACTCATAGCTATAAATCGTACGGGGTTCTAAGCCTTGACCTTGCGGTATTAACCGACAGAGCCGCCTGAATTTCCGAATCCGAAGACAATGTTCATCGTCAAAATCAGTAACCCAATCCCGATAAGCACCCAAATTTGATCTGATTTTTGGAAGGATCGAAACTTCTCCATCGGCTTCCACTGCGCGCTTGGGTCCTTCAGAACCTTCTCATTTACTTTGCGCGTATCACCGTCGGACATTGTTACCCCTATTGGACAATTGCACAGCATGACATGCTCAGGGCTCAACTACCAACATGATCGCCCTGAAAGTTTAATTTCGAAAGATATCTGTCATTAAGCCAAGACTGCTTCAGGTCCGAGAAGTACGCGCAACTCTCCCGCTAATCCGTTATTTGGATCAACTCGAAAATTGTCAGGTAGCTGAACTATTTGCTTCCCGACGTGCAAGAACACAGCTGTGTCACCTGCATGTCGCGAAAGCAAATCCTTCAATGCTTCAACGAGCTTGTCGCTGATTTGGTGAGAAGGCACAGTAAGGCGTAGTTCCGACGGGCCACTTTTTGGTTCGAAATAATTGAGCCGATTTGCGATGAATTTTGGTTCGTCATCTCGGGTGTCGATCCTTCCACCCACCAGCAGCACCGCGTCATCGTCTAACTGGTGGCCATGCTCTGCCATCGTTCGTGGAAAGACAGTGACTTCAATAGAACTTTGAAGATCTTCAAGATCAAATACTGCCATTGCATCGCCGCCTCGGGTGAACTTACGTTGCAAATTCGAGACCACGCCACCAAGCGTCACGAATGGATCGCGACCATCTTCATAAGGAGGCTGATTTGCTACATCAGCTATTGCACAGTCGGTAGCTCTTCTCAACGAAGCGTCAACGCCGTAGAGCGGATGACTCGAAACATACAGACCGAGCATCTCTTTTTCCCACGCCAATTTTGTTTTTTCGTCAACCTCGTGCTCAGGTACCTCGATTCGTTCGTCAAAGCCACCGGGACTTTCAGCTAAATCTCCGAACAGGGTCTGAATACCCATGTCTGCTTCACGACGACGATTGACAACTTGGTCGACGATGTCCTCGGCGACCAACAAAAGCCCTTGACGGGAATGGCCGCAGGACTCAAACGCACCGGCTTTGATCAGCGCTTCAAGAGAGCGTTTATTCAAGACCGAGGTAGGTACGCGTTCACAAAAATCATAGAAGTCGATGTAAGGGCCGTTGGTTGATCGTTCTTCAACTATCGGACTAACAACACCCTCACCGACGTTACGTACCGCTGACAGCCCGAAAGGAATTCGAGCATCCTTGGAGGAGAAGTCCACCTCACTGCGGTTGACATCAGGTACTTCAACCACAATCCCAGCTTGGCGGCAGTCGTTGAGATAAATCCCTGCTTTATCCAGATTGTGTTTTACGCCGGTGAGAACCGCTGCCATAAATTCGACTCGATGGTTCGCCTTCAAAAAAGCAGTCTGATATGAGATCAGTCCGTACCCAAAAGCATGACTTTTGTTGAACGCGTAGTCAGCGAACGGTTCGATGATGTCGAATAGGCGAGTGCCAAGCTGTTCGTCATAACCCGCAGCTGCGGTGCCTTCGACAAATTTGACTCGTTGTTGTGCAATCAGCTTGCGGTCTTTCTTGCCGCAGGCCTTTCTGAGGTCATCGGCTTCAGCCAATGTGTAACCAGCGATCCGTTGCGCAACTCGCATCACTGATTCTTGGTAGATCATTAAACCGTAGGTTTCATCAAGTATTTCGCCGAGGTCCTCATGGGGTAAATCAAGAGGTTTCCGACCGTTTTTTCGATCGGCGTAATCGTTGTGCATATTCGCAGCCATCGGCCCGGGCCGATACAAAGCAACGAGGGCGGCGACGTCATCGAAGCCAGTGGGGGTCAGGCTGCGCATCAAACTTCGCATCGGCGCAGACTCAAGTTGAAAAACTCCTAGCGAGTCCCCGGCCTGAAGGAGTTCGAAAGTGTTTTTATCGTCGAGCGGGATGTCTTCAATCTCAAAGTCGCTACCGGTTGTGATTCCGATGAGCCGCAACGCCTCGTCGATAATTGACAAGGTGCGCAACCCCAAGAAGTCCATCTTGAGCAACCCAAGTTCTTCAACACCGTTCATCTCAAATTGCGTAACTACAGGAGCATCTTCTGGATCCACTCCGGACACAGGTTTACGTTGAATCGGCAGGTATTCGGTAAGTGGGTCACGAGTGATGACAACAGCAGCGGCGTGAATGGAATCTTGACGGCGGAGTCCTTCTAGGCCTTTGGCTACATCAACAACCCTTTTAACGTCAGGATCGGAGTCATACATTTGTCGTAGATCAGCTGCTGCTTTATACCCGTCGACATACTGTTCTTCTTGGTCGAAACAAGCCCATAGGGGAGTGTCGCGACCCATCACTAGCGGTGGCATAGCTTTAGCAACTTTGTCCCCGACGGCATATGGGTATCCCAGAACTCGTGCAGCGTCTCGAACTGCCGCTCGGGCTTTGATCGTCGAAAAAGTAATGATTTGTGCCACGTGTTCACGGCCGTACGTTTCAGCTGTGTAGCGAATCATTTCGTCCCGGTAACGATCATCGAAGTCCATGTCGATGTCGGGCATGGACTTTCGTCCCGGATTCAAGAATCTTTCAAAGAGCAGGTCGTACTTGATTGGATCCAGGTCTGTTATTTGCAGGCAGTAGGCGACAGCACACCCCGCCGCGGATCCGCGTCCGGGTCCAACTCGGATGCCGTTGTCTCGGGCGTGTCTGATCAGATCCCAAGTAATTAAGAAGTAGGCCGAGAAGTCCATGTCGGCGATGACACGAAGTTCGTATCCCAAGCGGTCAACGATTTCGTCTGATAGCCGATTTCCCCACCGCTTTTTTGCGCCCTCAAATGCTAAATGGCGGAGGTAGTCGTCATCTTTGTCGAATTCTGGGGGAAGTGGAAAGTCTGGTAGATAGACGTTTCCGAACTCAATGTTGACATCGGCGCGTTCGGCTATCCAAAGGGTGTTGTCGCAACTTTCAGGTAATTCGTCGAAGAGACCTCGCATTTCGCGTGCTGTTTTCAAGTAGTGCTGGTCACCGTGGAACTTGAATCGGTCGGGATCGCTCATTTGTGAACCGGTCTGAACACATAACAGAGCGTCGTGTGAAATAGCGTCGTGCTGGTGCGTGTAGTGGGCATCGTTGGTCGCGAGGAGAGGTGCCTGCAACGTTTTCGCTATTTCAAGAAGTTGAGGGTTGTTTCGCTTTTGCTCAGGTATTTCATGATCTTGAAGTTCGACGAAGAGATTATCTCGACCAAAAATGTCTTGAAGCCGAGCGGCACGGTCTAGGGCTCCTTGATAGTCGCCTTTGAGGAGGGACTGTTGGACGACACTTCCTAAGCATCCGGTTGTGGCTATAAGGCCGCTGCTGTGCTGCTCAAATAGCTCCCAATCCATGCGTGGCTTGTAGTAGTAACCCTCTAAAAACGCGCGACTTGCGAGCTTCAGCAGATTCTTATATCCGGTGTTGTTTTCTGCGAGCAACGTGAGGTGGTAATAGAGCTTGGTTCCCTCGTTGGTGTCACCACCGGAGTCGTCCAATTTTCTGCCTCGGCGCGCCGGGCGTTCATCGCGGCTTTCCAACGCCATGTAGGCTTCGGTGCCGATAATGGGTTTGATTCCGTGTTGGTTGCAGCCTTTGTAGAAGTCAAGGACACCGTACATGTTGCCGTGATCGGTGATACCCAAAGCTGGTTGGCCGTCATTTACTGCGGCGGCAACGGCATCTGGTATTCGTGCTGCTCCATCGAGCATTGAAAACTCTGTATGAGTGTGGAGGTGAACGAACGAGCGGGTCATATTAGATGGTTCAGTTGGATTCGGAGGTGGTTCTGCTGGCACCTCATGGCACCATGGAAGGAATCTAGTCCGACGGAGTCTGAAAAAATCGCATGACCGAAATCAACCCTTCAGAGCGGCTCAACGCTGTATTAACTGAGGAAGATCCAACCGAGGGTCTGTGGCAGCTTGTTGATTGTGGCTGGGCTGATGAATACCTACCTGAGTTGCCGGCGCTCCGTTTAGAACAAGACCCCATCCACCGTCATAAAGATGTTCTGACACACACCATCGTGGTGACTAGTCAGAGTCCGCCTCGGCTCAGAGTTCGGTTAGCTGCTTTGTTTCATGATGTCGGTAAGCCTCGTACACGCTCATATGAGCATGGGGGTGTCACGTTTCGGCATCATGAAGCGGTTGGCGCTCGAATGACTCGCAAACGAATGCCGAAACTGGGGTATCAAAAAGATATGACTTCTGATGTCTCTCAGTTGGTCTTTCTTTCGGGGCGTTTTAAGGGTTACACGGAGGGTTGGAATGACAGCGCAGTGCGTCGATACGCTCGCGACGGAGGAGCTCTTTTAGGGGATCTGAATGATCTAGTGCGTAGCGATTGCACTTCGCGCAACCCTCGCCGCGTTGCCGCGTTACACGGGGCGCTAGATGATCTTGAGCGGCGGATAGCAGAATTGGCACGAGAAGAGGCGGTTAAGGCTGAACGCCCCGAAATTGATGGTGACCGTGTGATAGCCCATTTGGGTATCGAGCCCGGTCCAGCCGTAGGTCAGGCTTTAAAGTTCTTGCTTGAGTTGAAACGTGCAGAGGGTGACCTGGGGGAGTCGGTTGTCTTGCAGCGGTTGGATAACTGGTGGCTAGAACAGCAGAAGTAGGTTGCGATTAGCTTTGGCCGGCTAGTTTTCGGTTTTTCATCTTTGCTTTTACGTAATCACGGTTCATAAACGCAATGAAATCGAGACTGATTTCTTTTGGGCATGCTTCGTGACACTCGCCGTGGTTGGTGCAAGATCCGAAGAATGTTTCCATCGTGTCGACCATCGTTTCGGTTCGTTCGAATCGTTGCGACTGTCCCTGGGGGATCAGATTGAGATGCGCGAGTTTGGCTGAAGTGAATAACTGCGCTGCGGAATTTGGACAGGCCGCTACACAGGCTCCACATCCGATGCATGCTGCAGCATCGAAAGAGGTGTCGGCAGCTTCTTTGGGGACCGGGGTCAGGTTGGCGTCCGATGCTGCCCCGGTATTCACCGAGATGTAGCCGCCTGATTCGATGATTCTGTCGAAAGAACTTCGGTCAACTACGAGATCCTTTACGACAGGGAATGCTCGAGCTCGAAATGGTTCAACGACGATCGTGTCGCCGTCGTTGAATTTACGCATATGCAGCTGACAGGTGGTCGTCGCTTTTTCTTGTCCATGAGCTTGACCATTGATCATCAAACTGCAGGTCCCGCAAATACCTTCTCGACAGTCGTGATCGAATTCGATTGGAATTTGGTCATTTTCGATGAGGTCTTCGTTAATGATGTCGAGCATCTCAAGAAAAGACATGTCTTCGCTGATGCCGTTAGCTGCGTAGGTTTCGAAGTGGCCTGGGTCGCTTGCCCCTTCTTGTCTCCAGACTTGCAGTGTCAGGTTGAGTTCCTGGGTCACTTGTAGCTCCTCTGAGTTAGTGCAACATTTTCGAAAGTTAATTCTTCTTGGTGACGTGTTTGGACTGAATCGGCACCGTTCCATTCCCAGGCAGCGACATGAGCGAAATTCTCGTCATCGCGCTGTGCTTCACCTTCGTCAGTTTGATGTTCTGCGCGGAAATGTCCCCCGCAGCTTTCTTCGCGGTCAAGGCCGTCGCGGGCCATGAGCTTAGCTAACTCAAAGAAGTCGGCTACCCTCCCGGCTTTTTCGAGTCCGGAGTTGAGTGTCGCCGCAGAGCCTGGAAGGCGAAGGTCTTTCCAGAACTCTTCCTCTAATGCAGGAATTTCGGATAGGGCTTTCTCGAGTCCTTCTCTTGTTCGTTCCATTCCTATGTAGTCCCACACGATTTTGCCGAGCTCTCGATGGAACCAGTCGACGGAACGGGTTCCGCCTATGGACATAAACCGATTAATTTGGTCGTGTGCGCCTGCCTCGGCTTCGGCGAACACTGGGTCGTCGGTTGGAACGGTTGCTTCACCTAGTCGCCCAGCGAGATCGTCGCCGATTGTGTAGGGCAGAACGAAGTATCCGTCGGCTAGGCCTTGCATAAGAGCTGATGCACCTAACCGGTTGGCGCCGTGATCTGAGAAGTTTGCTTCCCCGATGGAATAGCAGCCTGGGATTGTGGTCATCAGATTGTAGTCAACCCACACCCCACCCATTGTGTAGTGGATCGCTGGGTATATGCGCATTGGGGTCTGGTAGGGGTTCTCACCGGTGATGTTTTGATACATGTCGAACAGGTTCCCGTACTTCGATCGCACTGCTGCTTCGCCGTCGCGTTCAATAGCGGCTTCAAAGTCGAGGTATACGCCGTTCTTCAGAGTTCCAACACCTTTGCCTTGGTCGACAACTGTTTTCGCGTTTCTAGAGGCAACATCTCGAGGAACGAGATTGCCGAAAGCTGGGTACTTGCGCTCAAGGTAGTAGTCACGTTCGCTGTCAGGAATCTGGCTTGGGGAGCGGGTGTCATCAAATGCATCCGGTACCCAGATACGGCCATCATTTCGGAGGGACTCTGACATTAATGTGAGTTTGGACTGAAACTCGTCGCTTGCCGGTATGCATGTCGGGTGAATTTGTGTGTAGCAAGGATTGGCGAAGAACGCGCCTTTTCGATGTGCACGCCAGGCTGCTGTGACGTTGCATGCCATAGCATTTGTTGAAAGGTAGTAGACGTTCCCGTAGCCGCCAGTGGCAAGAACAACGGCGTGACCGGAATGGCTGGCTACCTCTCCACTGACGAGGTCGCGGGTGACGATACCGCATGCGCGACCGTCTTTGAGAACAACATCGAGTAACTCTGTTCTGGTGTGTAACTCGATACCTCCAGACGCGACCTGCTTTGCTAGTGCTTGGTAAGCACCTAACAGCAGTTGTTGTCCAGTTTGTCCTCGGGCATAGAAGGTTCTGCTGACTTGGGCTCCACCGAATGATCTGTTGTCTAAGAGGCCGCCGTATTCACGAGCAAATGGGACACCTTGAGCGGCTGCTTGGTCAATGATATTGACGGAGACTTCTGCGAGCCGGTGAACGTTTGCTTCGCGGCTGCGATAGTCGCCGCCCTTTACGGTGTCGTAAAACAACCGGTGGACTGAATCGCCATCATTGGTGTAATTCTTTGCTCCGTTGATACCGCCTTGAGCTGCGATTGAATGGGCGCGTCGTGGCGAATCATGGAATGTGAACGCTTTTACTTTGTAGCCGAGCTCGCTGAGCGAGGCTGCTGCTGATGCACCGGCTAGGCCTGTTCCGACAACGATAATTTCGAAACGTCGCTTGTTATTGGGGTTTACCAACTTCGTTGAAAACTTGTGGTTTTCCCACTTGTCTGCGACTGGACCGTCAGGGATTTTGGAATTGAGAACTGTCATTAGTGTTTCTCCGCTTCGTGCTCTAAACAGGCCACGTCACCGACCTCACATTTTCGGTTGTCGTCATCGATAAGTTTCGCGGTGACGAGGACTGGGAAACTAAGATTTCCCACTAGAACTATTCCGGCAATGAGCTTCGCCAAAGTGCGACGAAGATCGTTGTATTTGGGATTGTTGATACCCAAACTTTGGAAGAGACTCCATGTGCCGTGGAATATGTGTATTGAAAGCGCCACTGTTGCGACTACATAAATGATCGCAACGGGCAAGCTTGAAAGACTGGCTACAACGTTGTGATACGGGTCACCGAGAACATAATCATCTCCCAACCACCAACCCCACGTTAGGTCTGCTAGGTGGAATAACAGGTAGAGAAGAACGATGGGACCCGTCCAGCGCATGGTTCTGCTTGCATAGTTGGCAGCTACGTAGTCTCTTTTGCTTCCATATTTCTTTTCGCCTCCGACAAAGTCAGCCTTGTCACTTGCCTTGCGACTGCGTTCTTTGAGGGAATAGGCAGAATGGATATGTAGCAAGAACATTCCGGCTAAACCGATTCTCAATAGCCATAGAAGAAATGTTCTTGGGAACAAGCCTCCGCCAAGCCCTCTGAGAGTTTCGGCGTATTCGTGCAGTTGAACGGGTCCTTCATAAATGTGAAAGTTGCCGATCATGTGCACAATCACGAAACCGAGTAACCCGATGCCTGTTAAGGCCATCACCCATTTACGGCCGATAGACGATTGGTAGATGTTTAAAGGAAATGGCAACTGCAATTTCCGGCGAAAAATTGGAGTCGAACCCTGCGGGTTCGTACTAGTGGCCACCATGGCCAACCTCCTAAAGGACAAACGTGCTCTTGAAACCGTATCCGCACTGAAGCGCGAATGCAGAACTCGTTAGCAAACCTTTATTTGATAGTTGTTGATTGCATGGATATCTGACCCTCGTAATTCGAGTGCCAATGTTGCTATTCCCGGATTTTTTGTTACCAAAAAGGTCTTTGCAATCTTGGTCACGCTGTCCGGTTCGAAGCCGCCAGTAAAGCTCCAACGCTCTACATCCATGCCTGGAGCGTGCCATTCGACAAAGAGAGTTGCCTTCTTAATTGGGGTTCGGAGGTCTGAGACAACGTGTATCGCGCATTGGTTTGTGCCGATGGGTATTTCGTCTTTATGTAGATCGGCGACGACAATGACGGGCCGGTTAGCTGCACTGAGAGCGTCCCAGGCTATTTTTGGTTTACGACGGTGATCCAATACAGCGCAGCTCACATATGGAAGAGCATCGGCAAAAAGGAACTGGCAAAAACCTCCGGTTGGTTTGTATTTGAGTGTTCTGAGGACCTCAATTGTGTGTCGGACTAAATGTGCTTGACGAGTCTGAGTGCTGTCGACCCAGGCCTCCCAAGTAGTTGAACCATCTAAAGGTGCGTATCTGTTGATGAGTTCGAGTTCTGCGCCCAAATCTTCAGATAACGCTTGCAGGTTTATTTGTGGAAAGTTTGGTGCCTCACAAACTGTGGCGACGTGATCATCGTGGGGAACTGACTGCGCTCCGAACTCGGAAACAAACCGTAGGAGTCGCGGCAGTCGCGAAGCCAGAACTTTCAGGTCTGAAACTTTTCCATGCCGCCAACCAAACCAAAGATGTGAGTCAGTTCCGTCGAGTTGAGGCAAGTGCGGCGCTACGCCCGAATGAGCGATGGCGGGTCTGGTGGGATCCGCTTTGTCGAAAGAACGCTTCACTGAGCGGTCAAGAATGGATCGGTTCCATGACGGAATTTGATGGGAGAGAGATGCCAGAGGACCATAAGTGGAAATGCCCTCCAAGTTTTTGTGGTGTCTTGCGGAACGGTCAGAGTGATAGGGCTCGTTGTGGCTGTTCCAAAGGACTATTGAAGGATGATGTCCGTACTGGTGAACGAGTGCCGTAGCTTGCCGGGCCGCTTGAGTTCGTATGGATCGCGAATAGCTCCATTGAAGAGGAAAATCTTGGAAGATCAGAATCCCAAGTTTGTCGGCCTCTGCGTACAGGTCGGGATGAGCGACATGACCATGAACTCGCACAAGGTCTAATCCTGCGTTTTTGGCAAGGGTGAGGTCGCGTCTGTAATCGTCCTGAGTTATTGCCGATAGGTCTGCATTGCCGGGGCCAAAGTTAGTTCCTTTGAGAAAAATCTGTTCACCGTTGACTGACGCGATCCAGTTTTTGAGTTCAAAGCTCCGAAGCCCAGTGCGGCGACTTCGAGTGTCACTAGCTTTTTGGTTGAACTTGACTGCCACCTGAACCTCATAAAGTGGTTGGGCGCCTAAAGAGAACGGCCACCACAAATCTGGTTTTTCTACCGCTACGTGCCATTCAATTTCGTTGCGTCCTCGAGCCAACACCATCTCCTGGCTGTGCTCAATGGAGTGGGTGTTCGTGACGGTTGTAAGAACCTCGACATTGGCGGTAGCGGCACTGTCGAGCACTCCACCGATCCGAATTATTGCCCGGTCGTCGTCGGCCTCGAGTACTAACACTCTGAGGTCATCGATCCTTATGGGGCCAGTCTCTTCGATCCTGATATCTCGCCATAAACCGCCTGGGTTTAGGTCCTGGTTGAGGCTGTCTGAGTGTTGTAAAACACCCGTGATATTTCGCTTGTTGGTGCGGTCAGAAGGCGTTTCACAGTTGGCTTCAATAGCTAATAGATGCTTATTTGGAAGTGTCGTCGCCTGCGTGATCTCGAAATTGTGTTCGACGAAATATCCCTCGGTATCTCCAAGGTACGCGCCGTCGAACCATACGTCACCCTGGTAGCAAAGGCCATCTATGACGAGCCAGCGTCTGTTGCCTTGTGGGAGTTGGTCTAATTCGAAATGCCGGCGATATAAGACAGAATCAGCGTCGCTTAGCTGGTTGCATGAACGCCATAGTCCCGGGACTTTGATATCCAACCAGTCTTTATCGTCGAGTTCAGGATCGGCTATGAGTCGTCGCGCGTCTTCATCGGCTTTAAGCACTTTCCAGGTGCCCGATAAAGAGATTTCTCTCCCCGCATTCAGAAACTCATTCACGATCTTGCCGACCGTAGCGGTCAGAGCGACCTAAAGGGCGCGTCGGCGGTTAGGGTGCGGCCATGACTCAGCCAAGGAACCTCGGGGAATTGAAGAAGTCGGGATGGGTGTCTCGACCGGTAAAAGAAGAAATGCGGCAAAATGCTGTCGCGCTGATAGCCGCTGGCGAACCGCTATTTGACGGCGTCGTTGGCTATGAGAATACGGTTCTTCCGCAGCTTGAAAATGCTGTTCTTGCTGGACATGACGTCATCTTTTTGGGAGAACGAGGGCAAGCCAAAACCCGGATGATTAGATCCTTGGTGAATTTGCTTGATGAGTGGATGCCGTACATCGAAGGTTCAGAAATTTACGATGATCCGTATAACCCGGTGTCCAAACACGCGAAAGATCTGGTGAAGAAACGGGCCGATAAGACTCCAATTGTTTGGGCTCATCGAGATGTGCGCTTTGGAGAGAAGTTAGCTACACCCGATACCTCCATCGCTGATCTGATTGGTGAAGTTGATCCCATAAAGGTCGCCGAAGGCAGGTACCTTTCCGATGAACTAACACTTCATTACGGGATGGTCCCTAGAACAAATCGCGGAATTTTTGCGATCAACGAACTTCCAGACTTAGCGGAACGTATTCAAGTGGGTTTGCTAAATGTTCTAGAGGAACGAGATGTTCAAATTCGCGGATACAAAGTGCAACTACCGCTTGATGTGCTACTCGTCGCTTCTGCTAACCCAGAGGATTACACCAACAGGGGCCGAATGATTACGCCCCTGAAGGACCGTTTCGGCGCTCAGATTCGCACGCACTACCCGTTAGAAATTGATACGGAAATTGACATTGCCGAACAGGAAGCAGTCCCGCTTGAGGCTCCAGGGCTTTCTATTATTGTCCCGGAATTTATGGCTGAAATAATTGCCACCTTTAGCCATATCTGCCGATCGAGTCCCCAAGTAAATCAGCGATCGGGGGTTTCGGTCCGGATGACGGTTACTAATTATGAAACCCTTGCTGCCAACGCCACTCGTCGCGCATTACAAGCTGGCGAGAATCGTGTTGTGCCGAGAGTCAGTGACCTCGATGCTTTGATGGCTTCGTCCAGTGGCAAAATCGAAATCGAATCGATTGAAGAAGGTCGTGAAGGCCAAATCGTTAAACAAATGCTGAACGCAGCTGTGCTCGAGGTCTTCAAAGGGCGTTTTTCACCGGAAGATCTTGTTGCTGTCGTCGAAAGTTTTGACGGCGGCACTGTTGCTCATACGGGCGATGACTTGGGGTCAGCCCAATACGCGGACATGCTGGCGGGCAACGCAGCATTAGCTGCTGCTGTTGCAGAACTCACCGATTCATCTGAACCAGCTGAGTTAGCTAGTGCTGTGGAACTCATCCTTGAAGGACTGCATTTATCGAAACGACTCAACAAGGAAGCAATCGGCATGCGCGCGACCTACAGGGGTCGAGGCTGAATATCAATCTGAATTAGGACGACGTTTCATGGTGATTCGGAAAAGAAGCAACAAGCGGGAAGGTTCACGCTTCCGTTATTCAGCATGGGACGGAACCCAGGTTGGCTTTGAATACGACGCTCAAGATCTATTCAAAGAACTAACTGATGATCTGCTGTACCACGGCGACCTCAATGCCGCGATGAGACGCTTAATGCAACAAGGCTTCGAAGACCGAGATGGCAACCGCATGCAAGGCCTGCGCGACATGCTCGACCAACTTCGAGAACGCCGGGAGGAAATGTTAGATCAATTCGATCTAGGTGGGATCTACGATGAGATCAACGAAACCTTGGATGATGTCGTATCAGAAGAACGCGACGCAATCGAAGATCATGTTGGCGACGCTGCTGATTCTGGGGATGAGCGTGCTAGCGAAATAGCTGGAGCCTCTTCAGTTGATAAAAATCTTCAACTGGACATGCTCCCCCCAGATTTGGCGGGAAAAGTACGAGGTTTACAAAGCTACGAATTTGTTTCCTCCGAGGCTCGAGAACAGTTCGAGGAACTGATTGACCGCCTCAAGAAAG
The DNA here is from genome assembly GCA_000817105.1 of marine actinobacterium MedAcidi-G3. Lineage (GTDB taxonomy): Bacteria > Actinomycetota > Acidimicrobiia > Acidimicrobiales > Poriferisodalaceae > MedAcidi-G3. The sequence goes on along the minus strand of JUEP01000024.1, from coordinate 14,188 downwards.
AGGTTGCTCAAAGCCAGTTCGACCAGATGGCTGGGGCAATGGGTGAGATGCAGCCAGAAGATCTTTCACCGATGAAAGACATGATGTCTGAACTCAACCAAATGATCGAGCAGCGAAGCAATGGCGAAGAACCCGACTTTGAGGGTTTCATGGAACGACACGGAGATTTTTTCCCAGAAAACCCTGAATCCTTAGATGAGCTTCTAGAAATCATGGCGGAACGTATGGCAGCCATGCAGGCGATGATGAATTCCATGACTCCTGAACAACGCCAGCAGTTGCAGGAACTCTCCGCCGAGCTGATGGACGACATGGATCTGCAATGGCAGACACAGCAACTTGCGCAGCACCTCCAAGAAGCATTCCCCGATATGAACTGGGACCAGAGCTACGAATTTGGTGGCAGCGAGCAAGTCAACATGCCCGAGGCGACTGACCTAATGCAGCAACTGGGGGACCTAGACGCGCTCCAACAAATGCTGCAGAACGCGTCGAATCCAAGTTCACTAGCAGAGGTAGATCCAGAACGGGTCCAAGAGCTTTTGGGAGCCGAATCTGCTGAGTCGATACAGCGACTTAGCGAAATGGCCCGGATGTTGGAAGAAAATGGTCTGGCAGAAAATACAGAAGGCCGGCTCGAACTCACCCCGCGAGCTTTGCGAGCAATTGGCCAGAACGCGCTTGGCGATCTATTCGACAAGTTGATGGATGACAAGGTTGGTTCGCATCGGATTAATCGGATTGGAATCGGTCATGAACGCGCTTACGAAACTAAACCGTATGAGTTTGGTGACAACTTCAACCTCAATATTGAGCAGACTGTTCGAAACGCAATAAGTAGAGCTGGTCAAGGGACTCCAGTTCGTTTGACTCCTGATGACTTTGAAATTGAACGAACTGAGATGACTACTCGAGCATCAACCGTTCTTATGCTTGATTTGTCGCTGTCAATGCCCATGCGCGACAACTTTCTTCCAGCGAAGAAAGTGACGATGGCATTGCACTCGCTGATTAGTTCACAGTATCCACGCGATTATTTAGGGTTGGTTGGATTCGCGGAGTCAGCTTTTGAGTTCAAACCACAGCAACTGCCAGAAGTTTCTTGGGACTACGCCTATGGCACCAACATGCAACACGGTTTTATGATTGCTCGTCGACTCCTGGCCCGCCAAAGTGGCACGAAACAGATCATCATGATTACTGATGGCGAACCAACAGCACATATAGGACCAAACGGTCAGCCGTATTTCAATTATCCGCCTGTACCTGAAACGATCGAAGCCACCCTAAAAGAGGTTGCTCGAGCAACGAAAGAAGATGTGCGAATCAACATCTTCATGTTGGATCCCAACAACTACCTTCGGCAATTTGTAGAGAAGATGACCCAGATGAATGGCGGACGGGCATTCTTTACAAGTCCCGACAACTTGGGTGATTACGTGCTCGTCGATTTCTTAGAACACAGAAGACGACTCTCATCTACAGGCCGGTTCTGATGGGAGAAATAATCCGCGAAACACAGAACTCTTCACGGCTTCTGGTTCGCCTACTAGATTCTCGCTCATGAGTTCCACCGATCTCGCACCCGATCGAATACGCAAGGGTGAACGCACCCGAACTCGAATTTTGGAAGCAGCCGCTGACGTTCTCGCTCGACGGGGCTACGCGGCGGCAACGTTGACTGAGATCGCTTCCGTAGCCAAAATGCAAGCCGGCAGCCTCTACTACCACTTTGATTCGAAAGACGCGATTGTCGAAGAAGTGATGGCTGTTGGTCTCGAGCATGCCCGGGACGCGATACGAACAGCGCTAAAAGCGATCGGAGAAGACGCATCAGGACACGACCGGCTTATGGCGGCTGTGGTTGCATACATCACTGCAATAACTCTGGACTCAGACTTCACCAAGGCAAATATTCGCTGTTATGAAGAATCGCCCGAAACAACAAGAGAAAATCTTGCAGTACCACTCCGAGAATTCGCTAACGGATGGGTTCGGTTGGTGGAATCGGGTCAGCACGATGGTTCGTTGCGCAAGGATGTGGAAGCTCGAGTAGTGGCGCGAATGACCATCTCTGCAATGAACTCAGTAGTTGGATGGTGGCGGGTCGACGGCGAATTTCATATCGAGCAAGTAGCGCATATGTTTGCAAGCACGGTGGTAGATGGCCTTGCCACCAATAGTTAAGACAAGCACCTCGGAGGAATAATCGTGAAATTCGATCTGTTCATGTATTGCACGATGGGTAGACGTGAAGAACTTGAATCAGGGTTGGCAGGCCTGAACAATGACTATTACCAACGGATGCTCACAGAAATAGCTGACATTGCGAAATACGCAGATCGCAACGGGTGGCATGGCCTAGGGCACCCAGAACATCATCTGCAAATTGAAGGATTTGAAGCTTCAAACGACCTTGGCTTAATGGCGTCTTGGATAGCTAATGCCACCGAGCATTTGAGGGTCATATCTTGTGGCTTCGTATCAACTACCCACAACCCGTTGCGAGTCGCAGAACAAATTTCGACCCTAGACCACATGACCGGCGGCCGGCTCGGAGTGGGAATAGTTAGGGGCTATCAACACCGTTGGGTTGACCAGCTGAAAATTCGACCGGACTTATCTGCCGTTGGCCACTGGAATAAAGACACCGATGTCGATGAATACAACAGAAGATTCTTTGAGGAGTTTGTCGAAGTAGTACTGACTGCTTTACAAAACAAGACCTTCAGCTACGAAGGTGAATTCTGGAAATTTCCGAATGACAACCTGAATCCACATCATCACAGTGTCTATTCAGACTTTGGCGCCGGAATAGATCCTGACATGACCATCAATGAGATTGGGATAGCCCCAAGACCTCTCCAAAATCCCCACCCACCTTTGTACGGTGGCTTCACAATGTCCATGAAGACAGCTCTGTTCTGGTCGAAATATGGTGGAACCCCGATTGTCTTAAGCGACAAACTTGATTTCTGTGAAGCCTTATGGAAAACGTACCGAGATGAAGCACCTCGACACGGCATCGAAAAACCTAAAGGTCATGAAGCCGCATGGGGGGGCATCACGGTATGCGCGCCCACGGATTTAGAGGCCCAAAAACAATTTGAAGACATGGAATGGTTTTGGGATAGCTGGGCACGCCAATTCGGTCAGGGAATGCCGTTGAAATTAGTTGGCAGCCCCGACACGATAAGCAGACAGATCGAAGAGGCACAGAGTCGACTTGGTTTTGAAGAGATTTTCTTTCTAGTTCCGCAAGGAATCCACTCAAGCGACCAGATAATCGAGTCAATGGACCTTCTAACGCAGCAGGTGAAGCCGCGATTCAGTTGATGTCTGTTCGATCTCTTAAAAGATGATTTACAACAAACGAAGACTCGGGCCGTAGCCTTAGCATTCCATGGCTGGATCTGACTCATTTTTGAAAAGGCCCACTTTCGCAAGCAGTGATAACAGCTTGGCGAAGTTCGTGGCTCGCCCTGTTTTGCGCTTTATAAATCGCGAAGTCGCCGGAGGCATCTTGCTGCTGACGGCAACAGCGGTCGCTCTTATTTGGGTGAACTCCGGATGGGGTGACAGCTATCACGAATTTTGGCACTCCGAAATTGAGTTAGCAGTCGGAGCATGGCACCTCCCGCACATGAGCGTCGGCCACTTCGTCAATGATGCTTTGATGGCCCTATTTTTCTTCGTAGTGGGCCTCGAGATAAAGAGAGAGTTAGTTACGGGCGACTTGAGATCTGTCCGGGCAGCGGCGTTACCCGTTATCGGCGCATTAGGTGGAATGGTGATCCCCGCATTGTTCTACGTGATCCTCAACACCAGCGGAGAGGCATCACGGGGATGGGGCATTCCCATGGCAACCGACATAGCGTTCGCGATCGGAATCGTTGCCCTGTTAGGCAGCCGAGTTTCGCCAAAAATCAAGTTATTCCTGCTCACATTGGCGATCGTTGATGACATTGGGGCGATAGCAGTTATTGCTATTTTCTACAGCAGTGGCATAAGCGTCCCGTGGTTAGTAACTGCGCTTATAGGACTGACTGCAGTCTGGATACTGCAACGTGCACGTGTATGGGCAATACCTATCTATGCGGTGCTTGGCGTGTTTATTTGGTACGCAACTTTGGAGTCAGGAGTCCACGCGACTATTGCCGGCGTGGCTTTAGGACTATTAACGCCGGCAAAGCCACTCCTTGGCAAGCGTGACGCCCAACAAATAGTTGATGCCCTTCCAAGCAACGCGAATGTTGATGAAGTGAGGCACGCATCTTTCTTGGCGAAGGAATCGGTGCCTCTGACCGAGCGACTAGAAAATATGCTCCACCCATTCACTGCATTCCTGATTATTCCGATTTTCGCGCTAGCCAATGCGGGAATTAAACTGACTGGGGACACTATTTCCGAAGCTGCAACAAGCAACGTAACCCTCGGGATCATCGCCGGCTTGGTAATCGGAAAACCTGTTGGAATTACCCTCTTTACCTGGTTAGGCACGCGCTTCGGTTTAGCCCTTCCAGAAGGAGTCAGCTGGCCCCAATTCGTCGGAATGGGACTAGCTGCCGGTATCGGCTTTACTGTGTCGATATTTGTAGGCGGGCTGGCCTTCGATGACCCTGCCGTCACCGATCTAGCCAAAATAGGAATCCTTGTAGCCTCCCTGCTAGCAGCGGTTGGTGCGTTGCTGTTGCTCCGCTATGGAAAGCAGCTGGACACTGACGAATGATCGAAGCGATTCTGTTTGACTTTGACGGTGTCATACGACAATGGGATGAATCTGACCTATGGACCTTCGAAACCGAAGCAAATATAGAAAGAGGCACTGTCTTTGCTGTTGCTTTCTCCAAAGAGCTTCACGCACCACTGACACGCGGTGAACTCACATGGGCGCAATGGAAAGATGAAACAGAACGCATACTGGTGGAAAGCCATGGTGCCTTCATCCGACCAATTGTCAAAAGATTCTTCGCTTTCGAAGGGCGAATTGATTTAGATATGGTCAAGCTCATTAAACAGCTACCAAAAAATCTTCGCCTGGGAATCCTGACCAACAACCATGATCGATTCGAGGAATACCTCCAAAGAGTGGGAGTGGCAGAGCTATTTGACGCCGTAATCAACACACACCGAATCGGAGTAGCAAAACCAGAGAAACTCGCATACCAGAAGGCTGTTTCTCGTCTATCTGTAGAGCCCGAAAACTGTCTTTTCGTTGACGATGTCGAGGGAAATGTCGATGGAGGCGAAGCGGCTGGGCTCAAATGTCACCACTTTCAGAACCAAACTGGCCTTGTCGAGTTCCTAAAAAAATTCGACATTCAACTAATCAGTGACAGTAAGTAGTTGCCCCTTAGGCAACGGTTTCGTAGGATTTTCCTTTGGTGCCGAAACGCACCTCGCCGTCTCGGACTCTCTTGGCCCGGACCGAACCGGCACCCTCCACCAACTGGGCTGAACTGAGAGGACATCGTGACAGCGGTTCCGTATTTCGCGCTAGTTGCATCAGCACTAGCGTTGTTACTTGCTTACTACTTCGCAAAGACAGTCTTGAAGGCGGATGAGGGCACTGATCTTATGAAAGAGATCGGTCAAGCCATCCGAGAAGGGGCAATGGCATTCCTTCGACGGGAATACCAATGGGTCTCAGCTTTCGTGGCTCTAATGTTTGTGCTTCTTCTAATCGTGCCAATCGAAGGAAGACCATCGGCTTCATTCGCGTATTTGATGGGAGCAGTTCTTTCTTCTATCGCTGGCTTTGTTGGCATGCGGATTGCGACTGCAGCGAACACCAGAACAGCCAACGCTGCACGCGAAGGTGCAGCTCAGGCCTTACCACTGGCATTCAAGGGTGGCGCGGTCATGGGTTTCACCGTCGCGGGATTAGCCCTACTCGGTATTTCGTTCAATTACCTGCTTTGGGTGACATGGCTTGGCGTTGATAGCGCATTCCAGGTCGTAGCGGCATTTGGTCTCGGAGCAAGCTCCATCGCTCTTTTCGCTCGTATCGGCGGCGGTATCTACACCAAAGCAGCCGATGTCGGAGGTGACCTTGTCGGAAAAGTAGAGGCAGGAATCCCAGAGGATGACCCACGCAACCCAGCAACGATCGCGGATGCTGTGGGAGACAATGTTGGTGACGTAGCAGGAATGGGTGCGGACCTATTCGAGTCTTATGCAGGTTCGGTCGTTGCCCCAATTGTCCTGGTATCGCTCTTACTTTCGGGTGTCTTCATTGAAGGAGACAAGCTGCAAGTATTCGGAGACTACGAATCTTTGCTCATGTACCCGATCCTCATTGGTGCTTTGGGCATGATTGCTTCGATTGTTGGTGCGCTCCTGACCCGAGGAAAAGAAGGCCAAAGTCTTTCGACGCAATTGCACACCGGTCAATACATAGCTATGGGTCTCACAGTGATCTTTACAATCCTTGGAACCCAATGGTTGTTCGGCGGAGCCTCCGCAGCAGATGGATCTGACATAGTCCAAAAACCCATCTTCCTATCGCTCACCATCATCGTCGGCCTTCTCGGCGGCTGGGGCATCGGCTTCGTCTCGGAATATTTCACTTCAGAGCACTACAAACCGGTGAAAGGCATCGCTGCACAATCTGACACTGGCGCAGCGACAGTCACCATAGAAGGAATCGCACAAGGTAAATTATCGACGCTTCCGTCAGTTGTCTTAGTAGTCACCATGATCGGCCTGTCCTACTGGCTAGGCGGCGCAGCCTTTGGCGAAGCAGGAGATGCCATTGGACTCTATGGCGTTTCGCTAGCAGCGATCGGCATGCTTGCCGTGACAGGAGTCATCGTCGCAGTTGACGCGTACGGCCCTATAGCCGACAACGCGGGCGGTATCGCCGAAATGGCAGAGCTTCCGCCGGAAGTTCGAGAGGTCACCGACAGCCTCGATGCCTTAGGCAACACAACCGCCGCGGTCGCAAAAGGTTTCGCGGTCGGGTCAGCTGCGGTGACAGCGCTTGCACTCTTCAAATCGTTCAGCCTTACCGCTGGGATCTCGGTCCTCGATATAAATGACACAGCAGTAACTATTGGTTTGTTCCTTGGCGCAATGACGCCGTTCATCTTCGCTGCTATGACGATGTCCTCTGTAGGTAGAGCGGCTCAAGCGATGATCGTGGAAGTCAGACGACAATTTGCTGAAATCCCAGGCCTACGAGAAGGTCAAGCGGGAGTTAAGCCCGATAGCCGTCGCTGTGTCGACATATCGACGCAGGCGGCTTTGCGCGAAATGTTGCTCCCAGGCGGTCTTGCCATTGTTCTACCGCTAGCGATCGGCTTTATCGATGTCAACGCTCTAGGCGGCTTTCTAGCCGGCGCAGTAGTAACCGGTTTCCTGCTTGCTATCTACATGGCTAATTCCGGTGGTGCTTGGGATAACGCCAAGAAATACATCGAAGCCGGAGCCCACGGTGGGAAAGGCACTGACGCACATGCAGCAGCGGTGGTTGGAGACACCATTGGTGACCCGTTTAAAGACACATCGGGTCCGGCAATGAACATTCTGATTAAGGTCATGACCATTGTTTCACTGGTCTTTGTTCCAGCTTTCATCTAAATAATTACCGATAGAGCCTCGGGGGCTATGAGTTGAATAGTTCCCGAGGCTTCTTCGCGTCGCTGAACGTCAGACAGGCTGTCTCAATGAGTGCTACGCAGCCAAATAACTGCCGTTCTAGTAGGCGGTATCAACAATTGAAATCACCAAACCAGGATTGAGAACGGCGCTCTGAACAATCGAACTCTCCAAGAAAGCAGGAAAGTAAAAGGTGCAGCGTTACTTAGTCGCGGTACCTTCCCCTGTGTGAGGCTGCGTGTCCCTATCCAAATCGTGCGCGGGTTTTGCATGGGGGTCGCGGACATAATTCCTGGTGTTTCAGGGGGAACAGTTGCCCTGCTGTTGGGTATTTATGATCAACTGATCCAACAAATCAGCTTAGGTTCGCAAGCCCTAAGCAGACTGTTACGCGGCGACGCCAAAGGTTTCAAGCAAGGCGTTCGATCAGTTGACTGGCCCTTCCTCATGAGCCTTGTTTGTGGGATAGTCCTGGCAATAGGTTTGCTGGTCTCCTGGTTGCGAACCCAAATTCATGACCATCCAATTATTGTTTCGTCAGTATTCTTTGGCGTCATCATCGCGTCAGCCTTTGTAACACGAACCGAAGTTCGACACTGGCGAACTTCTCGGTTGGTTGTGCTGGTAACGACGCTCGGACTCACCTTTGCGTTATTAGGAATTCGTTCAGGGGCCTATGAAAATCCGACGCCAATAATTCTTATTGTGGCTGGCTCCATAGCGATTTGTGCCATGATTTTGCCTGGGATCAGTGGATCTTTCATTCTGCTCATGATCGGTTTATACGACCACCTAATTGGTGCCCTAGACGAACGTGATTTCAGCGTGCTGCTTTTGTACATGGTCGGAGCGATAATTGGTTTAGCGCTATTTAGCCGAGTTCTCCACAAGCTGCTCAGTCGATACCGAGATCTAATTGTTTCAGCCCTCTTAGGCCTCATGTTGGGGTCGTTAAGAGTGTTGTGGCCATGGCCTTCGAATCAAGGCGGACTCGAAGATACCCGCCTGGGAGCACCGATCGGGGAAGATGTTGTTGGGGCATTAGTGGCTGCCATGCTTGGCGCTGCCCTGGTCGTTGTGATTGTCGGGTTAATGAGTAGATACAGAGATTTTGATGCTGAAGATGCGTTGGAAATGGAGAGATGAACGATACCTTCCGCCAATAAGTTTGCTTGATTTGAGCAAACCGATAATTTGACAGCCCCACTCAAACTACGGAATTAATAACAGTTGTGCCTAAATCGCTAGTAATCGTCGAATCACCTGCCAAGGCTAAAACCATTGAGCGGTACTTGGGTTCCGACTATGTGGTCGAGGCCTCAGTCGGGCACATACGTGACCTTCCAGCCAAAGCAACTGAGGTACCTGCCGTCTACAAAGGCGAGTCATGGGCGAATCTGGGCATAGACGTCGACAATGACTTTAAAGCCCTCTACGTAGTTACCGAGAGGGCGAAGAAACAAGTAGCAAAACTGAAAAAGCTGCTGAAGAATTCAGACGGGCTTTACTTAGCGACGGATGAGGACCGCGAGGGCGAAGCTATCGCTTGGCACCTGCTCGAAGTGCTAAACCCCCAAGTGCCTGTGTATCGAATGGTGTTCCACGAAATCACCGAAAAAGCTATTCGTGATGCGGTCGCCTCTCCCCGAGAATTGGATCATCGCCTTGTTGATGCCCAAGAAGCTCGACGGAAGTTCGATCGACTCTACGGATACAAAGTATCTCCCGTTATGTGGCAAAAAGTTAAGCCTGGTTTGTCTGCTGGCAGAGTCCAGAGTGTCGCTAATCGCTTGATTGTTGAGCGAGAACGTCAACGCATTGAATTCCAAACAGCTGCCTATTCGAGCTTGGAGGCTGAGATGTCCTCCGGTGCGACGTTTACCGCGGCTCTTACCGCTATCAATGACGTTCGTGTTGCAACTGGTCGAGACTTCGACTCCCAAGGCGAACTCAGTCAGGCCGACAGAACGATCGTAAACATTGACCAGGGAAAAGAACTGGTTTCGACGCTTACTGGGGCTGAGTTCACTGTTCAGTCTGTTGACTCCAAACCCTACCGACGGCGACCAGCGGCACCCTTCATGACCTCGACTCTTCAGCAAGAAGCCAGCGGGCGTTTAGGGTTCTCCGCCTCACGAACAATGGGAGCCGCCCAGAAGCTCTATGAAGAAGGGCACATAACCTATATGCGGACCGACAGCACGACGTTGTCGGCTGATGCGCTTAGTGCCGCTCGGACCTTGATCAGAGATCACTATGGGAACGAACACCTGCCTGCAGATGCTCGGGTGTACAACAAGAAGGTCAAAAACGCTCAAGAGGCGCACGAAGCTATCCGCCCCGCAGGAGACGCATGGCGAAATCCAGCTGACCTTGGATTCAAAGGAGACAAAGCCGACAGTGATCAAGCTCGTTTGTACCAACTGATCTGGAGTCGCACGATAGCCAGTCAGATGAACGACGCTGAAGGACAGACGGTCACTATTCGCTTAGCCGCTTCCCCATCCGGATCAGCAACTTATGAGTTCGGCACTAGCGGGACCGTAATTACTTCCCCAGGTTTTCGAGCCGTGTACGGGCAGCAGTCAGAAGAATCAGACGACGAAGAGCGCGCGCTTCCCAATCTCTCAGAGGGTGATGTTGTTGTTGCCTCGTCCCTTGAAAGCAAAGATCACCAAACAAAACCACCGGCTCGGTACACCGAGGCGACCCTAGTTCGACGACTAGAAGAACTAGGAGTGGGACGGCCCAGCACCTATGCGAGCATTCTTGGCACCATTCAAAGCCGAGGCTATGTCTGGAAGAAAGGCCAGGCGTTAGTGCCAGCGCTGACTGCTTTTGCGACGGTCGGTCTCATGGAAAATCACTTCCCACATCTAGTTGACTACGCCCTAACTGCAAGCATGGAAGACGACCTCGATCAGATATCAGTAGGTGAAATCGAACCTAACCCATGGCTATCTGACTTCTATTTTGGGGGCGTTAACGCAAATGGGGAGCCACTGCAGGGTCTTCGCAACCTGGTATCAGATGAACATCTTGCTGACATCGACCCAGTGGAAATCAACACGATTCCCATTGGGGTTGATAACGACGGCCAAGTCGTTGTGGCCAAAGTGGGTAAGAACTTTCCCTATGTGCAACGAGGCGAAGAATACCGATCATTACCTGCAGGCATCACCCCAGATGAGATCACCCTTGACCTAGCGATCGAACTATTAGAGACACCAGAAGAACAAGTCTTGGGGGTCGATCCGGCGACTGGGATAGAAGTCATCGCGAGGCCAGGAACGTTCGGCCCATATGTATCTTTGGGGCGGCCTCCAAAAATGCCAGCAGCTTCGTCACCCGGAGGTCAACTCCTAGCTCTTCCTCTCCACAAGAAAGAACTCAAAGTAGCACTCGCCTATATGCGATGCATGACCGACGAACCGGACAACGACTCAGTGCGGTTAGCGATAAAGAACCCCAAACGCGGAATTGGCGACGCCGCCATCAAACGACTCATTGAGTTCAGCGAGACTCATGAGATCAGCCTCTTGGAGGCTTTCGAACGAACCGAAGAAGCCGGTTCGTCGGCAGCTGCGCAAAAAGCTATTCGGTCGTTTCTGAAGCTAAGAAAATCAATCGTGGATCTGCGCGAATCAGATGCTCCTGCAGCGCTGCAATCATGTCTAGAGCAGTCGGGGTACATAAAGGACTTGAATCGCGGTGACAACGAAGACCGTCTCACCAATATCAATTCCCTCGTTGAAACTTCTCGACTGTTCGAAAGCATCGTTGAAGTCGTTGCCGAACTAGACCGCATCGCTGAACTAAAGAATCAACCGAAGCCAAAAACAGCTTCACTGTTCCAAACGATGACCCTAGAACGCATCACTCTCGAGGAAGCACTTGAACTCCTGAGCTTGCCACGCCTCGTTGGAACAGATCCTGCTGACGAGGTCGCAATAACCGTTCAAAACGGCCCCTATGGCCCTTACCTACTCAAGGATGGAGAGAGCCGCAATCTACAAAATGAAGAGCAGTTATTGACCATCACGCTTGAAGAGTGCCTGCAGTTACTTTCGGTACCGAAAAAGTTTGGTCGTCGAGCAGCGAAACCGCCACTCAAAGAACTAGGCAAAGACCCCAACAGCGATCAGCCCATTCTGCTGAAAGACGGAAAATTTGGACCGTATGTAACTGATGGCACGACCAACGCTTCGCTAAAGAGTTGGGATTCGGTTGAAGCACTCACCGAGCAAAGAGCGATAGAGCTATTGGCCGAGAAACGGCCGTAGGACTTCTCGCGGTTCGTTCCATTAGCAGCGTTTTTGAATATCCTGTACTTCAGATGCTCGTTGTTGAGTTCGAATAGATTTTGACCCTGCGAAACCCTGAAGAGTCTGAACGGCGGATATGGACGAACCCGAGGTAACCCCAGATCAAGATGCCAATGAGCGTCTGACTAGGTCACACCCTGTATTCGGGAGTACCGCGTTTCTACGCCTATGGATCGCTCAAATAGTCAGCGCATTTGGTGACTGGATCGGATTTTTAGCCATTATCGAGATCGCTCGCCGCATCGGCGGCGATCAGCCTGGATCCGCAATAGCGCTGGTCATGGTAGCCAGAGTACTCCCAGGATTTTTCTTAGCCTCTGTGGGAGGGGTCATAGTTGACAGAGTCAATCGGAAACGACTTTTAATCGGCTGTGACATTCTTCGAGCCTTGGTACTGCTCACAATTCCGTTTATTGAGCGCGTGTGGGCTCTGGTACTCGCCTCGTTATTACTTGAATTAGCGACATCCCTCTGGGGACCTGCGAAAGAAGCGATCGTTCCCAACTTGGTTCCCAAAGAGCAGCTGACGGCGGCCAATTCACTTTCGTTGGTAGCGGCATACGGCACTTTCCCTCTCGCAGCCGGGGCTTTTATTGGACTAGCGAAGCTCGCTGAATGGCTAGGGGGAAGCGCTATTGGTCAAGTTGAGTGGGCGTTAGCGCTCGACGCATTAACTTTTCTGATAGCAGCTGGGCTTATAGCCACTTTGCCGATAGGAGCGCGACGCCGTCAGGAAAAAAAGTCCGGCTCCATTGATTTAGCCCAAGGAGTGCGAGAACTGCGCGAAGGGTGGAGCTTTATAGCGATCAGCCCGCAGGTACGAGCAGTGCTCGTCGGATTAGCCACGGGGATGATCGGAGGCGGAATGCTGATTCCCCTCGGTGCTGTCTATAACGACGTCGTTCTAGGAGCTGGCAACGCTGGGTTCGGGACCATTTTGGTGACTCTCGGTATGGGCGTCGCCGCAGGCGTATCGCTCTTGTCAGCGCTGCAACGACGTTTAGATAAGGAACGTGGATTTATCGGCGCAGTTTTTGGCGCCGGCGGATGCCTATTGTTTGCGGTATCTACCTCAAATACGTTCTTAAATCTGGCCGGGGTTTTCTCGATGGGAATCTTCGCGGGATCGGTTTATGTCTTGGGTTTCACGCTTCTACATGAGCACGTAGACGAGCAACTTCGAGGAAGAGTTTTTAGTGCTCTATATACCTTGGTCCGTTTTTGTCTGCTTCTATCGATTACCGTCGGCGGGTTTTTATCTGATGGATTCAACTGGCTTTTCGATGTTCTGTTCGATAACGAGCTCATCATAGGCACATGGTCTATGGCGCTCCCCGGGGTCCGGGGCGCCCTATGGTTAGCGAGCATCTTTATGTTGCTTGCATCGGGGCTTGCGTGGATCTCACTGCGCCCCCCTCAAAAGAAGCTCAAATGACGCAACGAGGAAAATACATAGCATTCGAAGGCTGGGAAGCAAGTGGAAAGTCAACTCAGGCGCGCCTTCTAAGCCTTCGGTTAGATGCGGTGCTGACTCGAGAACCGGGCGGCACGGCACTGGGTGTGGCGATCAGAGATTTATTACTCGGAAATGGTCCAGCGCCAACCGAACGTGCTGAGGCACTGCTTTTTGCGGCAGACAGGGCCCAGCACCTAGCTGAAGTCGTCGAACCAGCCTTAACCGAAGGCAGCGATGTTGTAACTGACCGTTCTTATGGCTCGACGCTCGCCTACCAAGGTTACGGACGTGGGCAGTCCATCGAAGAACTTATGCGACTGGTCGAATGGAGCAGCGGAGGTTTACTGCCCGATCTTGTGATCTTCCTAAAGGTGCCCGTCGAAACGGCCGATAGCCGATTGGGAGATCATCGTGATCGAATGGAAAGGGAAGACGTGGATTTCGCTAACCGAGTCATAGAGGGTTTCAATGCGCTAGCCCATGCTGACCCAGGGCGTTGGAGGGTGATCGACGGTAGTGGCTCGGTAGACGAGGTCGCAGAACGTGTTGCTGGCGTCGTTGGTGTTAAGTGACCGATAGTTTCGAGGGAATTATCGGTCAAACATCCGCCGTTTCTGCGTTGAGAAATGCGGTCTCAGCGCCGTTACCCGCATATCTATTTGTAGGACCAGCAGGATGTGGTGCTCGCACTGCTGCCACAAGGTTTGCGGCTGAATTACTGGCTGTAGGAAGTCAAGATCCAGAAAGACATAAAAGGCTCGCAATTGCTGAGGAGCACCCGGATTTTATTTTGTTTGAACGAAATGGG
>JUEP01000008.1 GCA_000817105.1 marine actinobacterium MedAcidi-G3 | reverse complement strand
AGTTGATCTACACGCAGAGGTGTTGGAGGGAACGCAGAAGCCTCCTGGGTCGAGGGTCGTTATTGTCGAATTTGAATCCAAAGAGAAATTGTTGGCTTGGTATAACAGCGATGGATATCAGACCGCAATGCGGGAACGGGTCGGTGCGCTAGATGGTTTCGCTCTGATAGCCGACGGTTTGCCGACGTAGCGGTTACTGCCTTTCTGGTGAGCCGAATCCCCCTCCCCCAGGGGTTTCGATCTCAAAGCAGTCAGCTGGGTTGACGTCTACTCGAGTGCTACCCGGCAATTCTGTAGCCGTGCCATCAGCTCTCAATAGACGATTAACTCCAACAAGGCCGTCGTTTCCTCCGTTGACACCGTACGGCGCAACTTTTCGGCGCGAAGACAAAACGTTGACCGTCATGGGTTCCAGAAATTGGAGTCGCCGTATGACGCCATCGCCCCCTCGTTGCGCTCCGAGTCCACCGGAGTTCTGCCTAACTTTGAAATGCTCGATTCGTACCGGATGACGCCACTCTAAAATTTCGGGGTCAGTTAGGCGGGTATTCGTCATGTGTGTGTGCACGGCGCTTGCCCCGTCCGCTGATGGTGTTGCGCCAGCTCCCCCACAAATGGTTTCGTAATACTGGTGTTTGTCGTTACCCCAGATGAAGTTGTTCATGGTTCCTTGGGAGCCAGCTATGACACCTAACGCTCCGAAGAGGGTGTCAACTAGCAATTGACTGGTTTCGACGTTGCCCGCAATCACTGCAGCGGGTGAATGAGGGCTGATCATCGATGGGTCGGGAATTCTGATATCTAATGGGAGCAAGCAACCTGCGTTGAGCGGGATAGCGTCGTTGACCATACATCTGAAGACGTATAGGACTGCGGAACGGCAGACGGCCTTGGGAGCGTTGAAATTACCGGGGTGTTGGTCGCTTGTTCCTGTGAAGTCGATAACCGCCGACCGTTTAGCGAGGTCAACTTTGATTGACACCGCTATTTGATTTCCGTCGTCCATTTCTCCGACAAATTCGCAGTCGCTGAGTGCTGCGATGACGCGTCTCACCGATTCTTCGGCGTTTTCCATGACGTGTCCCATGTATGCGTGGACTACGTCGAGACCGTAATGGTTGATGACGTTGTGAAGTTCGGCGGCGCCTCTCTCACATGCTGCGACTTGCGCCTTCAGGTCGGCAACATTTTGGTCAGGGTTTCTGGCAGGCCAGGGTCCGGTTGTAAGCAGATTTCTGATTTCCTGTTCTAAAAACCGGCCGCCTTGCACTAGTAGAACATTGTCAAGAACTAAGCCTTCTTCGTCGATTGTTGTCGAGTCGGCGGGTGCTGACCCTGGAACGATGCCGCCTATGTCGGAGTGGTGGCCGCGTGAAGCAACGTAGAAAATTCGTTGTCCCGTATTTTCGTCAAAAATAGGTTTCACCACAGTGATGTCTGGGAGGTGAGTTCCGCCGTTGTATGGATCGTTGAGGACGTAGGCGTCACCTGGTTGCATTTGAGGGTTGTTGGCGATCACTGATTTGATGGCTTCACTCATTGACCCGAGGTGGATAGGTAGGTGAGGGGCATTGGCGATGAGTTCCCCATCTGGGTCAAAGATGGCGCAGCTGAAATCAAGACGCTCTTTTATGTTCACTGATACGGCTGTGTTTTCGAGGACAACTCCCATTTGTTCGGCGATGTTCATGAAGAGGTTGTTGAAGATTTCAAGCTGAACGGGGTTGACGTTTGTCCCGACTGCGGGTCGCTGGTTTTGGGACGCAATTCGTTCGATGAAGAGGTCACCGTTCGCTTTTACGTGAGCTTGCCAGTTCGGTTCAATAACTGTCGTCGCATTGGGTTCGACCAGAACTGCTGGGCCAGTTACTGGTGTATCAGTTGCCAAGTTCTGTCTATTTAGAAATGGAGTATCAATCGTTTTGTTACTCATTGTTGTCGGAAATATCCCAAGCAACGGGTCTTCGTCTTGCGAGTCTGTTTCGCTGACTGACAGTGGTTC
This sequence comes from marine actinobacterium MedAcidi-G3, assembly GCA_000817105.1. Taxonomy (GTDB): domain Bacteria; phylum Actinomycetota; class Acidimicrobiia; order Acidimicrobiales; family Poriferisodalaceae; genus MedAcidi-G3. The sequence goes on along the minus strand of JUEP01000008.1, from coordinate 97,398 downwards.
TGCTAGCCCGACGGCTTCTAGCTGCAACGATTCAATGATTATCGGTGTCTGCGGCGAGGTAAACCCAAATCGTGCAGCATGGTTGGTTTCGAATGCTGCTTTGACATCGCTATTTGTTCCTGCCGATACCAGTAGCGCTGTATCTGAGCCTTGATATCGAAGTGATAGTCGGCGCCGAAGTTCTTGCGCTTTGCTTTCGATGCCTTGGTTTTGTAAGTATTGGGTTCCGTTGTTTTCCAGTTCGTGCCAACGCGGGTCTAATCGTTGCAGGTTCTCATCGTTCAGGGTCTGTTCGACTGTTTCATCTCGGATTTGGCGCACGTCAGCCAGTCCGATTCCGACGGCAGAGAGAACTCCTGCATGGGGGTGGACGTATATGTGTTCTATTCCTAGACGATCGGCGACCATGCAAGCATGTTGGCCTCCTGCCCCTCCGAAGCACACCAGTGCGTAGTCGGTGACGTCATGGCCTCGTTCGATGCTGATTTTCTTGATCGCGTTCGCCATGTTGTCAGCTGCAATATCTAAATAGCCTTGTGCGACGCTGGTTTCCGTTTGATGGGTTCCTGTGGCTTCGGTGATTTGTTCAGCTAGCAAGCTGAATGCTTGTGTTGTGGCCGCGATGTCGAGGGGTTGATTTCCATCAGAACCAAAAACAGCAGGAAAGAATTCTGGGCGGAGTTTGCCAAGTACTACGTTGCAGTCAGTGATGGCGAGTGGACCGTTGTTGCCGTAACACATTGGGCCGGGGTTAGCTCCCGCGGAGTCTGGGCCTACTCGTAGTCGACTTCCATCGAAATGAAGGATGGATCCTCCCCCAGCAGCAACAGTATTGATGTCCATCATTGGGGATCGAACTCGGATGCCAGCTACTTCGGTTTCATATGCGCGTTCGAATTCGCCCGCGTAGTGGCTTACGTCGGTTGAGGTTCCGCCCATGTCAAAGCCGATGAGTTTATTTAGGTTGGCGTTTTCCGCTGTGCGTGCCATACCGACGACGCCCCCAGCGGGCCCTGAAAGCAGCGCATCTTTTCCTTGAAATGCGTAAGCGTCGGTGAGACCTCCGTTTGATTGCATAAACATGAGCCTTGGGCTGGTCTGGTTGTGTCGGAGTTGTTCGTCTACCCGCGAGACGTATTGCCTCAAGATTGGCGACAGGTAAGCATCGACGACAGTGGTGTCACCTCTAGGAACAATTTTCATAAGGGCACTCACCTCGTGGCTCACCGAAACTTGTTCAAATCCAAGTTCACGTGCGATAACCGCCAAACGGGCTTCATGAGTCGTGTAGCGGTACCCGTGCAGAAGAACGATTGCAACCGAGTTAAGTCCTTGTGCTCGGGCCAGTTGAAGTCCTGCTCGTGCGGCGTTTTCATCGAGTCGGGTGAGTACCTCGCCGTCGGCACCCACTCGCTCTTCAACTTCGAGCACCTCGGTGTAGAGCATTTCGGGCAGTTCTATCTCGAGAGCGAATAGATCTGGGCGTGTTTGGTAGCCGATTCGGAGAATGTCAGCGAAACCTTTGGTAGTGACGAGCAGCGTTGGTTCGCCTTGTCGTTCAAGTAGGGCGTTGGTGGCGACGGTTGTCCCCATCTTTACTGTTTCGATTTTGTCGAGCGGTATTACTTCATCAGTACCAAGTTCCAATAGGTCTCTTATGCCTTGGACTGCTGCGTCGGCATATCGACGCGGATTATCTGAAAGTAGTTTGTGGGTTTTTAGGTTTCCGTCGGGAGCGCGGCCAACTATGTCGGTAAAGGTGCCGCCTCTATCAATCCAGAAATTCCATCCGTCAGTCATGTTCTAATCCGGAACCGTACGTTCTTATTAATCTGATTTTATCCACGGGCAATCAATCCGATTCCCGTTATTACAAGGCCAATACCAACAATTTGCCACCATCGAAGTGAGTCGTTGTCGAATGTGGCTGCAAGTATTGCAGTAGGTATTGGGAACACCGAGGCAGCTACAGCGACTGCTGTTACTGAACCGCGTTGAAAGCCTGCGGTGTAACACAGCACACCGATGGATCCAAGAATGCCGGCAGCAGCTGAAAAGCGGAGTGCCTGCCCTCGAACCAGTCGGGGTAAACCTCGAGCGACGCAGAAACCGATGAGAATAATAAAGGCTGTTAATCGTTGTCCCACTACTGGCCATAGCCCGCCTTCAGCACTGGTTTGGGCCATGAACACAAGACCGGTACCGAAGCAAAGACCTGAGGCACAACCAAGGATGACTCCTTGTTTGACACGATCACCTAACGCCGGATCGAAAGTGGTGACGAGCAGTCCAAATAGTGCGACCGCAACACCACTAAGAACACCTGCAGTAAGCGATGTCCCGGTGACAACTTCCCAAAACATTGGGATTGCCCCGAGTAGTACTGCGACTATTGGCGAAACGACCGCAACAGAAGAGACAGCTAAACCTCGATATAAAAGCCCAAGCGCACACCCACTGGCAACACCTGATGCACAACCGAAAACGTAGTCAGTTGCCAAAAATGTTCCCGGCCCAAAACTTGCTACGAGCAAGGCAGCTGACGTAGCAAATATCAGTCCTGTTGCTGCGGTCGTCGCGGCATGATTTCGGCGAGCGACATACCTGGCAAAGAAATCTGAGGTGCCAATTACTAGGGAACCTACCAACCCTAGGAAGATCGGCATAGCGACCTCCGTTGGTGCACCGAAGCGTCAACGCTACCGGCGTTAGCTAATGTCAGCGCAGTGACAAATGATCTTCAGGTCGGCCAACTTAGGGTTTCGGGTATCGATGTCGAGATTGCAGGTGAAGCCGACGACCTCTATTTTCAGCAGTGTGTCGAGGAAGGAAAAATTTTTCAGCCTGCTGTTCGGGTAGCTGACCTACTGCTCAGAGATAGCCCGGTCATCCTCGACATTGGTGCTTCCATTGGTGCAGTGACAGCGGCACTGGCGCAGCGGTTCCCCGATGGTCATGTCGTTGCGTTCGAAGCTGCTCCTTCGGTTCATCGTTCGTTGCGTGAAACAATTCGTCGCAGCGTCGGGGCGACAGTTTCTCTTCAGGAAAGCGGAGTAGGAGCTCAATCAGGAAACATGCGATTCCACGAAGATGGAAACGGCAGTGGCTGGGGCTTTTTGTCGGAGGAACTTGGTGGCGTCGACGTTTCAGTGACCACTGTTGATGAAGCAGTCAGTGCCTTGGAGCTCGACCGTGTGGATTTCATCAAAATTGATGTCGAAGGCGGCGAACTCGGAGTATTGCAAGGAGCTAGCAACACACTCCTACGCGATTGTCCGTTGTTGGTGTTCGAAGTAAACGTTTTTTGTCTGTGGCGTTACGGCAGAACGCTGCCTCAAGATCTCATTGCGTGGGTTCGGGACCGCTATCCCTACACCGCTGTTATAGACAGCGACGCTGCGATAACTCATATTGAAAGCGACGCGACGGTGAATCACGTACTGAATCTTTTGGGAGCGAACCCCAGTGTTGTGGATGTCGTAGCAAGTCATGACCCGATTGACGTCACTACCCAAGATCTTCAGACTGCGCGATGAAACCTGAAGGAGCAAAACGTGTAATCATCGAGCAGGCCATTCACGAGAGGTAGCTTTAGCTCGGACAAAGGGGATGACATGACAGCTGAACTACTAGCTATGAATGCAAGGGTCATTGACGAATTCAGGGCCAACGACGGCAAATGCGGGCCTCCTTTCGATCAAGTTCCTATGGCGTTGGTGACAATGGTCGGCGCGAAGTCTGGCCGTGAACTTTGTTCCCCATTGGCCTACACAACAGACGGAGATGACGTTGTTGTGATTGCCTCAGCTGCTGGGCGGCCTTCGCACCCAAGCTGGTATCACAACTTGATCGCTAATCCAGATGTTCTTTTAGAAGTCGGGTCTGAACAATATGAAGCAACTGCAGTGCTAACTGAGGGCGCTGAACGGGAGCGTTTGTATGCCGCGCAAGCCGCCGAACTTCCGGTGTTCAATGAATACGAAGAGAAAGCAACCCCACGGGTAATCCCAGTATTTCGTCTCGTACGAGTCATCGAATAGAAATTTTCTCTATGAAATTTGGGGTAACAGTCAGCCGGTTCGATGAAATTGATTTAGCGGTTGAGGCCGAACGTTCGGGTTATGACTTTTGTTGGGTGTGGGACAGTCCGCTGTTGCGTTCAAATCTTTGGGTGATGATGGCACTGGTCGCTGAACGAACTCAGCGAATACGTGTCGGCTCAGGTGTAGCTATTCCTGGTTTACGGGTCGCTCCAGTTACTGCTAACGCGATTGCGACTATCAATCGTATGGCCCCAGGCCGAACATTTCTGGGTGTGGGCACCGGCAATACTGCTATGAGGAACATGGGTCAGCTACCCATGAAGGTCGCTGACTACGCCGAAGATCTCAGGGTGATTCGAGCTCTGCTAAATGGTGAGACGGTTGATTACACAGCTAACGGCCGCACACACCCAGTGAATTTTCAGAGCCTCGAACTTGATTACATCGATATAGAAAATCCTATTCCGATCCATGTCGGAGGCTTCGGACCACGTTCACAAAGCCTTGCCGGCGAGCTAGGCGATGGTTTGATTACCGGCATTCCACGAGGCGGAAGTATCCCTGACGCTCTCACAAACGTCGAGCGGGGAGCCCATCAAGCGGGACGAAATCTTGATGGATTCGAAACAACAGCTCTGGTCAACATGTTGATGTTGAATTCTGATGAGACGTTGTCATCGCCTCGGGTGTTAGAAGAAGTCGGATCATCAGTGATGGTCAACGTTCATTATCTCTACGATCGTTTTCTCGAAGCCGAAGCTGAGCCACCTAAATTTGTTGAATCAATTTGGGACCAATACGTAGCGTTCCGTCGAGAACGCGACGCCAACAGATCTATTTCTGACATTCATTCTTCTCATTACGGTCACCTAGACGAGGAAGAAGCTCGGTTCGTAACTCCTGAACTGATTCGTGAATGCGCAATTGTTGGACAACCCGGAGACATCGTCGAACAACTGACAGAACTAGAACGACAAGGTCTCGACGGGATTAATTTTATTCCCCCGGTTGATCAGCAGTACGAAATTTATTCGAGGTTTGCGTCTGAGGTGATCCAGCGAATGTGAGATGTGAGCTATTTGATTGGATTGTGTAGCTATTCGCGAGGAATACTTCTCTAGGTCTTTACACCGCAGCGGGGGCGCGTAAATCTATGACCATGCTTGGGGATTATCGGGTAATTGAGTTAGCGGACGAACGCGGCCAACTTGCTGGAAGCGTGTTGGCCTCGTTGGGTGCCGAAGTGATTACGGTCGAACCGCCCGGCGGTTCTCATTCGCGGCAGGTTGGACCATTCGCAGGAGACGTCGTATCACCCAATACTTCGCTGTGGCATTGGTCATATAACCGAGGCAAGAAATCAGTCGTCCTTGACCTTGAAACATCTGAAGGACGCGACGAGTTGCTTCGTTTAACCGACGGCGCAGACATTGTTATCGAAGCCTTTGGACCCGAAGTGTTAGATGAGTTGGGACTCGGTTATGGCGTGATGGCTGAGAGAAATCCGGCGCTGATCCATTTATCTATCTCTGCGTTCGGTGGCACCGGCCCCAAAGCCAAGTGGCCAGCAACTGATCTGACGATCATGGCGTCGGGCGGGCAGATGGTATTAACCGGAGACTCCGACCGTTCTCCGCTTCGAATTCCTCTACCCCAGGCATACGCTCACGCAGCCGCCGAGTGTTCAAGTGCTGCGTTGATCGCATTGTATGAAAGAGAAAACAATTCAGGGTTAGGTCAACATATTGATCTTTCAGCTCAAGCTTCGACATTGCAGGCCAGCCAGACCTACATGGTCGCCCTAGCCATTAACGCACCGGAATCGAATCGAGAAGCTGGCGGGGTTACCGTCGCAGGAATCTATATACAACTGATGTGGCCATGCGCTGACGGTCATGTATCAGTAACAGTTCTGTTTGGAACAGCGTTAGGTCCGTACACCCGGCGACTCATGGAATGGATTCATGAAGAAGGTTTTTGCGATGAGGAGACTCTGAACAAAGACTGGTTGAACTACGCCGACTTACTGTTTTCTGGCAGCGAGCCGGTCGAAGAGTACGACAGAGTCAAGCAATGCGTGACTGACTTTTGCATGACTAAAACGAAACAAGAGTTATTCGACGCCGCTTTCGCAAAGCGGCTGCTTATAGCTCCAGTCACAACTGCTGAAGATGTGTACAACAACCCCCATCTCCAGGCACGCGACCTTTGGGAGGACTTGGTAGTTGAGGGCCAGGAAGTCAAATTCCCCGGCAGGATGGCCATTTTCTCGGAGACACCACAAGTTCCGTTGCCGGCCCCACCATCAGTTGGTGAACACACGACACAAGTTCTTTCCGAACCGCCAAGAAAGCCAAGCGTTTCGATTCCAGCAATCCCAGATCGTCAGGGGAAGGCCCTTGAAGGTTTAAAGGTGCTCGATTTCATGTGGGTTATGGCTGGTCCCGCGGGGAGTCGTGTTCTAGCCGATTACGGGGCGAACATAGTTCGAGTTGATTCCGAAGCTCGAATGGATACGGCGAGAACCTTGTTCCCATTTCATGATGATGAAGGGCTGCCAGATAACTCAGCGCTCTACAGCAATATGAACGCGAACAAACGCGGACTCTCGCTTGATCTGAATAAACCCGAAGCGATTGAGGTCGTTCACGATCTTGTGCAATGGGCTGATGTGGTACTTGAATCTTTCTCACCAAAAGGTATGCGCGGCTTCGGTCTCGGCTACGAGTCATTACGCAAAATCAAACCTGATCTGGTGATGGCGTCGAGCTGCATCATGGGACAAACAGGCCCTTACACAGAGCTAGCTGGCTACGGAACGATGGCCGCTGCTATTTCGGGGTTCTTCGAACCTACCGGTTGGCCTGACCGTGGACCATCGGGGCCATTTGGGGCGTACACGGACTACATATCAAGCCGTTACTTGGTGGCATGTGTCATGGCAGCTGTCGAGCATCACCGGTCAACTGGACAAGGTCAATATCTTGATTTCAGTCAAGGAGAAGCATCAATGCAGCAACTCGCTCCATTGCTCCTTGATTGGTCAGTAAACGAACGTATGTGGGAGCGACGTGGAAACAGAGATGACGTGTTCGCTCCCCATGGAGTATTCCCATCGGCTGGCGATGACGAATGGGTAGCGATCGCTGTCTGCGATGACAATCAATGGCAAGCATTATGTGATCTGATGGGCAGTTCCGGCGTGAAAGACCTGGCCGTTGAAGAGAGACGAAGCCATCAAGACGAACTTGAAGAGTTAATTAGTGGCTGGACCTCTTCGCGGCCAAATAGCGAAGTCATGGAACATTGTGTCGCGGCTGGGATTCCCGCTCACCAGGTTCAAAACAGCCGTCACACTCTCGTCGACCCGCAACTGAAACACCGAAACCATTTCATTGAAGTAGGCCATCCAACTCAGGGCACAACAACGATCGAGAATTCTCGGTTCGTGATGTCGCGTACTCCAGCTGTCGTTACCTACGGAGGGCCGACCTGGGGGGAACACAATTGGGAAATTTTGACTGAAGAACTCGGATATGACGCAGATAGGATCGCTGATCTCGCGATTGCTGAAGTTCTTGGTTGACGCTTATTTCTGATTGAACGATGCGTCCAATTGTTGTTCACCAAATCCGGCTGGGGTCGTACCGGTTGTGACGTAGAGGTAGAGAGCTGTTTGGAAGATTCCGTTCAGTGCTGCAGCAACGACGGCAGCGAACATGATCGCCAACACTCCAAGAACCATCAACGCCCAAATACCGGTTGATGACCCTAATCCGATCAGGATAATGCCGGGTATGGCCATAACGACTGTGAGTAATCCGAACCCAACTTGAGCCGTCACATTTTCACCCCAAGATGTTCGCAAAAGCTGCCCAGATCTTTTAAGTCCCGCTATTGGCCCGAGATCGTCGAACATGACTACAGGAACTATCAGGAACGTGATGACGCCCCAGGCCATGTCGAACAAGCCTCGAGCTATGCGCCCAATTTGGCCACCCTGTCGTTCGACGATGGACATGATGATGCCTACTGTTGTCGCCATTAAGGCCCAAGGAATGAGTCTGTGGAGCCGAGCTGAAGCACCAGAGATCGATGAGCCGATGGTCGGGTCGCCACCCGTGAATCGTTCGTGAGCTCCGGCTACGAGGGCGCCTTTAAAGAATGTGTTGATGATATTCATCCCTATTAGACCAAGAAGGCCTATCGCGATGAGTCCTCCACCACCGCTATCAGAGTTGCCGGAGAGGTCTGCTCCTAAACCTGAAGCGACTAGCCAAAGAATCAAGCCATAAATAATCACTGCTAATGCGTTCAGGACCGGAAGTACGAGTAGTTCTCGGTCCAGTCGGATGACCGTCATTGACGATTTTGCTAAACCCCATGTCCGTTTAAACACGACATTCCTCTCGGTTACAAGCCAGCGGTAGTCAAGACTAGGTTGTGTAGACCGCAACAGCCACTATGGCTTGGACACTGTGGTCACTTCAGGGGGTAGGGGTGATGAAAGAGAACATTCCGGCGTTTCGGCTTCATCATCATGCTTATGTGGTTGATGATCAAGAAGCGACGCGTGTCTTTTACGAAGATCTTTTGGGCTTTCCGCTTGTAGCTACCTGGTGCGAGGTAGAGACCGTCCGAGGCAAAGAACGAACCTATTGCCATACGTTTTTCGAACTTGTCGATGGTTCAGCGTTAGCTTTTTTCCAGTTTTTGGATCTCGATGATCAAGCTGAGATGAAGCTTGATTCTCGCAGCTCGCTCAACCACGTTGCGCTTTCAAGCACATTGGAAGATCAGGAACGAGTTCGCAATTCGCTTGATTCGGCTGGGTTGACTCATAGAACAACTGATCATGGTTACTGCGTGTCTCTGTACGTGACTGATCCGGACGGGTTAACCGTCGAATTCACAGCAGATCCTGAAAATGTGGCTGACATTAACGCCTGGCAGCGATCACATGCCCATAACGAGCTTCAGCGTTGGTTGTCTGGTGATCATTCGCCAAATAACAAGTTACGAAACGCCCTTTGATTGATTAATTATTTATTTAATAAATATTATTGCTTAATAATATTATTGAGTTAATAAATATTATTATGTTTATATATTATTTATTTGATATTTAATGGTATCGTTTTTGGATTATGGAGCCCGATTCCTTCCCGAAAACCCCAGAAGAACAAGGGAATTTAGGCCCACCTGTTATTAGTTGCCATAGCGCGATTTTCTCAATCGCTAATAACCAACTCATGCTGTTACTAGCCGAGCGCAGCGAGGGACCGTTTCGTTTCCAATGGGAACTCCCAGGGACTACCCCAGCGCCAACTGAAGAATTATCGGCCTCAGCGATACGAGCAGCTACTCCCCCGCTCGCTCCATTAGCAATCGACGATCTACAACAACTCGGTGTCTACAGCGAACCGACACGAGACCCTCGACATCGATCAATTGCCATCGTGTACTGGGGGGTCACCCACCACTCAAACATTGACACTGCCTCTTCTGGACTTCAACTGATCCCGATCAGTGAGTGGCAAGCTGGCGACTTCCGATTCGCGTTCGATCACCTTCAAATAGCAATCGACGCTTTAGAAGCCCTCCGCCAATCATTGAACTCAACTTCCCTCGCCACGAGGCTCTGTGCATCTGCATTCACGATCAGCGAACTGCAACGTGTCTATGAAGTGATATTTGGTATCGAAATAGCTGCCGGGAACTTCCATCGGAAAGTCCAATCCACACCAGGCTTCATAACAGCGGCCCTAGACCAGGGCCAAAAGCCAAAAGGCAGAGGACGCCCAGCTCAACGCTTCAACTCTCCCGCCCTCGTCCAAGTTGCATCGCCCTTTCAATTCCAACCCGAACCAAGACATCATCAAACCGATCCAGGTTGAAAAGCCTTTGGCCTAAGTAGAACTCAGGTACCTTCTCTCAGATAGGCCAAACGGAAGAGAACTCGGTGGAACAGAAACTTCAACGCTACGGACCCCTCGGCGCCATCGCCGGCATCATTTTGGTACTGGTCTCCTTCGCGGTGCATGGCAGGTGGGCATCCACCGAAGAAAGCGCGCAAGAAATCGCAGACCTCTACGTCCAAAACCAAGACCGAGTCTTTATCGGTTCGTGGCTCGCCATCCTCGGAGCACTTTGCGTGCTGGTGTTCGGAATGTGCATGTCGCAACGAGTTCGAGACACTGGCCAACAACTACTTGGCATGCTCGTCGCCGGTGCCACTCTTATAGCTGTCGCTGGTATGGCAGTCGACTCAACCCTAAGAGCGGGACTATCGATTCAAGCAGAGAACATGTCCCCCGAATCAATGAAAACCATGCACGCCATATGGGACGCTTTCTTCTGGCCAATGCACGCAGGCATGGCAACCCTCGTATTAACGATTGGGCTTGCAGCCCTAAGTAGTGGGTTGCTGCCGAAGTGGTTGGGCTGGATTGGTGTTGTTGCTTTTGTTATAGCGATGATTCCCGCACCAACAATGTTCGCCGGGATCATTCTGTCGTTGCTCTTTATGGTCATTACTTCGGTGATTACGACATTCACGAAAAGTTCAATAACTACAGATAGCTAGCAACCTGGCTGTTCAGTGGATTTTTCACCAGGGTCATCCCGTGAAAAATACAGAATTGTTTGGCGCGCCCCGAGGGATTCGAACCCCCGACCTTCTGGTCCGTAGCCAGACGCTCTATCCAACTGAGCTAGAGGCGCATTCGAGGACCGCAGTGTACGCAGTCCCACCCGATTGTGAAAACTTTATGTTCGGATGTTGCGGAGAGGGTGGGATTTGAACCCACGGACCGCGTGAGCAGTCACTTCCTTAGCAGGGAAGCACATTCGACCAGACTCTGTCACCTCTCCTTGACGGCGAACCGCCACTGCCCACCGCTACACCTCGAAAGGTGCTTGAGTGAACGGCCACATCCTACGGCTTAGAAGCGTGGATCATCCACGTCAGACCGGTACTGTCATTTGCGGAGGGCTGGCAGAGCGGACGAATGCAACGGTCTTGAAAACCGTCGAGGTGCAAGCCTCCGGGGGTTCGAATCCCCCGCCCTCCGCCATTTCTCACTTAGTTGTTTGACCGCGAAGTTCTTCTACCCAGTTTGCGGCTTCACGCCAATTCGCATTGCTATCGCGTCGAACTTGTTCACCGTCGTGTCCTGCAGCGGGATAGGAACCTAAAAATTTGATGTCACCCTGTTTCATTTTTAGATCCCGCAAACAATCCGCAACTACTTCGTCACCAATATGACCTTCGAAGTCGAGGAGAAAGCAGTAGTCGCCCAATACTCGACGGGTCGGTCTCGATTCGAGACGAGTGAGATCTATATTTCGGGCAGCGAACTCATGCAAGATCGCTAACAAGCTCCCAGGCTCATTAGCTCGCTGGAACACAACAACACTCGTCTTGTCATGACCGGTGGCTACCGGGACACCTTCGCGAGCCAACAACAAGAACCTGGTTTGATTTCCGGTGTGGTCTTCAACAGCTTCAGCGACTGCTTCAAGACCATAAAGCTCTGCCGCTAAGGGATTTGAGATAGTGGCGACACCTTCGAGGCTCTGCTCTCCTACGTGGCGAGCTGCTTCCGCTGTGGAAGTTGCGGCTTGTATCTCTGCTTTAGGGAGCTGGTCACGCAGAAAGTTACGGCATTGTGCGACAGCGACCGGAAAGGAAACGACGGTGTGGATGTCATTCAATTGCGTGCCAGGTAGCGCTAACAAGTTGAGTTGCACGTCAAGAACAACTTCACGCTGAATACGCAGATCTAAATCAAACGCCAAAGCATCTTGAGTGACGTTTACGGCACCCTCTATTGCGTTTTCTATCGGAACAAAACCTAAATCAACTTCGCTCGTAATCAATCCGTTCAACACGTCTGGGATCGAATCAAAGGGTTGAGTGTCGGCTGCGGCAAGGTCTTTTTGGCTTAAAAGAGCCTGCTCAGTGAAGGTGCCATGGGGGCCCATGAAACCAACCCGCGTCACGGGAGAAACAACTTGAATGTTCATTGATGGCTCATTAGTACTCACTTCGTGGCAGGATACGCCTCAAGAACCAAAGATTATGAACGAATTAGAGCTTCTAGAACTTCTCGAACAAGTAAAGGCCGGAACTATCGGCCCCGACGACGCATTGAATTCTTTGCGTCGCCTCCCTTTCGCTGATCTCGGGCACGCAAAAATAGATCACCACCGCAATCTTCGAACGGGCGTTCCAGAAGCCATCTATGGCCCTAACAAATCGCCTGAACAATGCGTATCTATAGTTGCTGAGCTACTCGAGAACGGTTCAGGGCCTGTCTTGTTAACTCGAGCCAGCGAACCACAAATCAATGCTGTCGCAGACGCACACCCTGGTGGCCTAGTTGTTGACACAACCGTGGTGTGGCGCTCGGCTAACAAACGCGACAACAAAGTTGTGGTTGCATCAGCAGGCACAGCTGATCTTCCTGTAGCCGAAGAGGCGTGTGCTGTGCTTCAAGCACATGGAATCACTGCGACCCGCGTAACAGACGTTGGTGTAGCCGGACTTCATCGTCTCCTCGCAAGCCTCGACGAACTCCTTGATGCTGAAGTAATCATCACTATCGCCGGGATGGAAGGAGCGCTAGCTACTGCGATCGGCGGCTTAGCTTCAGCTCCAGTGATAGCAGTGCCAACTAGCGTCGGGTACGGCGCGGCTCTCGAAGGAGTGACTGCTTTGTTAGCTATGCATGCTGCCTGCGCCGCTGGCATCACTGTTGTGGGTATTGATAATGGTTTTGGAGCAGCAATGGCGACGATGCGCATCATCGACAACAGGAACCGTTCATGACTCACCGGGTCGCCTGGTTTCACCCATTTTCGGGGATAGCTGGCGACATGACGCTCGGCGCGTTACTTGATGCCGGAGCTGACCTCGACTTCGTCGTAACGACACTCAACGGCCTCAACATTGATGGTTGGGCATTATCGACAGAAAAAGTAGATCGCAATGGGATCCGTGCTACGCGAGCCGTTGTTGACGCCCCTGAACAACACCATCACCGTCATTGGAAAGACATTCAGTCTCTACTTGAGCAAGCAGATCTCCCTGATCGGGTGAAAACGCGAAGTCTCATCGTGTTCGAAGTTTTGGCGATAGCCGAGGGCAAAGTTCATGGCGTGTCTCCCGACGAGGTTCATTTTCATGAAGTCGGCGCACTCGACGCAATTGTCGACATCGTTGGTTCTTGTGCCGCCTTGGAGTCACTAGACATCGAACAGATCGCTTCAGCGCCAATAGCTGTTGGGATTGGCGCAATTTCTGCCGCCCATGGAATACTCCCCAACCCTCCGCCAGCAGTAGTAAATCTCTTAGAAGATGTTCCAACAGTGGGTGTCGACGTCAACTTGGAGCTCACAACACCAACTGGTGCTGCACTCATCAAAGGTCTCGCCGAATCGGTCGGACCGCTCCCCGATATGACCATCACCGGATCGGGGTATGGGGCTGGAACCCGAGAATTACTTGATCGGGCCAACGTCACACAAGTCATTATTGGTACAGCACCTGAGACAGGCTCTGCCTCAGATCATCGAACAGAGACAGTTATTGAGTTAGCTACGAATCTGGATGACATCACCGGTGAGCAGTTGGGTCATTCGATCACCGAACTGATGGAGGCCGGTGCACTCGATGCATGGGTCACACCCATTGTTATGAAGAAAAATCGGCCGGCCCACACATTGTCGGTACTTACTACTCCTCCTCAAACAGCTGAGTTAGCTGTGTTGGTGATGTCATTGACGGGGAGTTTGGGTGTGCGTACACGTCAGCTTGAACGTGTTGTTGTGCAACGACGCACCGTCACAGTCGATGTTGACGGTTACGACATCGATGTGAAAATTAGTGATGTCAGAGTCAAAGCCGAATTCGACCAAGTCGCGGTCGCGGCGAAAGCGCTGGGGTTGCCTACACAGGAAGTCGCAGCTCGAGCTGAGGCGCTCGCCAACGACCTGTAAGCGAACTTATTTCCTAATGCTGGGCTCTACCGGTGTGCCTTTAGGTGGGCCAGCGGAAGTGAAGGTGGTGCCATCGGGGTCTGTTGCCCATGGCGCTTCCTGTTCCCATTGATCTTCGTACACGATTTCTTGGAGTGGGCGGCGTCGAACGGGGCCATGGCGACCAGCAGGTTTACCCATCGGGATTGTCGCATGAATGGCTACTTCCTTAGGAATGTTCAATATCTCGCGAAGTTCCGGTTCGACATTGGTGTGCCAGCCAGTAATCACACCTCCATAACCCAATGCTCGCGCGGCGAGCATCAGGTTTTGCACGGCTGGAAAAACTGAGGATCCTTCCGCGTAGTTTTCTGGTCGGTAACGAATGAGGCATGCCAACACAACAACAGGGGTGTCTTCAAAGTGGTCGACAAAATGTTGCATCGTGCGAGCCATCCGTGCTTTCGGAGAATCTCCTGCTTCACCAGACCCTGCGTCATATCCATCGTTCGAGCGCTTCTCATTCCAGCCAGCGCGAAATGATTCACCAAGTAACGATTTAGCGGCTCGAGCTTTCGGGCCGTCGCGAAGCACGAGGAATCTAAATTTTTGGCGGTTGGATCCCGAAGGAGCTCGTCCTGCGTGCCACAGGATTGTGTTGAGATCCTCTTCAGGAATGGGTTCAGGTAGATAGCGCCGAATAGCTCGAGTCGTAGCCAACCCCTCAAGCAGACCTAGTTCTTCGGGTTCTGACACACTTAACCCCCTTGTGTTTCGTCAAGCAGTTCAACGACATTAACAATGCTTTGCTCAGTTACAACTCCCACAACCCGTCCGGCAGTATCGACGACTGGATAAATATCTGTTCCAGCTTCTTCCATCAGTGCACTGACTTCCCGAACAGTCCACGACAATCTGGCAGGCGATAATTCGTTAATCATGATGTCGGTGCATTTCGTCGTGGACCACTGGTCTTGATCGATGTCTCCAGCATCGCTGACTTTCACAATTCCTTGGAATTGTCCGTCTTCATCAGTAACAACAGCTTCTAGTTGTTTTTGGGGAAACGCGAACTTCCATACAAAATCGGCAACCGAATCAGTGCCTGCGACTGTCCGGAATTCTCTTTTCATCGCAGACGTGATCGGCATTTGGAAACGGCGTTCTAAGTGTCCAACTCGCGTATCGCGCTGATAGTCCGAGACAGACGAACTACCGACAACGACCTGACTTACAGCTACCGCTATCAGGCCAGGAACAACGAACGCCGGTGCGCCTGTCGACTCAGCCACAAACATCACAGCAGCGAGCGGCGTTCGATATCCAGCAGCCAGGAACGCTGCCACCCCAATAAACGGGAAGAACGCCATAGATTCAGGGCCGACATCGATCCATCCGCCGACAATCCGTCCGATGATCAAACCTAAGACTGCGAGAGGAATGAACACTCCTCCCACTCCTCCGCTGGCGATCACTGTTGAGGTTGCCACCAGTCTGATCGCTAAAAGCATGCCGAGCATCGGTAACGCTTCATCCGGGTTCAACACCCATAGAAGAACCTGTCCTTCCGCTGTCGGGCCCATCGATAGCGGCGCGCCGAACAGCACGTCACTTAACAGCACTAACCCAGCCGCAATCAGACTGCCGGCAGTCGCCATCACCCACCATGGTTGTGATCTTTGGAGCTGTTTCGCTCCTTTAATCGCCCGACTAAAGACCATTGCCGCCAGCCCACACAAGGCTCCAACTATCGCTGCGCCCAATAGCTCCCGCTGCCCAAACCCGACTCGCACGAGATCGGTGGGTACTTCAAATGGAAGATCGTCGTCCAAACCACTGACAAGCACAAAGGTCACATAGCTTGACGCGCTTGATAACAAAGCTGGCAGCAGTGCTCGTCGACCTAAATCACCTTTGTAGGGAGACTCCAAGGCAAACAACACACCGGTCGCTGGGGCTTGAAACACAGCGCTTACTCCCGCAGCTGCTCCTGCGACAAGAAGTGCCTGCCCATCTTTGTCACGGAAAAGCCACGATAGACGGCGTTGAATCGCGGACCCTGTCGTTGCCCCCGCATAAATAGCTGGGCCTTCCAACCCCGCTGCGCCTCCGAGACCAACGGTGGCGACACCAGCAAGTAACCGGAACGGGAGGTGGAGGACCTTTAATACATAGGACTTGTTGTGGTAACTGCGGATGTACTCCTCGGAGGTGGAAGGTGACAAAGGGTTCCCTGAGTCCGACCACCGCAGCAACAACACCGCTATCCAGAGACCTAGCGCTGGAGCAAAGGCTTGTTGCAAAAGATTGCGATGCAGGACAGCGTCGAGCAAAACTTTTTCTGCTACGACCACAACACCTGCGACAATCAACCCGGTTACTACACCTACCGCTGAGTAAGTGAGAAAACGGAGAATTCGGTTTCTCATTGCAAGCTGATTATCTGAAAGTTCATTACCACCATGATGCCGTGCATTAGGAACAAAGTTGGTTCGGTAACCGTTGAATCAACCAGGTTTTCGACCTGTCGCTAACCTTGTCTGTATGACCAGTGACCGGTTCTATTTTCGTCAGCTACTTTCAGGCCGCGATTTCGCGACAGACGACCCCATGGCCGCCCAAATGGCAAATTTTGTTTACCTCATAGGAGACCGAGAAACTCGCGACGCCATAGTGGTTGACCCCGCGTACGGTGTGAGCGACATATTAGGGATTCTCGACCACGACGATATGAACCTCTCAGGTGTACTTGCCAGTCACTACCACCCTGATCATGTCGGCGGATCAATGATGGGACACACCATCGAAGGCGTCCGAGAGTTATTGGAAATCAAAGGCACAAAAATCCATGTGCAAGCAGAAGAAGCCGACCTCGTAAAGAAGGTGACCGAAGTCAGCGATGGAGATCTCGAAGTGCACGGTCCTGGAGACCATATTCTTGTCGGTGAAATTCGGGTCGACTTGTTACACACCCCCGGACACACACCCGGTAGTCAATGTTTTCTGGTCGAAGGAACATTGGTTGCTGGCGACACTCTGTTCTTGGAAGGCTGCGGACGCACAGACTTACCCGGAAGTGACGCTGCAGCGATGTATCACTCCATTCATCACACATTGGCGAAGGTCCCAGATGACACCGTCCTCTTCCCTGGGCACCGCTACTCGTTTCATTCCTCAGCAACCATGGGAATGACGAGGGAAATGAACTACGTGTTTAAACCAGATTCTCAGGAACAGTGGATGATGATGTTCGGCCAATGAACACAAACCGTCTGCCTCCTATTGTCTCTTTAGAACAACTCTCAAATCGCCAAGACGCAGTTTTTTGTGATGTTCGTTGGTACCTCGACCGAACACCTGGTCGCCAAAAATACAATGAAGGTCATATCCCTGGAGCAATCTTCGTGGATCTGGATGAACATTTGGCAACCCTGCCAAGAAAGTCGGAGGGACGTCATCCGATGCCAGCTGCTGCCTCGTTCGCTTCCAGCTTGGGATCGCTTGGTATCAGCCACAAAACTCCAGTTGTGGCCTACGACGACAGCGGAGGCATGTCTGCCGGTCGTTTGGTCTGGATGTTGCGAATCGTTGGCCACGACGCGGCGTTACTAGATGGCGGGTTGCAAGCCTGGACAGGCGAATTAGAAACACACTCATCGGTTCGAGAAGCAGTCGACCATCCGATCCGTGAATGGCCTCAGGAGTTATTCGCAGATGCTGACGCCGCTGAATTGGCAGGCCAAACGTCAGGTGAAACGTTGGTCGATTCTCGAAGCCCAGATCGCTTCTCAGGTGAGTACGAACCTGTCGACCCTCAAGCAGGTCACATCCCAGGGGCAACAAATCTTCCCTTCGCTAACAACTTGGCTGCTAATGGCTATTTCCAATCTCCTGATGAACTGCGCGAACGTTTCGAAAGAGCTGGCTGCGGCAGCGAACAATCCACAGTGATGTACTGCGGATCCGGGGTAAGCGCATGCCACAATTTATTGGCCTTTGAACATGCTGGTTTAGGTAAAGCTCGCCTATATGCCGGCTCATGGTCGCAGTGGAGCAACAGCGACGACCGTCCCGTGGAAACGAATTAAAATAAAAGTCTGACAAGGAAATAGCGGCAGTGGTCGTTCTGGGGACATACTGGCCGGTATGGCAGACCTTTCTGATTTCTATGGCCTAGACGTCCTCTTAAACGATGACGAACAAATGATTCGCGACACAGTTAAAAAGTTTGTGGACAGCGAATTCAAACCACTTGTCGCTGAACATTTCGAAGCAGGGACATTCCCAATGGAGTTAGTTCCAACTATCGCAGACATGGGTTTGTTGGGGATGCACCTTGACGGATACGGCTGTGCTGGGGCTTCGGCAATGGCATACGGCATTGCATGCAGGGAACTTGAAGCAGGCGACAGCGGTCTGAGAAGTTTCGTGTCAGTTCAGGGTTCTTTGTGCATGTTCCCAATTTGGAAATATGGGTCAGAGGAGCAGAAGGAGCAGTGGTTACCAGGAATGGCCGCAGGCGAAATTATTGGTTGTTTCGGTCTAACCGAACCTGACCATGGATCAGATCCTTCTTCGATGGCAACTCGAGCCAAAAGGGATGGTGACGGTTGGATACTCAACGGCTCAAAGCGGTGGATCACTAACGCTGGAATCGCTGATATCGCGATCGTGTGGGCTAACACCGACGAAGGGTTTCGTGGATTCTTAGTTCCCACTGATTCTGAAGGTTTTGAGGCGCGAAAGATCCAGAACAAACTGTCGCTACGGGCTTCAGTGACGGGCGAGTTTTACATGGATGACGTCAAAGTTCATGAGTCCATGAGACTTCCCGATGCAGTCAGCATTGGTGCTCCATTGAGCTGCTTGAGCGAAGCCCGATATGGCATAGCGTTTGGAGCCGTCGGGGTGGCTCGCGACTGTTACAACGCTGCTCTCGACTATCAGCAGGAGCGCCCTCAATTCGGCAAGCCACTGTCAAGTTTTCAGATCAACCAAATCAAATTTGCTGACATGTTGACCGAGATGACGAATGCCAATCTTCAAGCCATGACTCTTGGTCGCCTCAAAGAAGATCACAGCATCCGCCCACACCACATTTCAATGGCGAAGCGACACAACTGTCGGGTCGCTATTGATGCAGCACGAACTGCCAGGGCAATGATGGGTGCCAATGGTGTCAGCACTGAATACAGCCCGATGCGCCACGCCAACAATATGGAGTCGGTTATGACCTATGAAGGCACTGAAGAAGTCCACGGTTTGATACTTGGACAGGAGATCACAGGGATACCTTCGTTCCGATGACTGACTTTGATCTAAACGAGGTGGACCGCCTTCTTACAACAACTAAACAGGTTCGGAAAAGGCTCGATTTGGAGCGGGAAGTACCGACAGAATTACTCTTAGATTGCATTGAAGTAGCAGGACACGCTCCAGTTGGTGGAAATCTTGAACGGAACCGGTGGATCATTGTCACCGACCCTGAACTAAAGGCAGAAATAGCTCACTATTACGCTGAAGTGGGACGTCCTTATCTGTCTGCGAGTACAGGTGTTCGCGCCGATGATCGAACAAGCCGAGTCATTGATTCGTCGATTCATCTGATTGAACATTTACATGAGGTGCCAGCATTGGTCATTCCTCTAAGGCTTGACCGACCGCCAACGGGCGAGAATGAAGAAGGTTCAGCCGGAGGTTGGTGGGGATCGGTTCTTCCCGGAGTTTGGAGCTTCCAGCTGGCAGCAAGAGCACGTGGACTTGGGTCTACTTGGACGACGTTTCATCTCGCCCACGAAGCAAAAATTGCTGAGCTTCTCGGTATCCCTGAAACGGTGAGCCAATGCGCGTTATTGCCAGTGGCTTTTTATACAGGTGATTCCTTTCATCCAGCGCCCAGAAGGTCTGTGGATGAGGTGACTTACCTCAATAGTTGGAAACGACCTGTCCGCTAGCTCAGAATCGGAGCAGGAGCTATTGGTGGAATACGTCCGCCCGTATTCTTTTCAACAGGTCCTCGATCATCTCAAGCCGCGGGTAACACCGAACGTTGAACATGTCGAAAACAACGTCTATTCCAGAGTTACCGTGAGCAATGAGACAACAAATATTTTCCGTGTTCGAGATGCTAACGATGGCCGACATTTACACGTGACCGTCAATTCAAAAACCCACGACGGCTTCGATTCGGAACTGGATCGCCTTCGATATCTGTTCGCCGTTGACGAAGACCCAGCACCAGCAGTCGCCCATCTATCCCAAGACTCATTCATCAGTGAATTAGTGGTTGAACGTCCTTGGGTTCGGATTCCGAGGTGCTGGGACCCGTTCGAAACGTCAATTCGGATCATCATTGGTCAGCAAATCTCCGTAGCAGCAGCTTCAACAATAAGCGGACGCATTACCGCCAGGTTGGGGTTTCAGGTGTCCGACGTGTCCGGTTTAAACCGAACCTTCCCATCAGCTCAGGTTCTTGCCGAAGCCGATCTAGACGGCTTTGGTCTCACCGAACGCAGAAAAAAGACGATACAAATCTTTAGTCGGGCCGTAGCCGCAGGAGTTATCGATTTCGAACCATCAGCAAATCTCGATGCAATAGAGAAACAATGGTGCGCTCTGCCGGGTATCGGTCCATGGACAGCGCACATGTCAGCTATACGCGTACTTGGGCATGACGACGCTATGCCCTCATCTGACCTTGGGATACTCCGATCTGTTAACCGGCTTACAAAACACGAACTCAGCCCAAAGCAGATAGCGAGCAGATCTATGATTTGGAGGCCGTTTAGATCATGGGTTGCGCAGCATCTGTGGCAGGCACCTGATGTTGTGAAGAGGACCTGATGAGCGACATTCACCTATTCCAGAAATTGCCGACTCCAATAGGAGATCTCACTCTTGTCGCTAACGAAATCGGCCTTCGTGCTGTCTTGTGGCCTAACGATAAGGATCGAATATCTCTTCCAATGGAGTTGCTCGCTTCAGACGCCGACACTGTGCTGGCCAAAACTTCACTTCAACTAGAACAGTACTTTGCTGGCGAGAGAACTCATTTTGATTTACCTCTTGACCTGCAAGGGACCGATTTCCAGAGAGCCACCTGGTTGGCGCTTTCGAACATTCCTTACGGCGACACTTGGACCTATAAGCAGCAAGCAGAGCACCTCGGGCGGCCGCAAGCAATGAGAGCTGTGGGTGCCGCGAACGGGAAAAACCCTATTTCTATCGTGCTTCCTTGTCACCGTGTAATTGGCACGAATGGTTCGCTCACCGGTTTCGCTGGCGGTTTAGAAGCAAAGAAACACTTACTCTTGCTCGAAGGGGCGATAACAAAGTCGGCCAGTTAAGCCGTTTGTTGATCCTCATTCTCGCCTTCTTGAACCGGATCTTCAGACGATTCTTGGGTTGGCGTAGTTTCAGCAGCTACCGAATCAACACCCTGTTCAACGCTCGACTCGCGGTCATCCGAATTGGGATTGGAGAGACGGGTCAAGTCATCGACCGCCGTTCGGTATTCCTCTTCAAGAGTTGCTCGGTCCGGCCCGTTCGCATCGTTTTCCATCAACTCTTTAAGTTTCTGGGCAGCTAAGTCACGTCGTTTTTCGGCCTTAGCAATAGCTTTCGCTTCTTTGTCCAACTCACGGCTCGTAGCGACACCAGTGTTGAATTGCGCCAACGCTGCAGCTATATCGTCATTGCTTGCCATCTGAGAACTCTTCTCGTTCATATAGTGCGAGCTTTCCACACGATTAAAGGGCGGCGTTACTTCTAGCCGGTAGTTGTAGGTTTAGTGCGCGAGGAGGGACTTGAACCCTCACACCCTTACGGGCACAGGCACCTGAAGCCTGCGCGTCTGCCAATTCCGCCACTCGCGCTAAATGCAAAGCTCAAGGCTAGCTGTCCAACAAGTTTCTTACGCAGAGTCCTCTTTTTAGCGAAGGTGAATAAGGTGACCGTTGTGGATTATCAGTTCTCACCGGAGCAAATACAAGCAATCTCTGATTTCGTAGATACCTCTAGTTTCGGGGTACGTCGCCGCCTTCCCGAAGATCAGATCCAACGTATTTCTAAATATCTAAACATCAGCCAAGACGAAGTTCGTTCACTGTTAGCTGGCAACAACGGTATTCAGCAAGACGGGATCGAATACGAAGCTGACCTCAAAGAAATCGAAACAAGGATTGGAGCAATCAACAACCGTTTAGATCTTCTCTCCAAAGCTTTCCCTGAGTAAATTTCAGCAGGCTCATCTCGAACCAGCTAACTGATACCCCACCAACGAGTAGCTAGTTAACCAATTTCTTCCAAAGCGTTGATCTGCCAGGTTAACGAACGGCGAACCCTCCAGCTGGACACGCCGTCGTACACTCATATCTCAATGGGTTTCCAAGGTGTATCCAACAAAATGGTCGCGGCCTCCTCGCGCATTTTTCGCACTGCGGTAAGCCCAATGACAGTTGCACGAAAAATCAATCGTCTTCTCCAAAAGGAGCAAACGAATGACACCCACGGCCATCCAATCGTTCCCAATCATTTAATCGTTGCGTTCTCGCCAAAAGACCGAAACCGGTACGGCAACGCCGAAGAAACGCTACGTCGCCAGCTCGTCGAAGTTGCTCATAACTATGCCCGATCGAATGGCTACGGATTCACCGGTCCCCTATCTATCGACTTTGCCACCAACCCAAGCTTCCGCAATGGGCGCTGCGACATTTCTGGTGAATTCCGGGACGCCCCAATCGGCGATGAAGCTATTTTGGTTACCTCCGATGGACTCAGGATTTCTATTTCGACACCCCAGCTGCTCGGGCGCAACGACGACTGCGGCGTTGTATTAGCTGGTTCAAACGTAAGCCGCCATCACGCTGAAATCCGAGCAGACCAACATGGACTCTTCATCGTTGACCTTGGCTCTACGAACGGCACGATGGTAAATGGCATAGCAATCGACAACCACCGATTGCTGCATGCCGACATTGTGACCATTGGAGATCACGAGTTGCGAGTTGAGGTCGTGTAAATGTCGCCTCAACTTGTAAGACTTTTAACGATTCTCCTCCTAGTGCTCATACATCTGTTTCTGTTCAGAGTCATTCGAGCTATTTGGGTAGGTATCAAACCAACCCGAGAAACTCGCGCTCGCGGAAACCGCTTCGCCAGAAACAGCAGGCAAGCAAGCGTTCTAATAGTCAGAACTCCTGAAACCTTGAGTGGACAACGACACGAACTAAATCTCGAACTGACAATCGGTCGAGCAGCCACCTGCGATGTCACCATTGATGACAGCTACGCCAGCCAAATCCACGCTCGAATATTCCGGCGCGAAGGCGGGCATGTCTTGGAGGATCTGGGTTCGACCAATGGCACATATTTGAACCGACAGAAGGTTTCTTCAGCTACGACACTGCGAACAGGTGATCATCTTCAAGTTGGTTCAACCGTTTTTGAGGTCATGCCATGAACTCAACACCAATGCGCAGACTGCGTCTGACGTGGGGAGGTGCAACAGATCAAGGAAGGATTCGCGCCAACAATCAAGATGCTATGTACGCGGATTCAGGATTATTCGTTGTAGCCGATGGGATGGGCGGCCATCAAGGTGGAGAGGTTGCTGCGAATCTTGCTGTCCGCACTCTCACAAACGCAGAGCGCTCAGACCGAGAACAACTTCGCGAGGCAGTCGCCGAGGCCAATCGCGTGGTTCACCAAACTGCACTTGAAGAAGCAGAGCTTCACGGTATGGGCACAACACTGACCACATTGGCAGTGAGCCAAGAGGCCAACACCCACCAATTTGTCATACTCAACGTCGGCGATTCTCGGGTCTACCGGCATCGAGATGGTCAACTTGAACAACTAACTGAGGATCACAGCTACGTTGCGGAGCTCGTACGCCGCGGCGAACTTGATGATGACGCTGCACAGGCTCATCCCTATCGAAACATGCTGACTCGTGCCATTGGAGTTCATGCAGAAGTCGAGATAGACGAATGGTTACTTGAGCCAGTCAGCGGAGACCGTTTCATGCTTTGCAGCGATGGCCTTACCAACGAGCTTGCAGACCTAGAGATAGCCGAACAGCTGAGATTCGATAAGGACCCAAGTACTACCGCCAAAGCCCTAGTTGGCTTGGCCAACGAACGCGGAGGAAGAGACAACTCAACAGTCCTAATTGTTGATGTTCAAGTAGAAGTAATCGATCCCGATGAACCGCCTCTGTCCTCAGGGACCAGTGAATCCCAAGGTCGGATCAGTAGCTCTCCCGACGAAGCAAATACCCCGATAGGCGATTCAGAAAATTTCTCTAACCAACTCGAGCAGAAATCAAATACTAAAAAGAGAAGTTGGTTATCTGACCGTGTCCACGTAAAGCTGGGTGCTGTCATAATTTCTTTGGTTCTTTTATTTAGTAGCGCTGCAATGGTTACAGCTATCGGTTTGTATGCCCGTTCCAGCTACCACGTAGGCATTGTCGCTAATCATGTTGTTATCCAAAAGGGACGTATAGGCGGCCTCCTTTGGTTTGAACCGACACTTGAACATTGGACAGACATACAAACCGTTCAGCTAGCAGAACAGGATCGACAACGATTAGCCAACGGTGAGCAAATGCTCGACCTAGACAACGCAAAAACTTTTGTCGCAAATCTCAGGAGTCGGCTAGTCAAAGGTGTGGACGGTAGCTGAGGTGAATCATCAGCGGATAGTTGAACTAACTCTTCTGTTACTTGCTGCTTTCATCACATTGACAACTGTTGCCATTGCAGCCGTTGCCGAGAGTCCAAACATTGACTGGTCGGCTATCCCCTACTTAGCCGTGTTACTAGTGTTGTGGGCAGTCAGTCATCTGTCCCTCAGAAAATGGGCGCCTAGCGCTAACGGTTTACTTTTCCCAATCACGGCATTCTTGCAAGGTATTGGCATCGCGTTCGTTCTCAGGATTGACTCCGACCTCCTGATAGGCCACTTAGTCTGGAGTGCCTTCTCAACTTGTGGCTTCATCTCAGTAATAGCGGGGATTCGAGACTTCAAACGGCTCAAAAACTTTCAAAGACCACTTGGCTTAATCGGTTTGTTACTCATTTTCGTTCCCACGGTGATGAAACTAATTGACGGAGAAATTGGCTCATACCGATCATTCCAAATTAGTTCTGTGGCCATCGATCCGGGCCCGCTAGGCACTCTCTGCTTAATCATTTTTTTCGCGGGATGGCTTGCCACTTACCGTTCACGAAACACAGCAGAATATTTGGGTCAAGCTGAACCGCTAGAAGGCGATCCTTCCCGCTTTATTCCCCTCATCGGCGCTTGGTTAATTGCTTCAATTGCAGTGATCTTTCAAAGCGACATAAGTTCAGCATTTATCATCGTCGCCATATTTCTTTCGATGTGGTGGGTCGCGGTTGGTCGACCCCTTGATCTAGCAGTTTTTTTGACAGCGATTATTGGCTCAGTGCTTTTAGCCGTTAACAATGTGCCGGAACTGCAAGAACGTTTCGCCGCCTGGACAGACCCATGGTCGAATCCGCAATTCGGGGAAGCTATTTATCGCTCAACATTTTCTCTTGCGGGAGGAGGCCTGACCGGAACAGGTCCAGGAGAAGGAGCTGCAGATTGGGTTGCTGGGGCAACCGATCAATTGGCGTTCGTTCCTATTGCTGAGGAACTCGGCTTTATCGGCGGCTCCGCCGTTTTATCAAGCTTTTTATTGCTTACAGGCGTCGCATTAAGCTTGGCTACTGTCGCTCGACAAGAGTTCGAAGGCCTATCAGCCATCGGGATCGCAATCTTTTTTGCCAGCCAGGCGTGGGCACCTATCGCCGTAGCGCTTCGACTTCTTCCTCCCAACGACGTCTCGTTACCTTTTGTTTCCTCTAACGGGTCAGTTCTGTTCACATGCAGTATTGCCTTAGCTTTCCTACTGAAGATTTCTGAAACGGCTCCAGACGCGCCCGATCCAACTCAAATTCTTCCCCACATCTCACCTAAGCCAGAGAGCACAGCATGACTCGCCGCTTAGTCCACGTAGGAATTGCTTTTCTCGCCGTATACGGTCTCTTGTTTTTTCGGCTGGAGATGGTTCAGATCGTCAGCGCAGAAAATATAAGAAAGCACCCTGAAAATAGTCGACAGATTAGGTTGGACTTTGACGCTCCGAGAGGCTCAATCCAAACTGCCGACGGGGAAATCATTGCCAAAACCGTAGCTGTAAGCGGCCCACGTAATCGTCTACGCCAATACCCTTATGGGTCTCTGTACTCCCAGGTAGTCGGCTTCATTTCAGCGGAACACGGAGGCAGTGGGATAGAGCGGAGCCATAACGGCTTCTTAGCCGGCAACGACCTATCAGTCCGCATACAGGACACCCGTGATTTATTCATCGACCAAGCGCGCACAGGGCAAGTTGAGTTATCGCTCAGGCATGATGTTCAACTCGTTACCCGGGCCGCTATGGCCGGTCATGAAGGAACAGTCGTAGTTATCGAACCTGACACTGGCTCTATTTGGGGAATGTGGAGCAACCCACATTTTGATCCGAATCACCTCGCATCTCATGACCTAAGCGCCGCAGCAATCGACTTCAACACATTGGATTCTGACTCTGCTCAGCCCTTACAAAATCGAGCTGAGTACCAAGGCGTTGAGATCGGCTCACTGTTCACTGTTGTTACTGCTGCTGCAGCCATCGAAAATAACCTCAGCGACATCATTATCCCAACAACTGAAACCTTTCCAGCCAGCTCAGATCTGCCGATTATCACCAATCCAGATGGAAACAAATGCGGCGGCACTATCAAATCTCTCATGATTAATAGTTGTAGATCTGGCTGGGCGACTATTGGAAACGAAATTGGTTATGACTCACTAAAAGATGTGACCAAACGATTTGGTCTCATCGATAATGACCCGTTGCAGTCACAGAATTCTTTACCGGGGACAGCTAGTCCAGCAAGCTTGGCTTCTTCTGCTTCCCACGCGGCGGTTGGGATGTCGATGAGGCTAACGCCATTGCAAGTTGCAACTCTTTTCGCCACTATCAGTAATGGTGGAAGCCAAATCCAACCTCGATTAGTCAACCGGGTCCGAGCTCATGATGGTTCCATTACTCATAACTTTGAGACACAAGTCCTCAACCAGTCTGTTTCGAAAGAAACCGCTTCAGAATTACTTGGGTTGCTATCTGAGAACGTTATAAACGGTGACGCCGCCGGCCTTCAATTAAATGATGTTCCAATGGGCGGTTTATTGGCTTCATCATTTTCACAAAGCAATCATCTCTGGATGGTTTCATTAGCACCGGTGACACGTCCCGAGGTCGTTGTTGCGGTACTTCTGGAGGGTGATGACTTTGACGATCGACAGATCGCCGAGGCCACCATTGCAGGAATTTCGAGAAGAATCACCGAGGCTGTTCTGCGCCTCCCAAGCCCTACCCTAGGGGAGTCCTAGGGATACCCCAGAATTACCTATGCCTGACAACGACCGACCAGTATTTAGCGGAAGATATGAGCTGTACCGTCGAATCGCGCGCGGTGGCATGGCAGAGGTCTTTTTAGGAAGAGACAAACTTTTAGACAGACCTGTGGCTATCAAGGTTTTGTTCCCTGAATACGCAACGGATCCATCTTTCGTTGAGCGCTTTCGTCGAGAGGCACAAGCCGCAGCCAATCTAAATCAGCCCAATGTTGTGGGTGTTTACGATTGGGGTCAAGAAGCAGGGACTTACTACATCGTCATGGAGTACGTCGAAGGTCGAAGCTTGGCTGAGATAATTAGGGCAGAGGGCCCCCTGCATCCAGACCGCGCCGCTGACATCGCCATCGATATAGCGGCAGCGCTAGCGTTCGCTCACCGCAATGGGGTTGTTCACCGTGACGTAAAACCCGGCAACGTTTTAGTTACTACAGGCGGTCAAGTGAAAGTAACCGACTTTGGGATCGCCCGAGCATTAACGGGGAACACATCAGACAATCTGACTCAAACAGGGTCGGTGATGGGCACAGCTACTTACTTGTCACCTGAGCAGGCACAAGGACAGCCTGCTGACCCCAGAAGTGATGTCTATTCGCTTTCAGTAGTTCTCTACGAAATGCTTACGGCTGGGCCACCTTTTACAGGCGACACACCAGTCTCTATTGCTTACAAACATGTACAAGAAGCACCCAATCCACCGTCTCAGTTCAACGCTGATGTCCCTCCTGCTCTTGAGGCGATATGTCTGTTGGGATTAACCAAAAACCCTGAGCAACGTTACGCGTCTGCAGACGATTTGAGGGGCGATCTTCGCCGTTTCCGAACGGGCCAACAAGTTCTCGCCACTCAGAACGGAGGCACAGTCTCGGCAACAACAGCACAAACCCGGATTACTCCTTCGCCCGGGACTCGTCCTGCACCACAGACACCAGTTCAAACATCAGAACAACCCCGTTCAACGACACCTTCGAGAGATAGCTCATCTACTAAAGCGGCTCCAGACAAAACTCGCGTCTGGGCCACGTTGTTAGTTGTTCTGTTAATCGTGGTAGCCGGACTGGTGTACCTACTCGTTAATGGCTTCAACCCGAGTACTGGAGCAAACGATCCTGAAATAGCAGAAACAGCAGATAGTCGGCTCCGAGTGCCGTCAGTTGTTGGTCTCGACTGGCAAGAAGCAGAAAACCAATTACGAGAACAAGGGTTCGAGCAGATAACTATCGAATTTCAGGAGCTCCAGGACGTGCCTGCCAACCAAATTTTTCAGCAAGACCCACGTGCTGGCTTACTACTTGCAGAACCGAACGACCCTGACAATCCACTACGCCTCTTCGCTTCAAAGGGACTGACGGTTGTAAGGATTCCATCTGTGCAACGAATGGATTTTCTTGAAGCCGAAGAAATTCTCTTGGCCGCTGGTTTCACGGTCGAACGAATCGAAAAGCAAAGTGATGACTACGCTCTAAACGTAGTAATCGATCAAAGCGTTCCAAGCACTGAAGAGCGGCCCCAGGGAACTGTGATTACCTTGACGGTGTCCGTAGGACGCGGTGAGGTGGACATCCCATCGGTCGAAGGCCAATCTCTTTCCGATGCTCGGGTAACACTTGCTCGAGAAGGATTACTTGAAGAAGTAGTCATGGAAAACTCTCTGGAATTTCCCATTAATGCGGTAATTCGTTCTGAACCAGGTTTTGGCCGTACCGCTGAGCGCGGAAGCGTAGTGCGGTTAGTTGTCTCGCTAGGTCCTTCAACAGGTCAGGTGCCATCGCTAGAGATCTTGGGCACCACCGACGCCGTGCAGGTTGAGATTGCTCTAAATAACTTGGGTTACGAAGTGATTCGAGTTGAACGCGGCCTGGGCGACGGGGACCCACTAATTGGGCAGGTATTAGGGATAGAGCCTTTACCCGGAACAGAACTGTTATTGGGTTCAGAAGTAATTCTCATTGTCGGGACCGGTCAAAGTGGCCCCGGACCTAACCCCAATCCTGGTAACAGCTCCACAGGACCTAACCCCAATCCTGGTAGCAGTTTCATAACTGTGGAACCAAGCAACTAGAACTAACTGCTCGTAAGAAAATTACAGTCAAATCATCTCGATGATCGGTGGCGACCTATGTTTCTGCCTCTATCCTCGTTGCTCATGGCAAGGCCAAAGAAGACAAGTCGTTTGACTCCTAAGGGCACCCGTCCTGAGGGAGTTGTTACTGAAGAAACACTTTCTGGCGATCTTCCAGCTAGTCCTGCTTGGTTCGGCTGGTTGATTTTGGCGTTTTTGTTATTTGGCGTCGCTGTAATCTTTTCGAACTACATGAGTTGGCTGCCAGGTAGTCCTTCTAGTTCTTGGATTCTTGGCGGGCTGGGCTTTGTTCTTATAGGCATTTTGACCGCTACTCGTTGGCGCTAACGACCTATAAATTTTCCACGAATTACAAGTATGTTGTTTGTCCCCAGGATGTGGACAACTTGTGGAAAGTGTTAGTCAGGTTAATCATTATCATGATCACGGATTAGCTCCATCTCCTCCATGCAGCACCTAGGGCCTTCGGGGTCGGTATTTGGTGATCGAGTCATCCGGACTTCAGTGCCGCAGAGCGTACACATATAGGTCAGACGAACCTTTCTGAGTTCTCCAGCAGGAGGTGGCGACGGCACAGGACGTGAAAATCCGAGCATGAGTTTCAATCCGATCCTGTACACGACATAGATAAAGAGCAACGAACCTGAAACTGGAACAACTAAATCCACGAGAACTACCGTACCGTTCACCCAGAATGGTGCCACTGCGTATCGTTAAGTAGACAAGATCTACCGTTCATCAAATAAGATTATTCATGCTGTTGAGAAAGGGGCGTGGTGACTGAGATTAAGTCCCATCACGTAAACCACTGCAATGGTGATGTTTTTTTTGTGAACTCACCTTTGCTGGCTCTAGGCATCTCCAGCTTATTGGACGCACTATGAGTCCTTCAGGCACTGAACCTGGCGATTTCGTCGAATTCGACTATGACTTGATTCAAGCTGAACGACGACAGCACATCCGTGATGTTTTGAACGAAGTTCGGCCGAAGTTGGAAAAAGAAACAGGTGTCAAGCTGAAAATTACGAACGACGGGAACGACCTTGTTCTCAGCTCAGACGACCAAGTTCGATTTCGCGCAGCACTATCTCCAGATGGTCGGTTAGTGATTACCGATGTCAAATTAAGCAACCGTCTTTGACCTGAAGCTATGCAATCCCATTAGCTAACCAAGCACCCTGGCTGGTTCTGCACCGCCGACACGGCCAGTTCGATTGTGAAGGCGCCCTGAATTTCTGGCGTCTTCAAGCAAAGTAACTGGCGCAACTTGTTCGCGGGTTAAATCTTCCAGCTCGAAAAGTTGAAGTTCCTCAACTTCCAAGATCCGACCGCTTTGTGCTCGCTGTCGCCGAACCCGGTTGCGGCTACGAGCTGCTGGGACGACTTCACCTGGGGTGACTGTCCAAAGCCGCGGTAATCCATCTCGTTCATCGAAAACCGTCCAGCCTTTAGGTGCCCGAAGATTTTCGACATGACGCTGGCAAAGCGACATTGTGTGACCTGCATCGGCGTGAAGGTCAGTTACCCATACCGATAAGGAAGCGTTGTTATAGGAAAGCCCAGCTACGGCTGGGGCTCCGCAAGTTCCTCGGGAGCACGACGTCACGAACATGGAACGTAGCGTGAGGCCCCACCCGTGTCGTGGATACCGATCAACTGAATCCTAAAACTCAATACTTCTCAAGCGATCTTGACGAAGGCACAGATCGTGTCCTCATCTTTTCGATTCGAGAATGCTTAATGCCTAGAAGATAGCTAGGGTTCAGTGGTAACGATGTGGCAGAGTCAAACTGTCCGTTCTAAAGCAAAACATGAAAGGGGCACCCCGTGGTTGGTGGCGCACTGAAGTCAGCGAGCATGGATGACCTTGATCTGAGAATGTCAGAGAAGGTTCGTCCGCTGTACGAAGCCGTGAAAGTTTTCATTCGCGAGGAAGTTGACCCAATCACCGAGGAATATCACCGCCTCGGGGAAAACCGGGCAGAACGATGGGGTTATGGGGAAGGACAACTAGAACTTCTTGACGGAGCTAAAGAAAAAGCTCGCGCCCAAGGACTTTGGAACTTCTTTCTTCCTGATGCCGAAACAGGCGAAGGGTTAACGAACCTTGACTATGCCTATATCGCAAATGAACTCGGTAAGAACCGTCTCGCATCTGAATGTTTAAACTGCTCCGCCCCTGACACAGGCAATATGGAAGTGTTAGAACGAACTGGCACAGCAGAGCAAAAGGCGCAGTGGCTTGAGCCATTATTGAACGGCCAAATCCGTTCCGCATACTGCATGACAGAGCCGAGAATTATGAGTTCTGACGCAAAGCAGATCGAAACAGAAGCAGTACTCGATGGTGATGAATGGGTAATAAACGGAGAAAAATTCTATATCTCAGGTGCGGGTGACCCTCGTTGCAAGGTGATGATCACAATGGTTCGCACCAACCCAGACGCCGATACTTACAAGCAGCAGTCTCAAATTCTCGTTCCTCTCGATACCGAGGGGGTGAACATCATCGGTCCCATGCACGTATTTGGTAACGACGATGCGCCACATGGTCATATGCATCTCAAACTCGAAGATGTGCGAGTACCTCGAGAAAACGTCTTATTGGGAGAAGGCCGAGGATTTGAAATAAGCCAACTCCGTCTCGGTCCAGGCCGAATCCATCACTGCATGCGTTCCATCGGTTCAGCAGAAAAAGCAATTGAAATGATGGTTGATCGCGGTACCAGCCGTGAAGCGTTCGGCAAAAAACTTGTCAACCTCGGCAAGAACATGGAAGTGATTTCTCGAGCACGCATTGAAGTAGAAGCCATGCGTCTAATGGTCCTACGTGCAGCTCAAGCAATGGACACACTCGGTAACGCCG
The DNA here is from genome assembly GCA_000817105.1 of marine actinobacterium MedAcidi-G3. Lineage (GTDB taxonomy): Bacteria > Actinomycetota > Acidimicrobiia > Acidimicrobiales > Poriferisodalaceae > MedAcidi-G3. The sequence goes on along the minus strand of JUEP01000008.1, from coordinate 64,952 downwards.
AAGCTCGAGTATGGGTCAGCGCTGTCAAAGCAATGGTTCCCGAAAAATGCTGCGACATCATCAACGAAGCAATTCAAATGCACGGTGCCGCAGGTGTTTCGCAATGGTTCCCACTTACCGACATGTGGCATAGCCAAAGAACTCTGCGACTTGCAGATGGGCCAGACGAAGTTCACCATAACGTTGTCGCCCGGGCAGAAGTTCGAACCCGCGAGGCCGAGCGTTCATCTGGCGAAGCAACCACACATACCTTGGGTGGACCAACCTTATAGAGTTGCAGCTCAATAATAATTAAATTTAAAAGGGGCCTCTTTTACCGAGGTCCCTTTTAAATTTTTGTTAACGCCCACTCTCTTAGCTCTACTTTCCTTATCTTGCCCGATGGAGTTGCCGGCATCTCGCTTATAAAAATGATGTGCCTCGGTATTTTGAAGCTGGCAATCTTTCCACGGCATCGCTCAATTAAATCTTCGGCCTCTACATCATTCGATCTGACGACGAATGCCACAGGTACCTCGACGAGCCGCTCATCTGGATACCCAACAACAGCTATTTCCTCAACTCCGTCAACTTCGAGGAGGTACCCCTCAACTTCAGCGGGTGAGACATTTTCTCCACCAACCTTCAACATGTCTTTATGGCGTCCAATAAACACAACATGGCCATCCGGTCGCAGCAAAGCAACATCGCCTGTATCAAGCCAACCATTGTCGTCCAGCACTTCAGCCGTCGCTTCGGGCTTATCCCAATAACCGCTGGTGACGGTGTACCCCCTTACGTGCAGGGCTCCAGTCTCATTTGCCGCTAACACGCTTCCGTTTTCAAGATCACGTATTTCGAACTCAATTCCATACATCGGGTAGCCAGAAGCTTCGGTGCGTTGTTCTAAAGAGTCCGTGATATGACTCGATGCGATGAATGCCCAAGATTCGCTCATCCCGAAGCCACTCGTAGTCGGACAGAAAATATCTTGGGCTTGACGCGCTATAGGAATTGTGGATTCCATTCCTGCTGGAAGCGTCCCTACACGCAGCGAGGAGACGTCTCGTTCAGCTTGTTGTTGAGAGCGAATAAGGTCAGCCCAGTGACTATCAAACCCATGGAGAACGGTTCCACCTTCGGCTTCCACTGCGTCTAAGACTTCGTTGGGTTCAAAGACATCAAACAACACCTGGCTGCCACCAGTTAAGCCAGCCATCATTGCAACTTCGCTAAAACCATAGGCATGAAATAACGGCAAATAACTCATATGAACATCGTTACGGTTGTGCCCAAGCAGCATCGCTCTTTCATATGTATTGCGGACAGGTTTATGGCAGTGAACTACTCCTTTGGGATGGCCAGTGGTACCGGAGGTGTAGGCAAGCATCATTCGGTCTTCAACATTTACTTTTGAAGAGCGTGCCTCTAACTCTTCGTCGGTGATTGCTGCGCCTTTCTCCAGCATGACGCTCCAGTTAGTGCTGTCCGGCAGTTGTTGTCCAACCATGACAATGGTTTGGAGGTATCCGGCTTCCTTTAATTGATCACTCGCTTCGATAAGCATTTCGCCGTAATTGATTGGGCCGGATTGGTCGAGTGCTATGAGAAATTTGCTTTGCGATTGCACAACGGTATATGCGACATCGTCGGTTCGATATCGCGTGTTTAATGGAACGATGCACCCGCCGACCTGTGGAATCGCATACATAAGGTGCAGCCATTCAGGTCGGTTGGTCATCCAGACTGCGACGTGATCACCATGCCCAACACCTAGAGATATCAGACCTTTAGCTACCTCTTTGACGTTGGCTGCGAACTCTTCGTGAGTCCAACGTTGGTCTTTGAAGACTAGGGCAAGGTCGTCTTTCCACAAGCGCGCAGCCCGTTCTGGGATCTCACCCATTAATAACCAGTTATCGCTCATACCTTGCAACCTTAGAGCCGATCCAGTTGCATTGGCCGAAGGACGAGATTTCGGCTGAAATAGGGGTCAGGAAAGAGGTAACGACGTGGAATTCGATTTGATGACAGGTTCATCGACTTGGGCTAGTGCGGGTGATCTAGCTCGGCGTGTCGAAGATCAGGGATTTTCGGGAATGCTGTACACCGAGACGGGCCAAGTGCCATGGATGCAAATTGCTGCGGCCGCTATGGCCGCACCGTCGTTGACGTTTACGACTGGTATTGCAGTTGCTTTCCCTAGAAGCCCCATGGTTTCAGCGCAAGTTGCGTGGGAATTAGCTGGCGAAACTAGTGGCAAGTTTCGTTTAGGTTTGGGTAGCCAAGTTAAGGGTCATGTCGTTCGGCGTTACTCTGCAGATTTTGACCGACCCGCTCGTCGCTTGCACGACTATGTGATGGCTGTCAAGGCGTGTTTGCGAGCGTTTCGCGGTGAAGAAAGACTAAGCCACGAGGGTGAATTTTATAATCTGTCGCTTTTGCCAGATACCTGGAAACCTCGAAGTCACGACTTCGGCAATATCAAAGTCGATATTTCTTCAGTTGGTCCCCTGATGAACAACGTTGCGGGGCAAGTCGCAGACGGAGTTCACGTACATCCGATGCATTCCATGCATTACATAGAAAATCGATTACTTCCAGAAGTCGCCCAAGGCGCTGAGAGTGCTGGCCGTAACGCTTCCGATATTGACTTAATTGTTCCAGTATTTGCGGTAGCTGGTGATACTGCCGAAGAGCGGGCACCTTGGGTACATCGAGCAAAGACTCAGATTGCTTTTTATGGGACTACACCTAACTACGCATTTCAGTTTGAGGACTTGGGGTTTGAAGGAGTCACGAAAGCTCTGGGCGACAAAATGAAAGCCGGCGATTTACAAGGAATGGCCGACACAATTTCTGATGAAATGCTTGATCACTTCGCCTTGGTATCGACATGGGATGGAATGGCGGATCGTTTAAAGGAACGCTATGAGGGCACCGCTTCCCGAGTGGTGATGTACCTGACAGAGGAGCACATGCGCAAAGACCCTGATTCAGCAGACAAATGGGGCGAGGTTGCCCGAGCGACGAGGAGTTGAAATGAACGGACGTGTGGCACTTGTTACCGGAGGCGGTAGCGGAATTGGCAGAGAAATTTGCATCGGTTTGGCAGCTACTGGGCGCCAAGTAGCAGTTGCGGATCTCAACTTGGAAGGCGCTCTGGACACCACTTCGATGATTTCTCAGTCAGGTGGTCGTGCGGTGGCTGTGGCCATGGACGTAGCAGATACTGATGCAGTTCAGGCTGGCATCTTCGAGGTAGTAGATGAACTTGGTCCAGTTGAAATTTTAGTGAACTGTGCTGGCTGGGATGAACTAATGCCCTTTCTCGCAACCGACGAGAACTTCTGGGATCGCGTAATTGAAATAAACTACAAGGGCGTTTTGCGGACTGTTCACGCGTGTCTCCCATCCATGCTTGAAGCTGGGTGGGGTCGAATAATTAATATTGCTTCTGACGCAGGACGAGTTGGTTCATCATTTGAAGCGGTCTATTCAGGCGCCAAAGGCGGAATTATCGCGTTTACGAAGACGATTGCCAGAGAAGCAGCCAGAAGTGGTGTAACGGCAAATGTTGTGTGCCCCGGCCCTACTGATACCCCGCTACTTGATGGAATCGTGGCAGCTAGCGATGACGGCGACAAAATTATTGGAGCTATGGCTAGAGCCGTTCCGATGAAGCGAGTGGGAACTCCGACAGAGGTGGCGTCGGCGGTGGTGTATTTCAACTCCGACGAGGCTGCTTTCGTAACCGGTCAAACCTTGTCGGTATCAGGCGGTTTAACAATGAGCTAACTGATCACTTTTCTGAACCAGCTCAGAACTGTGATCTAAGCCACGTGTTTGCGGTAGGAATAGGTGATCAAAACGAATTCAAAAGTCGACCGTCGCAGTAGGCGGATGGTCACGTCTGCCGCGTTCATAGCTAATTTTGTGAACTTCGGGGTGCTTTTTTCGTTCGGTATCTTCTTGACGCCCATTGCGGAAACTTTCGATACGTCGACAGGCCCAGTTGCGGCAATTTTTTCGACAGCGGTTTGCTTCTACTATTTAGCGGGCGCTATCGGTGGAAAAATAAGCGACACCATCGGTGTGCGACCTGTGGTGGCGGTGGGAAGCATATTGATGACCGTCGGCCTGATCATCAGCAGTCAAGCTTCACAAATATGGCATCTCTATTTCGTCTATGCGCCGCTTGTGGGCAGTGCAGTCGGATGCTGTTACCCGTCAATGATCGGCACTGTCGGTCGCTGGTTTAAACACCGGCAAGCTTCAGCTATCAGTCTGGTTTTAGCGGGTGTCGGCATGGGCACCTTTATCGGCCCAATTGTTTCTCGAATCTTGATAGACGAATATGGTTGGCGAACAACACTGGGTGTTTATGCAGCCGTCAGTGGAGTTCTTCTTACTGCTTGCACGTTCGCTGCTGTCGATTCGCCTAAAGCGATGCAAACAACCAGTCTCGGATCCCGAACAATTCTTAGGTCGAAGAAATTTGTCGTTCTCTATGGGGCACTCGTGGTCGGCGGACCAGGCTTTTATGCGCCTTTAGCTTTTTACAACGATCATGCGATAAGTGAAGGGATCCGCGGGACTGCCGCCGCCAGTCTCGTAGGCATAATTGGAGCGTCCTCAGTTATTGCCCGACTCGTAATCAGCGCTCTCAACGACCGTTTTGTTCCCATACATCAGTACCGATTTGGCCAGATTCTTCTGGTCTGCTGCCTGATGATGTGGCTGTTATCGGGTGACTCTTACATCCTATTTTTACTTAGCGCTGTATTACACGGAGTTAGTTGGGCCGTGTGGTTTACGGCCGCGCCAAACGTTCTCGCAACCTGGTTCGGGGTCGCTGATCTCGGGGGAACCATTGGGATTTTGTACACGGCTCTCGGATTCGGCGCGCTAGCAGGCCCCGCCGTCCTTGGCTTTGTCATTGATAGTTTCAGTTACGAATTAGCTATCGGAATGGTTATTTGCACTTCCATAATCGCTTGGCTCCTCTGCTTTATCCCTGATCGGCTAGAAGAACCACAAACAAGCTAATTAAATAGCCCCATATTTTTCTAACGGTAAATTGTTGTTAGCCGCCTTGGAAAATATCCAAAAAGTGAACTTCCGAATCACTGTCCACCGGTTCAAATTCAGCATCAGTGAAAATTTCACCGTTGATTGCCACTGACGACGCCTCTGAAAGGCGGTCGCCGAGACCCGGGAACATCTCCTCAAGCGCAGCTACCAACCGTCGAACTGTCGTAGCTTCGACTTCCACTTGAGCTAACCCTCCGGTTAGATCACGAAGGCCCGCCGAAAAGTGAACTTGTGCCATCAGTTTTATTTAGTCGCTCTGCTCATTGAGCGCTTCAAGAATTCTGACTGGTGACATTGGCAGATCAGTCATCCGCACATCGATTGCGTCACGGATCGCATTACCTACTGCTGCCATAGGAGGGACAATTCCAACCTCTCCGACGCCTCTGACGCCATAGGGGTGAGCGGGATTTGGAACTTCGACAATAGCGCAATCAATCATGGGAAGATCCGAAGCTACGGGTATTCGGTAGTCGAGGAAACTCGGGTTTTCCATTACGCCATCTGGATTATGTATGTATTCCTCATTCAAAGCCCACCCGATTCCTTGGACGACTCCCCCTTGCATTTGACCTTCCACATAGTCAGGGCTAATCGCTCGACCAGCATCTTGAGCTGTCAAATAGCGCACGACTCTAGTCACTCCAGTTTCCGGGTCAACCTCTACATCGCAAAGTTGAGTCGAAAAGCCAGCGCCGACGCCACGTGAATTTAGTGACGCGTTAGCTGATATCGGCCCGCCTGTTCGACCGGACTTAGCTGCCAGATCATTCAGAGATAACGGAGGTTGAGTTCCTTCAACATGTTGGGCTTGACCCTCTACCCACTCCACTTGGTCAACTTCTACATCCCATGTTTTAGCCGCTCGAGCCCGAAGATCTTCCACGATTATCCGACAAGCATCAACAACGGCTGCTCCAGTAGCTAACGTCACCCGGCTACCGCCAGTAACGTCGTTGAAGCCAACTGTTTCGGTATCAGCGACTACAGCTTTGATCGATTCGTAGGGAATACCTAGCTCTTCAGCAGCCATCAGGGCCATTGATTGACGGCTTCCGCCGATATCAGGTGAGCCCGTTACAACCGTCGCAGATCCATTTTCATTTATATGAACTGTCGCACTAGACATCATGCCTGCGTTGAACCAGAAACCTGCAGAAACGCCTCGCCCTTGGTTAGGTCCGAGGTCTGCTGTGTAGTTTGGGTGATCTTTGATTGCTTCTAATGTCTCAACAAAACCAATACGAGGAAACTTAGGACCATAAGAAGCCTGGGTTCCTTCAACGGCGGCGTTGGCGAGACGAATATCAATCGGATCCATCCCTATGTCTCTCGCAAGTTCATCGAGGACGGATTCCACAGCAAATGCTGCCATAGGGGCACCGGGGGCTCTATATGCGGCAACTCTTGGCTTATTACAAACAACGTCATACCCCTCAACGACGAAATTGGGGATGTCGTAACAAGCAATAGCTGTCATACCTGCCGCACCTACCGGCGAGCCTGAAAAGGCGCCAGCCTCATATGCCATCCATACTTCAGCCGCAGTTATTTTCCCGTCCTCAGAAACCCCCATTTTCACTCGTATACGGGTACCTGATGTCGGTCCCGTTGCCCGGAAAACTTCATCGCGATCCATTACTAACTTGACCGGTCGACCAGCTCTTTGGGAGAGCCTGACAGCGAGAGGTTCAAGATAAATAACTGTCTTACCGCCAAACCCGCCCCCGATTTCAGCGGCTGTGACCTTCAAATTTCCAGGAGACACACCAAGCACAGTCGCCGAATATGCCCTCATTTGGAAGTGGCCTTGAGATGAGCACCATATGTGCGCTCTCCCATCGGTATTAGCGTCAGCAACAGCTGCGTGGGGCTCTATGTACCCTTGGTGAACCGGTTTGGTCGTGAATTCTCGTTCGACCACGACATGGGCTTCGCCGAAACCTTGATCCAAGTCGCCGCGCTCGTGGAGAATCTTGCTAGCAACATTTGATGGATTTTCTGGTGCCGGGTCAACTCCTTTGGTAATCATTCCCTCATGAAGCAAAGGAGCACCGTCTGCCATGGCCTCGTCTACCGTCAGAACGTGGGGCAGAACTTCGTAGGTCACTTCCACTGCTTTGGCAGCAGCTTCGGCTTGGTCGCGAGTCGTAGCCGCTACGGCAGCCACAACGTGGCCTTCATATAAGACTTTCTCTCGAGCAATGGCATTGCTGGCTACATCAATGTCGCTAGCGTGCGCTCCGTTAGCAGCGAGATCAGGGAAGTCGCTACCTGTGATTACTGCTTTTACCCCGACCATCGCTTCCGCGGCCGTCGTATCGATCGAAACTATTCGGGCGTGTGCGTGAGGTGAGCGAACAACTTTGCCAAACAACATGCCCGGCAACATCAGATCTGCACCAAATTGTGCTTTCCCAGTAACTTTTTCCAAGCCATCTGGGCGGATTGGTCGGGTGCCAACCCATTTATAGCCAGGGTTCTCTTCGGTTATCGCCATTACTGACCCCTCATCTCTCGAGCTGCTTCTTGGACAGCACGAATAATTTTGTCATATCCAGTGCACCGGCAAAGGTTGCCTGCCAATGCATATCGAATTTCCGTTTCAGTTGGATCTGGATTTTTGTCTAACAACGCTTTCGCTGCTATCAGGAACCCTGGTGTACAGATACCACACTGCAGGGCGGCGCCCTCCAAGAAACACTGCTGGAGGGGATGTAATTGCCCAGAATCAGCGAGTCCTTCGACCGTTAAAATTGTTGCCCCGTTTGCTTCTGGAGCAAACACGAGACAAGAGGTAGTGACTTTGTCATCAATCATGACTGAGCACGACCCGCAGTCTCCGGTCCCGCAGCCTTCTTTTGCTCCCGTCAGACCAACTTCGTCTCTCAGGGCGTTTAGTAGGGAAGTGCCATCTTCGGCCAGGAACTCTGTTTCATCTCCGTTCACAACCGCTGTGATATGAGTTCGTGCCATTACTTCATTCCGTTTCTCTGCTGAGCGCGTTCAACCGCTATTAGTACCGCTCGTTTGGCTAGTACACCCGCTACTTGCTTTCGGTATGCGATAGTCCCCCGCTTGTCATCGATGGGGTTACAAACTTCACTCGCTGCGCCCGCTACAGCGGAGAGGGTTTGTTCATTAGGCGTGTTGCCCACCAAAGCAGCTTCTGCTTCTGGAACTCTGACAACTGTCGGGGCAACAGCTCCCAAAGCGACAATTGCTTCTTCGATACTTCCATCTTCTGCGAGTGTGACTCGAGCTCCAGCTCCCACGACAGCTATATCCATTTCTGTTCTAGGGATCATTCTTAAGTAAGCATCTCCTGAACGTTCAGGCATCCTGTCAATTTCAAATTCGACGATGAACTCATCGTCTTCAAGTGATAACTGTCCTGGTCCCGTGACTACTTCGGCTACATCAAGCACGCGAGTTCCGTTCGGGCCGGCGATAACAGCGCGAACACCATTTACGACCATCGCTGGAACTGAGTCAGCTGCGGGTGATCCATTGCACAGGTTGCCGCCAAGGCTGGATCTATTTTGAATCTGGTCTGAGCCGATTAAGCCAGCAGCTTCAGATAGGCCTTGGAACTCTTCGCTAAATGCTTGGTCCTCGGTGAGATTAGCCGTTGGCGTCGCGGCCCCAACCGTCCACTTGGTGTCATCTTTAACTATTGATACGAGTTCTTGTATTTTTTTTAGGTCAACCAGTACTTCGGGCGCTGATCGGCCCGCCCGTAGTTGGGGAACAACGTCTGTTGCGCCCGCAAACACTTGCGCTGACGGTGAGGTAGACAACAATGATGTTGCTTCCTCAACCGAAGATGGTGCTACGTATTTCACTCAATCCCCTTAATTAGGCGGCTCAAACAATATCCGCCATCGTGCATTACATCGAAAAGTAGTCTGTGATTGCTTCGCTGTCTTCTTGAACAATCTTCACATAGTTTAGGGCCATGATCTCATCGGATAACCAACCGGGCCCACTGAGTCCCTATAACTTGTTTACTTCTGATCCAGTACTCCCTGAAGCAGTTCGACGCGAAGGCGGGGATCTGGAGCTTTTGGAAAGTTTCGGTGATCAAGTTGGCAGCACAGAAACCCGGGAGTGGGGCCGCCTAGCCAACAAAAATGTTCCGATTCTTCATACTCATGACCCTTCGGGTAACAGAATTGACGAGATCGAATATCACCCGGCATATCACTCACTTCTGAATCTTGCGGTCGAAAGTGGGATCCACTGCATGCGTTATGAAAAATCTCCAGGCGATGGTGCTTATGTGACACGCAACGCTCTTATGGGTTTGATAACTCAGATCGAAATGGGTCACGGTTGTCCGACCTCGATGACCTCTGGCGCGTTAATGGCGTTACGACATCAACCCGAACTGGCAAAAATCTGGGAACCGCTAACGGTAAGCAGGAGTTATGACAAACAATTGAAAGCTCCGAGTGAGAAGTCCGGTGTTCTTTTGGGAATGGGCATGACAGAAAAGCAAGGTGGCTCCGACGTTAGGGCAAACACCAGTACCGCTACACCAGCATCCTCCGGAGGTCCTGGCGGGGAGTACCGAATTGAGGGCCATAAATGGTTCACCTCAGCGCCCATGTGTGACGCATTTCTAATTTTGGCTTACGCACCAAAAGGAATGTCCTGTTTCATCGTTCCTCGGGTGTTGCCTGATGGAACACGCAATTCGCTACATCTCATGCGTTTGAAAGACAAACTTGGCAATCGTTCCAATGCTTCTGCGGAATTGGAATTCGATAACACAGCAGCCTGGATGGTTGGCGAGGAGGGGCGAGGGATCCCGACGATTATCGAAATGGTTCATGCCACCCGACTTGATGTAGCAAACTGGGGTGTTTCTCTTATGCGCCAGGCTGTTAGCCAAGCAGCCTGGCATGTTGCTAACCGAGAAGCTTTTGGAGCGACTTTGCTCGACAAACCGTTGATGCAAAATGTCTTGGCTGATTTAGAAGTTGAAGTTGAGGCGGCAACCCTCATGATTACTCGCCTTTCGGGAGCGCATGAACGTATGGAAGCCGATGAGCGGGAACAATCTTTTGCCCGCTTGGCAACTCCTATTGCTAAGTATTGGTTGACCAAGCAATCTACCCCTGTTGTCCGGGAGGCACTGGAATGCGTTGGTGGGAACGGTTATGTGGAAGATTCGATGATGCCGCGTCTCTATCGCGAGGCACCGTTGAATGCCATATGGGAAGGCGCAGGAAACGTTATCGCTCTCGATATTGGTAGGGCAGCGTCAAGGAACCCCGAAAGCGTCGAGGTTTTTTTAGATGAACTAGACCAATCCCGAGGCCAAGATGCAGGTATCGACCAACTGTTAGATGCGTTACGAGCAGATTTCACAGGTCCACTACCCGAAGCAGAGGCACGGCGGCTTGTAGAGAAACTCGCTATTGCTTGGGCTGCGACCCTTATGGTCCAGCATGGCCAGCCTTCAGTCAGTGAGGCCTACCTGATGTCAAGAGTCGGCGGCGATCATGGATCACTATTTGGTACTTTGCCAACATCTTGTGATTTAGACGAGATTGCAAGGCGCGCTGTTCCGGCTTAGCAAGTCTCCACAGATCAACCTGTAAATGCTGGGCCGTCTGCACGATCAACCGTCGTAAATTCTTCGACTTTCTTGCGAGACAACTTGGTTAGTTGTTTTTTGGGTTTACCGATGGTGAGCAATGCTGCAACAGCCACGTCCGGTTCAAGACCAAGCAGTTCTTGTACTTTTGATTCCTGAGCAGCAAGAAGCGTGGTGAGGGTGCCACCAAATCCTTCGTTACGCGCGCCAAGCAAAATGTTCCAAGCCATCGGATATATCGATCCGCCGCTGATAATGCCGACCCGGTCAAGATCCTTATCCATTGATGCAACAACACTCAGGTCAACGGCAATGACGAGCACCGTAGGCGTTTGAGAAAGATCTTCGAACATCGGGATTACCGCAGGTATGGACTCGTCGTTCCAAACTTTTTCAACATCAATATCGGTCGGTTGGACACTCTGCCAGGGATTTTCTCCTCCTCGGCGTTGCTCCCCATAGACCCTCAACTGGGGAAGACATAGCCGCCCAAGAGCGGTCTTTGTGTCTGGGTCCTTAACAACAATTACCCGTCCACCTTGTCGGTTACCACCGCTGGGAGCGAAGCGCGCGTTATCGAGAACCCGGTAGAGGGTCTCGTCGGACATTTCATCATCAGTAAAATCTCGTGCAGCGAATGTGGTGCGCATAGCGTCATACAGTTCCATTTGCTCATCTTTCCATGACCGACATCGTGCATGTCGGTCTATTTGTTCAAATAGCGCCATCAAAAAATTTGCTAAATCCATACTTCGGGTATGGCCCGACAACCAGTTGTTCGAGAACGCCTACCCCTTGTGAGACACCATTGCGCACTCGAACAACTTCTTGAATATGAATATTTTCGGGGGCGAGCGGATCAATTTGATTCAGATTCCAAGACTCTCCAAATATCGCTAGTTCGCCTTTCCATTGTCCGTGACCCCATTCAGGGTGCCCGTACCCCAAGCCCTTCATAAGGATCGAGACCATTGGCTCTATTTCGATTTCGAGTGGCTCAGAATCTTGCAGTTGAATACTGATGTGGCCGCCCGAAACTCGTCGTGTTTTAGGGAGCCACGTAAAGTTGTGACTTACCGAAACAAATCGCTCAATATCCGGATCTTCGATACCTGGTATTTGATCAATTTCTGGATATGCCGGTAACTGAAAGCCATCCCAATGCCATACTTCGCCTTTGTCTCCTTCGAAACAAGCCATGTGGGTGACATGGTCTGGCCAGTGAAGTGGCGCCCAAAAAAATTTTAACCCTTTAGGGGGCAGAGGTGCTCCTAGGGAAACTGAATCCCCTACTGGGCGGATGCCCCAGGATCGGTCTTTAGTCCCGTAGGTGTTAGCGACGTCAAGGGTAATAGTTTCGTCGGGGAGGTGAAGTTCGCCGCTCCAGAATCCAAACTGGTTCATACGAGTAGCGATCATCCAGCGGCCTATTTGTTCGGGGGTAAGTCTTTGGTGATCTTCGGGGAAATGCGCTGAACGTGGGATCCATTGGAGGTCTGCTCCGATCCCCGTTTCGTTGTCATCTAAAACGACACGAATGTTTTTCATGGGCTCAAGGATCTCGATCCGGAACGGCCCGGTCGTCATATTGATCGGGTCGTGTGGGGCGCGACGTGAAGCGTGAAAGGAATGTTGTTGTTCACCTCGAACGATTGTTAATGCACAGTCCTGTATGTGTAAGTTCGGGTATCGGGCGGAGCTGATGCCGAAGTACAAACTGCCATCATCTGTATAGCCATTAAAGAAGGACCGATCGTAGGCATTTCGATCACTTGTGGCCGGGGTGGCTATGGGCTGTGATGTTTGATGAATATAAAAATCGTCGAATGAACTAAGCAATTTTCCCCCAAATCGCTGCGGTTTAGAACTGGTCTCTTCTCTCTAAGCTAGGCCTGACTTTGCTTACGACAGCAATCGAACGCATCTAGGACCGTTGTTTATCTGTGAAGAGCAAGGTCATGGAACCAAAAAGCTAACTATCTTCTTTGGTTGCATGTGTATACGCGATTGTGCGCGATTTGGGGGTTCTGATGTCTGGGGTTTTAGATGGGATTCGAGTTCTAGATTTCGGGCGTTTTATCGCTGGTCCTTTTGCCGCAACAATTTTGGGAGATCTTGGAGCTGAGGTCATTCGAATTGAAAGAATTGATGGTGGCGAAGATCGATGGACGACACCGGTGACCCCCGATGGGCAAGGAGCTTTGTTTTTACAGGTCGGTCGTAACAAGAAAAGCCTGACCCTAAATCCCATGAAGGAAGAAGGGCGAAAGATCATGAATGCGCTAATCGCCACAGCCGATGTAGTGGTTGCCAATCTTCCTCCAGATACTCGCAGGCAGATGGGCCTTGACTACGAGTCGCTGAAAAAGGTGAAAGAAGACATCATCGTCTCAACTGTGACCTGCTTTGGTTCGGGTGGTCCTTTCAGTGACAGAGTGGGTTTTGATGGCTTGGCTCAAGCGATGTCTGGTGCAATGCATATGACGGGTCCTGAGGGACAGCCGACACGCAACTCCACGCCGTATGTAGATTTTTGCACTGGGTCATTGTTAGCGATGGCGACGTTGGCAGCGATACGCCATCGAGATCTCACTGGCGAAGGTCAAGAACTTGAGGGGGCTTTGTTGAAGACGGCAATGACGATTGCGAACGCAACGCTTATAGAACAGGACCAACTTGGGATAGATCGTGAAGCTTCGCACAACCGGGGTCAGACAGCAGCCCCTTCGGACACCTTTGTGACTAGCGACGGGTTAGTTCTAGTTTCCGTTATCGGTAATTATCAGTTCGCTCGATGGGCAAAACTTGTTGGTAGACCCGAGATGGCCGACGACCCGAGGTTTCAAAATGACGAAGGTCGGGGAAACCACCGAAATGAGATCTGTGGGGTGATGTCAGATTGGTGTGCCAACAAGACGACTGATCAGGTTCTTTTGGCTTTGGCTGATCTAAAAATTCCAGGTGCTCCAGTGCTCAAGCCTCAGCAAACGTTGGATCACGCTCACGTTAACGCTTTAGGTTTTTTAGAGCGTTGGGCATATCCATCGGCTTCCAAGGACGTGCCAATAAGCCAATTCCCAGTTGCGATGTCAGCTTCGCCTGGTGAGATTCGCCATAGGGCCCCGGAGTTGGGTGAACATACAAACGAAGTTCTGTCAGAGTTAGGACTTAGTTCAGCAGAAATCGATGAACTGCGCGCAGACCGGATTGTTTGAGGTTGGAAGATGGATTTTGTTGATGTAGCCAAGACCACATTTGCGGCTCGTGAGTTCACTGATGAGCCGGTACCGGACGAGGTCTTGTATCGGATTTTCGATACGGCGCGCTTCGCTCCAAACGGAGGAAACCGTCAGGGCTGGAAGGTGGTAGCTGTTCGTGATCGTGAAACCAAAAAGGCTCTCGGCGAGTTGTGTTTGGGGCCGATGCGAGTAGCGGCTGCCCAAACTCGTGCGGGAGAGGTTTACTGGCAATCAGTTACTCCTTCATCGATCAATATCGCTGACGCTGCTCTAGATGAATCGCTGCCGATTGCGATACCAATGTTTGAGCATCTGGAGGATGTCCCCGTTGTTTGCATTATTGCTGTTGATTTGAGAGTTGTTGCTTCGATGGACCAATTCTTAGATCGTGTTGGAGTGGTTAGTGGGGCTTCGATTTATCCGATGGCCTGGAGCGCATTGATGGCAGCTCGGAACGAAGGGTTCGGTGGGACATTAACTACGTTGCTTGCGGCTCAAGAACCGGCGGTGCAGCAATTATTGGGACTTGAATCGCATGAAGCCGTTTCGGCCATGTTGACGATTGGTCGTCCGCCTAAACAGCTATCGAAGCTTTCCAGAAAGCCGGTTGAAGAATTTGTTTTCGTCGACCATGCAAAGGGAAAACCGCTTACGTCTTAAGATTTTCCGGGCCCGCAAATATGGGGCGGTGCGCAACGCCTGCTCGAAGTTACTGGTTTGTTAATCGGCGGCTCTATCCGCCAACGGTGGTTTCGATTAATCGGCTATCCACGATCGATGCGTTCCGTTTTGGGAGATGGTTAACGCGGTAATCCTCGTAGTCGGTGAACATTGAGAGCATTCTTGAACGACTTAGGTAGTGATATATCAGTGCTTCATCCCAAAGCTCGTCAGAAGGCCCAATGAGAGTAGCTACGGGAAAGGCGCGCCAGGTAATTTTAACGCCGGCCCGCTCGGCATATAGATCCGTCACTCCTCTTCTGTATTCCTCATAGCCCTGTGCTCCTGACATGTTGTCAACTCCGCCGTTTGGTTTTGTGGTACCGGCTAGGCGAATCAGATTCAGCATGTCGGTTGGTTGTTCCGCGTCACGGTCGTTGATTTCGTTGACGCGCGGGTCTTTGAATAACCCTGGTTGTTCAATTATTGGGTCTGCTGGTAGGGACGCGTTGAGGTGCAGCGGATATCCCTCTGGTTTTTCGTTGACGCATTCAATTAACCGGCTATTGACGAGTGCTCCAGACCGATATTTTAAAAGTTCTTGATAGTGGGAGTCAGTGATCATTTCGATAAAAGACCGTCGTGATCGATACTGAGGGACCAACAGGTAGTCCCAGTCTTCACCTGTCGAGGCGAAGAAACATGAGTTGACGTCGTTGAGATAGAGGGGAGAGTGTCCGGTTTCGAGGCGGTTCGCTATGGGCGGTACTCCTGCGATGTAGTGGCCGAAGTAACAGTCGCGTCCGCTGGTCGTTTCTAAGCCTAGGTTCGGGTCGGCTACGTCACGAAACTTAAGCAAGTTGATCATCGCGACTGGCTCGTCGGGATCCCGGTCGCGCATTGATTCAACAGCTTGGTCTGTTAATTCGACGTAGTTCATCTTCGGTTTCTTTCGTCAAGTTTTTGACCCATTTTCTTTGGGTCGGCTCGAGGTTCGTTGTTTAGGAACAAATATGTTTGGTCTTAAAGTAGCTGCCGAAGTTGCTTCCTAGACTTTCTTTAAGAATTGCTCCGACTGGCCATCTTTTTGTGTCGAACAGGACATATTGCTGCATGACTTCTTTTCGGATTAACGAATTTCAGTTGACGTTCGCTGTTCTACTGACAGTTTGTGTTGTCGCCAGTGCATGTTCGAGCCAAGAGACGGTTAGCCCGCCGACTATCCAAACAACAGCCACCCACACCCAAGACACAACCACCCCACCAACCACCCAAACAACAGCCACCCACACCCAAGACACAACCACCCCACCAACCACCCAAACAACAGCCCCCCACACCCACACAGATCTTCAGGCGGGGTCTTATTTAGGCAACTATTCAATTTCTGATGTCGTATTTGGTACTCAGACAACAGTGACGGTGTCGGACAACACGAGAACAATCGTCACGAACGCTTTGCCAAATCATGAAACTGGGTTGTTCCCAAACTCAGGCAACCCGAATACCATCTCGGCTCAATCAAACAGGTATGAGTACCCCACGAACCCTGCCTATAGGGGTGCCGCGGCTGAGGTGCGTGTGCCAGGTGTAGCAGTAAACGGCGTCAAGTTCGAGCCGGGCACCGCAGAAACCGTGACTTGTGTGAGCGGTGAGACATATCGGGTTGAAGGGCTACAAGACACCTTCAATCTTGGTATGGACTTCAATAACGCACACGTGCAGCCAACTGGTGCGTACCACTATCACGGGTTATCTGACTTGCTCGCTGAGGTACACGATCACTCCGGAGGAGAACTGGTCCATGTCGGCTTCGCGGCGGACGGCTACTTGATCTACATATCAACTAATGACACTTATAAGCCGAGCTATCAACTTACGGCCTCTTTAAGAACGGGCAGCGATTGTCAGATAAGCCTCGGCGACGGGCAGGGCCCAAATAAGGTCGTAGGAGGCACAGCCCCTGATGGTACTTATACGTCTGACTGGGAATACCTTCCCGGATCTGGAGATCTAGATGAATGCAATGGGACGTTCATCGAGGATCGATACCTGTATTTGGTTACTAATGAGTTTCCATACATCAGCCGCTGTTTGAAGGGCGAATTTAATGAATCGCGGCCTTCAGGCCCCAATTCTGAGCGGACACCAAGGGGCCAAACAGGATCAACATTAAGCGGTCCGGATCTGGCTGCTGCCGCTGCACAACTCGGCGTAACCGAAGAGCAGCTTCGGTTAGCGTTGGGTCCCCCTCCCCCGGATATCG
Organism: marine actinobacterium MedAcidi-G3; assembly: GCA_000817105.1. Classification (GTDB taxonomy): domain Bacteria; phylum Actinomycetota; class Acidimicrobiia; order Acidimicrobiales; family Poriferisodalaceae; genus MedAcidi-G3. The sequence goes on along the minus strand of JUEP01000008.1, from coordinate 48,109 downwards.
AGGCTGCAGCTTCTTCACTTGGGGTAACTACTGGTGCCTTACGAGCTGCTTTAGATAGCAGTCGCTAAGTCTCTAGTTACCGAATGATGTCGTTTGTTTGTTGCGGCGGTTCTGGTTCGGTGTCACCGCTGGCTGTCATGATTCCACCTTGCGTGCCTGGATCTCCCCATTCGTTTGTTTCTACAGAACTGGGCTGAACAAGCCAATACAGCAGCACCAAATTACCGAAGGGGACAAGACCAAGTAGGAGCCATGTTCCTTTTCGACCTATGTCATGCAGACGACGGACTCCTAATGCGATCGACAACCACACGTAGGCAATGAAATAAACAATCTCCGGTCCAATCTGATCGGTATCAAGATCCAAAATAGCAGCGAAGATACCCCCAAGAACAAGGAACACAAAAGGGTGGAGAAGAAATGGCCACCAATAGGCGGGTCGCGACGACCGGCCCCGGAAATCTCCGAAACGTCGCCAAGATTCGACGTAATAATTTAAAACTTTCATTTCAAACCTCAAGAATCAGTTGACCAGACCTTAGGCCAGCAGCTCAGACAAAATTTGGCCTTGTGCTACTGAATAGCTTTGAACTCAGGTACACGGGGCCAAATCTTTACTCTTCAATTTCAGCGTTATAGCGCCATCAGCATGGTGACCGTAATCGCGATAGTCATGATGGCCCCGATAACGCGAAACGCGCCAAGTGGTGCCTTTGACCAGTCTTGGCCTGTTGCAGATTCGGCAAGTTCAGACGGCATATCTTTTCTTAGCGCTTGGAACTGAGCCATTTGGCTATCTGTGCTGAGAAGGAGCAAAAGATTTACCCCAAGAATGGCAAAAACCATCATCGGTCGCTTGCCATCCATATGGTCGCCACCAAAAATAATGATGGCAACTAACGCGCTCGAACTCAGAGAATAGTTTCGCCAGCTCGATCGCAGATTTGCTGCATTGCTTTCGACCATCGCATTGAAGTCAGAAAAATTCACGTTTCTCCTTAAGAATGTCTTGTGGAAAAGCTAGACGACCCATGCCCATTGTCTGACCATCCTTTAAAGTCTCATCGCTAAATGACCCCTCAACGCTCTGTTTTGTCGACCTGATCTAGGCTCATCAAGTAATTAGCAGTTGAATTTTGTTTGGAAGCCAGCGTTGGCTAACCAAGATGGAATTGTTCGTTGTTGGGATGACCTTACTAAGGATGATAAATGACGGTTCGTATCGAAAAATCAGGTGCAGTCTGGACTGTCATCCATTCGCGTGTTGAAGCGCGAAACGCGATGGATAGTGACAGCGCTGAAGCCCTATACGACTCTTTTCTTCAATTCGAGAACGATGAGGACGCAAGCGTTGCAGTTTTTTGGGGTGAGGGCGGCGCGTTTTGCGCGGGCTGGGATCTGAAACAAGCCGCTTCGTTAGAGGAACCAAACCCTTTATCTGACTTAGCAATTCCCGCAGACGGAGGAGCCAACGGTGACGGAAGTGACATTCCAATGGGTGCGATGGGGCCAAGCCGTCTCGAACTCAATAAACCGGTGATAGCTGCAGTCTCTGGTCCTGCGGTCGCCGGCGGAATGGAACTAGCGCTCTGGTGTGACTTTCGGGTTATGGAACAATCGGCCTATCTCGGTGTGTATTGCCGTCGTTGGGGAATCCCACTCATCGATGGCGGGACAGTGCGGCTACCCCGCCTGGTCGGTGAGGGAAGAGCTTTAGAGCTCATATTGACTGGTCGGCAGGTGATGGCTGAAGAGTGTGAGCGTCTCGGTTTATGTGAATACGTGGTACCTGATGGCCAGTGTCGAGAAAAGGCTGAAGAGTTAGCCCAGCAAATTGCTGCATTCCCGCAACTATGTGTTCAAGCTGACCGGAGATCAGTTCGAAATCAACATGGGCTGCCTGTTAGAGCTGCGCTAACCCAAGAGTGGTACAACAGCCGTTCGGTACTCGAGGCAGAAGGCATTAGCGGTGCAAACCGGTTCTCATCAGGTGAGGGACGTCACGGAAGATTCGACCAATAATGGGATCCAGCGCAGAAATAACCAGCTTCCAATCAGTGAGCCTCCTTTGACTGAGGGACTAGGTCATGTAGAGCGGATCGACGCTATAACTTTTGCTTCTGCAGATATGGATGCTTCCGTCGTGTTTTACCAAGCTCTGGGTTTTGTAATCTCATTTGGAGATATTTCCTCTCCGTTTGTTACCTTGCAATCTGGAAATTGTTTTGTGAATCTCTGGGAAGTGGAACGTTCAGCGCTTCCAACCCGTTGGTGGGGCCGAACAATTTTTCATGTCGACGACGTCGACCTCATTTATGAGCGAGCGATCGCAGCCGGACTTTCGCCCGGAGATAAACCAAAAAATGCGCCTTGGGGGGAACGGTTTTTCCCGATTCAAGATCCTTCTGGGCACGATTTAAGTTTTGCTAAGAAACTCACAAGTTAGAACAGCGGGGAATTGAGTGACTAACGGCGAATCAACAGATCTCAGTGGTGTCGAAGACCCACGCTACGCGGGGTTTCCGCCTGGCTTCTTTAAGCGAGTTGATCCCTCATCCGATCAAAACTTTTATTCAGAACCGAGAATGGTGACCCACATCGATAGCGAGGCAATATCCGCTGTCGGGGAGCTGTACCAAGAACTGCAGCTGACAGGCAAAGTATTAGACATCATGAGTTCTTGGGTAAGCCATTTTGTCGATCCGCCAACTGACTTGACTGTCCTCGGTATGAATGAAGCTGAGTTGGCAGAAAACAAGCAAGCGACTTCTTGGGTCCGACATGATTTGAACATGAACCCGAAGCTCCCCTTCGAAGATGGCAGCTTCGACAGTGTTGTCTGTTGTGTATCAGTCGATTATTTAGTTCGCCCTATCGAAGTATTTGATGAAGTTCATCGCTGTTTAAAGACCAATGGGGTTTTTGTAAACAGCTTTTCTAATCGGTGCTTCCCGACCAAAGCCATAAGGGGCTGGGGCCAAACCGACGATCGCGGTCATGTTTCCATTGTTGGGGAGTACTACCGGCTTACCGGTCCGTGGGTCGACGTTCGAGCCGAGCTTCGAACTTCATCTTCTGCTTTGGGAGATCCGTTATTCGCGGTTTGGGGTTCTAAGAAATAACGGCAACCGGTGCAAAAGACCGGGAGGTATTTGGTGGTCGAGAAGGCTAAACCTGGAATCACCGCACACAGCTATTGTTAACTAGCTAGGACTAGGGGGCGACTTTGAACGGGGAAGAAGCAAAAGAACTGGTACGCCACATCATGGAAGATGGCTTCAACAAGCAAGACTTGTCGGTCGTCGAAGCCTCATTCACAGACGATTATGTGCGTCACGGCTACGGCGGTCCATCTGCCCATTCCCTTGCCGAACACATCGAGTCGCTCAAGGCCTACCACTCCTCACTAACAAATGCCCGATTTGAAATTCAGCAAATGGTTAGCGACGGTTCATCAGTGGCAGTGAGATACATATTGAGAGGTATCCACACAGGAATGTTTATGGGAGTGGAGGCGTCAGGCAACGAAGTTGAGCGTCACGCAGTGGCAATATTCACCGTCGTCGAGGGCAAAGTTACTGAGGGCCACATAGTGAGCGATAGTGGCGGGCTATTAGAACAACTTTCTAACTAACTATTTATCCAAGTAGTAGCTGTTCGATCTTCGTACTTTGTTGTTCTGCTTCTTGAGGGTCAATCGCCCACATAGGTGGCTTCACGCAGACCGAACTTGCATGTTGCGCAATGTTTTCGATTTCTTGACCGACCTCGTCTGAAGTTCCACATACTGCAAATGTTTTCGCAGCCTCTAACGGGACCATGTCAAGACAGCTTTCTAGGGTCATTGATCTTCGTGCTTCAACCAAGGTGTCAAACAACTCACCGAAGCCGTGCGCATCAAAATAGGATCGGTAACTCGGAATTGCGGCATAAAACGCGACATTGCCACGCGCTCGTCGAGCAGCAACTATCGGATCTGCGTCGATGGAAGCCGTCAACCAAAGTTGTATCTGCAACTCGTTTGGATCTCGTCCACCTCTAGCTGCACCGCGACGGAGTGCCGGCAAAGCTCGTTCTTCTAACCACCATCGAGACCATATTGAATGACCTATGAAGCCATCTGCGCATTCGCCAGCCAGTTCACATAATTTTTCGCGAAGCGAAGCAATCCAAATTGGCACAGCCCTGACTTCAGAACCGAAATTAGGGTGAAGACCTTCAAACGACAGCTGGTAGTGCTCCCCTTTGTAATCCGGGATTGATGGCGCGTCGTTTACCGCGGCGTCAAAGACCATTCGGAGGATTTCGATTACTTCGCGAGTCCGGCCGATCGGAGGAACAAAATCTTCACCAAAATAGTTTTCTGTCCACGTCTGTGGTGCAGTACCTAACCCAAGTGTAAATCGGCCATTGCTTATTTGATCGAGTTCCAGGGCGGCGCAAGCTGTTTCAAACGGTGAACGAACAAATGCCATCGCTATACCGGTTTCGAGTTCCAGCGACGTGGTGGAGGCGGCCGCCACTGCCAAACTGGCCCATGGCGGCCCGTAGACCTGGTTTCCAATAATCCCCGCGTAGCCGCGCTGTTCTAGCTCCTTGCTTCGGGCAGCGATAGTAGAGGCGTCACCTCGTCCGATCGGGGCCCAGCAATTCAACATGAGTCAGGTTCTTTAGTCACGAAACAGCATTGAATCTAGTGCTGAGCTATTTTCCAATTGCTTTCATCGCCGTCCACGAATCAAGCGGCCCGGACGGGCTCCTGTGAATTCATCGTCTTGTCTCACGATTTTGCCCGCCACGAGAGTCGCCTTGTATCCAGTGGCCTCTTGTAACAAGCGAGGAGCCCCAGTAGGGAGGTCGTATGCCATCTCTGGTGCAAAAATCGACAAATTGTCGTAGTCAATGACATTTATGTCTGCACGTTTTCCAACTTCGAGAGTGCCTCGGTCGCCTAGCAAGCCATAAATTTCAGCGGTGTCGTGAGTCATTAATTTCACGGCGTCTTCGATTTTCATCTTGGGGCCATTAGTTCGATCACGAGTCCAGTGGCTCAACATAAAGGTAGATGTGGATGCATCACAGATAAGACGGCAATGCGCGCCACCATCGGAAAGACTCCAGAAAGCTCCATGATGACTTAAACGTTCATATGTTGGGTCGAGAGTGTGTTCAGCAAAATCGGCGAGGGGAAAGAAAATTAATCCTTTCCCGCCGTTAGCTAAGAGAACTTCGTAGGCGTACTCATATGGGTCTCGATTTTCTTTTTCGGCGCGAGATGCGATCGAGTCTTCAGGTTTCGGCTCGTAATCAGGGTTAGCCAGTAGCGGATACATCTTGTGAAAGCCATGGGCCACGTCATGGTTAAAGCGTCCGGTGTAGCCGGTGGTCTCACTCAGGATTTGCTGTTTTACTGACTCTTTGGAGAGTTCCGCTGCAAGTTGCGGGTGTTGGTATGTTGCGGCTAGTTCCAAATATGTCGGGTGCATTTTGAACGGGTGCAGTGATGTTTCAAGTCCAAATAGCAGTCCTGCTGGGCGCCCTGCAACCTGCGCTATTACCTTGCCATTTCCTTCCATGGGAGCTGATGAAAGTTCGAGCAGGTCACGCCATTGCTGTGGATGGCGGTCTGCTTGATTGAGGGCGTAAGTGACGGTTAGGCCGTAATCATTGGCCAGTTCGCGCATCCAGTCGATATCGGAACCGAAGTTGCCTTCGAGGCCTCCGAGTCCAATATCTGAGGCTACTTCTACGACTCCTCCACCTGCATCGGCTACCGCTTTGCCCATTGCTATGAGTTCTTCAGCTCCAGCGAAGGTACCCGGGACCGGTTCACCGTCGAGAGCACGATGCAGCATGGTTCGAGAGGATGTAAATCCAAGCGCGCCGGCTTCAATTCCTTCTTGAACAATTTTTGCCATTGCGACTAAATCTTCGGGAGTCGGATTTTCATTTCGCGCCCCTCGTTCCCCCATGACGTATGCCCTGACAGAGCCGTGCGGTACCTGCGCTGCAATGTCCATAACCCGTGGCATTGTTTCGAGGGCATCTAAATATTCAGGAAATGTCTCCCAGCTCCAGTCAATGCCTTCGGACAGGGCGGCTCCAGGAATATCTTCGACGCCTTCCATAAGTTGTATGAGCCAGTCATGGCTGTCTGGCCGAGCAGGTGCGAACCCCACGCCACAGTTACCAAAAACAGTGGTGGTTACTCCGTGAAACGATGAGGGGCTCATGTCGGGATCCCAAGTTGCTTGCCCGTCATAGTGGGTGTGGACATCAACAAATCCAGGCGTGACCAAATAATTTGAAGCATCTATTTCGATTTGACCGTCGCCGATACCTGTTCCTACGGCTGAAATAAGGCCATCATCGATAGCTATGTCGACTTTTTTAGCTTCGCTTCCCGTGCCGTCAACGACTTTGCCAGACCTAATTACGATGTCATGCATTGAGTTCCCCTCTCACTCATTCTTGATTCTATTCAATCCAAACGATTACTTCTTGGTCATGGCTTCGCACAAGAGATCTAGAGTTGTGGGGTGACCATCCCCGATGATTCTTTAATCGAAACATTTCGCCGGGATGGGTTCGTGGTTATCGACAATTTCTTTGACGACATAGAACTGGATTTTTTCGGTTCAATCGTTGACCGTGCAGTCGAAAACCGAGTCGGCTCGGATGCGCGACCGGTGGGTGCGAAGTCCTTGTATGAACAAAGTTTTCAACAATGCATGAATCTCTGGGAGGACAATGAGGACCTAAAGCCTCTGACCTTTAGCCAGAAGCTTGGAGAGACGGCGGGTTTGTTGTTAGGTGCGGAAGCGTTGCGTATTTGGCACGACCAGGCTCTATTTAAAGAAGCCGGGGGGCGTGAAACGGACCCTCATCAGGATTGGCCGCTTTGGCCAATAGCACCAGCTCGCCAAATCACAGCTTGGATTCCGTTCGACGGATCAACACTGGAAGCTGGGGCAATGGGTTATTCACCAGGTTCTCATCGTCTGGGTTTGGCCAAGTTTTCTGACATCACTCGAGAGTTACGTGAAAAGCCATACCCGTATTTTGATCACTCAGAAATGAAGGATCTTTCTTGGGTGGAAGCGTCTCGCGGTTCCGTTGTGTTTCACCACTCTTTAACCGTTCATCAGGCAAAGGCGAACACCACTAACGCCACACGCCGAGCATATTGCGTCATCTATTTTGAGGATGGCTGCACGCGTTCACGACCTCATTGGCATCAAAGCCTGGACCGTCAAGGTGTTGAGGATGGCCAAAAGATTGAAGGTCCAGTGACCCCAGTAGCTTGGCCTCGCTCGAGAAATGATCTTCCTGAATCACCGTCAGGGCTGGGTAGCCCTCCTCAATCTGGGTTCCGTTAATAAATTTGTTTGAGCCAAAAACATTCGGGAAACATATGATCGAGGGCCAACTGACTTAGGACTCTCGCATGTATCTTGAACTATCCGCTGACGAACTCTTGACAACTACTCGTGCTGTTAGGAAGAGGTTGGATTTAAACCGTCCAGTGGAACGATCGTTGCTGCTCGAATGCACCGATATTGCCTTTCAGTCTCCAACTGGCTCTAACGCCCAAGGCTGGCACTTTTTATTCGTTGAAGACGCCGAGAAGAAACGGCAGTTAGCAGATCTTTACGGCCAAGGGTTTGATCCATATGTGAATGGCCCACCTCGCGAATACGCTCCTGGCGACATCCGAGCAGAGCGCGCTGAGTTTGTCAGAGGTTCCGCCAAACATCTGAGGGAAGTCTTTCACGAGGTTCCTGTGTTGTTGATTCCCTTAATGTTGGGGCGCCCCGAGGGTGTTGATGCTTTTGGTCAAGCATCGATGTGGGGTTCGATTATTCCTGCTGTTTGGAGTTTCATGCTTGCGGCGCGTGAGCGGGGTCTTGGTAGCGCTTGGACTACCCTTCATTTGCCTTTTGAAGAAGCAGCGGCGGAAGTGTTAGGTGTTGACTACGAAGAATGGACACAAGTTGGTTTGTTCCCAGTGGCTCATACCATCGGCACCGACTTTAAAAAGGCCCCCCGCCTCGACACTGCCGGACTTGTGAGTTTCAACACCTTTGGAAACCGTTGATAGCCCACACGAGCTGGGTTCTATGTTGATCTGAAATTTAAGGACGATTTAGACATGAGAGATCTTGAGTTACTCGCAGGGACTATTAGTCGTGAGGGAGAAGAAATTTATTGGGAACTGGTTCGCGATGCCGAAGAGGGGGATGCAGATCAGCGGCCGGTTGTTGTTTTATGTCATGGGGCTGGCGGCTCACACGCGGTCTGGTATCAGCAGATTCCTGAGATCGGAGAAAAGTATCGGGTAGTGACTTGGGACAGCCGTGGCTTCGGTAACTCGACTAACAGAACCGACCGGCTGCTGACCTCAGAAAATGCTGCCCATGATCTTTCAGCGGTACTGAACAAGCTGGAGATCTCTGATGCACATCTAGTGGGTCAATCTATGGGGGGTTGGCATGTATCTGCTTTCGTCACTCTTTTTAGTGACCGAGTTCAATCTGTTACCTACGCAGACACCATAGGAGGTCTTTGGACCGATGATCTGCGCCAGGCTTATGAACAATTCGTTGCAGCCGGTGGTTTACAAGGAACCCGAGAACTGCCGCTGGTGGGGGGACACGCAGCACTCTGGTCTGGAGCTCCTGATCGAGACGCGGCACACGCTTTTCTGTATCAAGCGTTAGGTTCATTTCATTCTCCTCCCCTAGATCGCCTTGCTGAGGTGCTTGCATTCACTGTTGATCACTCAGATTTCGATGACCTCAATGTGCCGGTTCTTTTTATAGCCGGGGAGCACGACCAAATCTTTCCTGCATCGATGCTCAGTGACTCCGCAAATCGCATTAGGGGCGCTGAGTTCGTTGAAATCGCCGACGCCGGACACAGCCCCTATTTTGAGCAACCTCAGGCCTGGAATCTGGCGTTCCTCAAATTTCTTAATTCGATTAAGTGAGAAGGTTTTTACTTACGAACACCTTTCAACTCAGATGAGTTAAGCAACTACCGCTGGCATGAGATAGCTACTGCTTTGTGGCGGTAGCTGAAAGTTGGTGCGTCACTAACCTCGCATACAGGCCTTCTTGTCTGATCAAGGTGTCGTGGTCTCCTATTTGTACGACTTCGCCGGCATCCATCACAACAATCTGTGAGGCGTTACGAACTGTTGAAAGTCGGTGGGCGATAATGAGTGTCGTCCGACCATGCATTAGTTGTTGCAAAGCATTGTGCACAAATGCTTCATTTACTGCGTCTAGGTGTGACGTGGCTTCGTCGAGGACTAATACTGGAGCATCTTTTAGAAATGCGCGAGCGATTGCGACACGCTGCCGTTGGCCTCCGGATAGTCGCACTCCGCGTTCGCCCACCATGGTTTGTAGCCCGTCGGGTAAGTTCTTGACGAAGTCGGTGAGGGATGCCTGATCTATAGCGGTTCGGACTTCAGCATCTGTCGCATCGGGGCGCGCCATAAGAATGTTCTCTGCCAAGGTGTCGTTGAACAGATAAGTCTCTTGGCTCACCATTGCTACGTGGGATCGGAGATCGTCTAAATCTAGGTTGTGAAGGGGCTCTCCAAATAATGAAATGGTTCCTTCGTCGACATCCCAAAACCGCAAAATAAGTTGTGCAGCAGTCGTTTTTCCTGCTCCCGAAGGTCCAACTATTGCGACTGTGGTTCCAGTTTTGATTTCAACTGAGACTCCCACGAGAGCCTGCGTGTCAGTACCTGGATAACTAAACCCAACATTGTTGAAGGTGACAGCATTTTCGGCGGTAGCCCAATCGATTCGAGCTGGGGAAGGAGCAGATTGAACCGTCACCGGCTCCTTGTGAACCTGGTGCAATCTGCGTGAGGCGCCGAGAGTATCTGCGAGTTGTCGCCCTACGTGGGCGATTTCTGAGACGGGTAAGAAACATGCGAGGGCGAGAAGCGTGAGGAGAGGGAGCGTGGTTGGAGTGAGATTGCCTTGAGATACGAGGCCTGCCCCCGTGACAACTACTGCGAGCCCTCCTAATCCAGTAGCTATTTCTAACAGCGCTGTCTGGCGAGATAGATCACTGTAAAAAGGCAACCGGGCATCAATATGACGTTGCACCCGTCGTAGGAAAGATTCTGATCTCCTACCTCCTTGCTGGAACGCCAAGACTTCACCGAGACCTTGCACCGTGTCTACGACAAATGCGTTTAGATCACCCAAAGCTTCTCTGTCTTCTGACCCAAGAGTGTCGAGGCGTTGTCTTAACAAGAACGGGCTTATAACAACAATCGCCAAAAATGGAACCAGTGCTACGGCCATTTGCCATCCCAACACGATCAAAGTAGCTAGAACCGTCGATGGAACCAATAACGCGACGAACGCTGGTGCAACCGTGTGAGCAAAGAAATACTCAACCATTTCAACATCATGGGTTGCCATGGCAACCATGTCACCAGTGCGGCGACGCACTAGATAGGCGGGGGCGAGTTGATCGAACTTGGAATAGAGCGCGACTCTCATTTCGGCCAGCATTCGAAAAGCCATGTCATGAGCAACCCACGACTCCAACCAATGCAGAATGCCTGCCAGCGGAGCAATAATTACCAGTGCAGTGACAAGACTGCCGAATGGCTCTCCGCGTTTTACTGCGGCCACGATTAGGGCACTAAGAACCCCAACGCCTATCAGCGCAGCCACTCGTGTTACTCCAAATACGAAAGTTGCAATTAACTTCACTCGCCATGGCCGCACTTCAGAGAAAAGCCATCTCACGGCACCGGCCCAGCCCAGCCCACTGGCAGCCACAATCTCGTTGTCAGGGGGTTCCATAATTGCTTGATCAAGGCTGCGTTTGTCGTCGACAGCAGTTGAGTTTTTTGGAGTGGGCCGAGTAACGCTTTCCCCAGAAAGCTGCCCCGCCATCAGCTCGTAGTATCGATCACCGCGTTCCATTAATTCAGAGTGGGTGCCTGACTCCGCAACATCACCTGCTTCAAGAACCAAGATGCGGTCAGCCCCAATAACACTAGAGAGACGGTGAGCGAATATCAGCGTTGTGCGGCCGGCCATCAGTCGATCTAGAGCTTCTTGGATCAGGGCTTCATTTTCGGCATCTACTGATGACAGTGCTTCATCGAGTACCAGAATCGGGGAGTCTTTCAAAAGGGCTCGTGCTATCGCTATGCGCTGGCGTTGACCTCCTGACAAACGAATACCTCGTTCACCAATCACCGTTTCATAGCCATTGGGCAAATTCATAATGAACGAATGCGCATTGGCGTCTACCGCAGCCTGTTGGACGGCCTCCATGTCAGATTCGGGATCACCGAAACAAATATTGTCGAGAACCGTGCCATGGAAGAGAAAGGTGTCTTGCGAGACAACAGCAATTACGCCATAGCGATCTTCCGCCGAAAGATTTTGTAGGTCATATCCGCCCAGCGATACACAACCGTTACTTGGATCATAAAAACGCAATAGAAGTTTGGCAACGGTACTTTTCCCGGCTCCACTAGACCCAACCACGCCAACTCTCTCACCTGGGTGAACGGTGATGTTGAGTCCGTTAAGTGTTGCTTCTGTCGCGGATGGATAACGAAAAGTTACGTTTTCAAATGAGATTCGCGGTTCGAGCTGTTCGTCGAAAACCACTGGATTAACTGGCTCCTTCACGCGTGGCTCAGTGTCAAAAACCTTAAATATCCCCTGTGCTGCGGATAATCCCATCATTCCGTTGTGAAGTAACGCTCGAAGATCACGCTGAGGACGGAACACTTCGATTCCTGCCATCAAGATGATCAACAGCGTTGTCATTTCCATATCGCCAGCCTGGACCCGGTAGGCACCCAATGTCAGCGCCATTGCCGCTCCAAGAGCTAGACCGGTATCGGTGATCCCACGGGTCAGAGAATTGGTTGCCAACACCCACATTGTGCTTTTAAATACTTCGTGTGCTCGTTGCGCAAGTGTCTTCCCCCGGGCTTCGCTTTGACCAAACGCCTTCAGTGTTCCAAGACCTTGAAGAGAATCTAAGAAATCTGCCGCAAAGCGACTGTAGGCCTCTTGGCGTTTCAGACTTCGGACCGCGTCCCATTGGTGGAAAACCGCTGGGGCCATCAAAGTAACGAGCGCAAATCCAGTCAGTACTCCAGCAACTGGAAGGTCCAGAGGCGCCAAAATTCCAAAAATGACCAAAGGCGTAACGGCTGCAACAATAAGTTGCGGCAAGTATTCACCGAACCACACTTCTAGTTGCTCGACCCCTTCAACTAACGACAATAAGACTTCGCCAGTTCGTACATCTCCGAAATGTGCTGGTCCTAATTGGAGAACGTGCTCGTGTAGTTGAGCACGAAGTTTTAGCTGCACCTTTGCTGCGGTGTGATGGGCAAGCATTTTGCGCCAGTGTTCTAAAAAGCCCCTCACAACCATGACTATCGCGACTAGAAGGGCCGGGATTGCAAGGTCGCTCAGTAGTTCTCCTCGAAAGACTTTCGCTAAAAGCCAGCCCAACAAACCCAGGCGCGCAATACCGCTTATTGAAGCTAGAACACCGATCACCACCGCTTGGGCGATGGCGACACGTGTTCCTTTCGTGAAGGCCCAAAGTCTCTTATCAAAAAACATGCGGGAACTGATTCTGGAACACTTAGCTCCTTATGAGCTCTAAATTAGTTATTTAGCTTGTCTTCTGACGTTAGCTCTATATCTAGGCCGGTTATGTCTGAGGTTTATGCGATTTGGGCTAGCCAACCGATCGTTCCGACTGGCAACGGGATGACAGACTGACACAATGAGTGAACTGCTTGACCGGCATCATCTTGTCATGGGCGACCACGCACCTTTGTTTTATGAAGAGCCACTGACTCTGTGCAGCGGCGACGGGGTCTGGTTGAAGGACCTACATGGTGATTGTTATCTGGATCTCTACAACAACGTTCCCTGCGTCGGCCACGCAAACCCTAGGGTTGTCAAAAACTTGGCGGACCAAGCCGCGACGCTCAATATCCACAGCCGATATTTACACGAAGGGGTTGTCACCTACGTTGAACGCTTGGTCGGGCTACATCACGACGGGATCGAATCGGCAATTTTAGGGTGCAGCGGCACCGAATCTACCGAAATGGCGCTCACACTCGCTCGAACCGTAACGGGCAGACAAGGAATTATTTGCACAGACGCTACCTATCACGGCAATTCATCTCTTGTTGGTCGCCTATCAGGGTTACCTGTTGGCGTGGAGCGAAGCGGCGTGAAATCTATTTCGACGCCACAATTGTTTCGGCCAATTGCTGAGGGGTTGTCCGACGCCGAACTTCTGCAAAAGCATCTAGATCAGTTAGAAGCAACAATTAATTCGTTCGCCGACCAAGGTGGTTTCGCGGGGATGATGTTGTGTTCGATACTTGCGAACGAGGGACTGCCGGACCCCCCAGAGGGGTGGTTTGCTGAGGCGACAGCAATGGTAAAAGCTGCCGGGGGTCTGGTAATCGCCGATGAAGTTCAGGCAGGGTTTGGCCGTAGCGGTTCATGGTGGGGTTATGAAGTCAGCGACTTCACTCCTGATGTTGTCTGTATGGGCAAACCTATGGGTAACGGTTTCCCTGTGTCAGCTATGGCTGCTAGCCATGAGATGGTTAGCAAATTTAGGGAGACACACCGCTACTTCAACACGTTTGCTTCTTCACCTCTCCAAGCAGCGGCGGGTTCAGCTGTACTCGACGAAATTATTGAGAATGGTTTAGTACAGCAAGTAACAGATGTTGGTGCGGGTTTAAAGACAGCTCTCACTGACCTTCAGGGAGAGCATCCTCAAATGGGTGACGTTCGAGGTAGCGGTTTATTCATAGGGATTGACTGGGTCGCTCCCGGTACCACTGACCCTGATGTTAGTGGGGCCCAAAGAATGGTGGAATCTTTGAAGTCGCGGCTCATTCTTTTGGGCAAAGCCGGTCAACATGGCAATGTCTTAAAGATTCGTCCTCCGTTGGTGTTCCAAGATGAACATGCAGAACTCTTCCTTGAAGCTTTTAAGGACTGTCTCCTTGATGTCTAACGAGGCTGAGTTCTTAGAAGCCGCAAAAGCAGCTTGCGTTTCCTGGAACCTCAGTCCGTTAGAGATAGAGGTTCTCTCTCATACAGAGAATGTGGTGTGTCGAATCAAGTTGAGCGAAAGCGAACAGGTAGTCATGCGCTTACATCGGCCTGGATATAACGGCTTAGCAGAATTGAACTCTGAAGTTGAATGGGTTCAGTCGCTCGCTAACGCTGGGTTGCCAGTACCGACAGCACGTCGAACAGAAACGGGCGATTATTACTGCTCAGTCGGGATTCGTGATGACGCCAAGAACGAGGAACGTTTTGTGGGTGTAATTGAATGGGTTGATGGTGCTCCATTGGGGTCTGTCTTCGCAAACACGTCGCAAGATGTAGTCCCCCATTACAAACAAATTGGAGCACTCGCCGCCAAGATTCGTTGTCATTCGACTCAGTGGCACCCCCAGGAGGATTTTACGAGACGCCGGTGGGACATTGAAGGACTTCTTGGGGATAACCCTTTGTGGGGGCGTTTTTGGGAAGCAAAAACGTTGACAAATAAGCAAAAGATGCTTTTTAATAACGCTCGAAAAATCTTACGGGATCAGTTAAGCCTTCTTTCAACCGGTCCCGATCGGTTTGGTCTGATTCATTCAGACCTCCATCTTGGGAACATCATGCGCAATAACGATGATTTGACCATCATCGACTTTGATGATGCCGGATATGGGTGGTTCGCTCATGAGGCCGCTGTAGCGCTACACCCCAGCCTCGGTGAACCATGGTTCCCTAGTGCACGTGAAGCTTTTCTTGACGGGTACTGCTCAATCCATGAAATGGACAGTGACGAAATAAATTCGATTAATGCTTTCCTTGTTGTCCGGAGCTTGATGATTGTTGGATGGTTAAACGCTCGTCCCGAATTACCTGCGTATGAGTATTTCCCTGTTGTAATCAAGGCGGCAGAAAAAGCAGTCGAGAATCTCGTTTTGGACTCATGATTTCTATCCGGTCGCTCCTCAGTTTATTTGCCTTTTTATTGCTAGTGGGGTGCGCTGGAACTAACGCTGTTACAACAGACTTCACAGATGAGGTCGTTGAGATTGTGACGTCGACTACATCTGAGAACGAAAGGGTAACGAGGACCCAAATATCTAGTGATTCTTCAACCGTTGAGCGTCCGGCTGCGACCCCTAAGTCCACTTCTGAGCCACTGCTACTCGAATATGAAATAACGAAAATTTCAGAAAGTTTCGCAGAAGTGACAGAGGTCGTAGAAAATTTCGTTGCCGACAAAAGCCTGAATGGCGCTGGGCTGATTGTCGTTGATCGTGACCACGGCGTTAGGTACCACAACCATTGGGGGGAATTTTCTCCTGATCGCATCTCGTTAATCGCTTCTACAAGCAAAGTGGTCAGTGCAGGGGTTTTGGTGCATCTTCATGACCAAGGGCTACTGGATCTTGCGGCACCGATTGGCGATGTGATCGATTATGCAGGCCGTCTTAGCAACATCACGTCAGCGCAATTGCTCTCTGGAAGCTCAGGAATCCCAGGGCTCCAATCTGACGACCCTCTATATATCTGCATGTTTCTCCCTACTAGTTCGTTACAGAAGTGCGCTAGCAGCGGACTCTCAGTTGCAGCGTCAGATCCAAGAACTGTCTCTCCAGACACTCAGTTCCGGTACGGCGGCATCCCATGGCAAATTGCTGGCGCAGTAGCTGAGGTGGCATCAGGCAAAAGCTGGTCTGAGTTAATCAACGAAATTTATGTAGAGCCTTGTGGTCTCATATCGTTTGGTTATACGAGTCCATGGATTCCACTTCGCGCGATCAGCGGTAGTTATCCCGACTGGGATGGTGATCTGTCGTTGTTGCCGCCAACTGATAATCCACACATTGGAGGTGGGGCTTATACAACGACAGGTGATTACGGGAAACTTCTCTCTATGCATCTCGATGACGGAAACTGCAATGGTCAACAAGTGTTATCCCAAAAGGGCGTCAACTTAATGCAAGAAAATCGATCCGGTGAAATGTATGGGTCACCTATCGGTTATGGACTGGGCTGGTGGACAAAAGAGATCGTTAATTACGGCGGGACAGCACCGAAAACTTCTGACAACGCAGGTGCTAGACGTTTAAGAGACCCCGGTCTCTACGGCTCAACTGCGTGGATCCAACCTGACGACGGATTTGCTGCCTATCTCGTTGTGGAAAGTACCTCGAATATAGGAAATGAACTCGCCAAGAAGTTATACCCACTAGTCGAGGCTGCAGTTTTTGCAACCAACGATTGAATATCTGATTGTTATTGGGTGCTGAACCCAGCTCGGAGAAGTCCCTCTAGCTCGGCTGCCTGAACTGCTGCACCAGGTTCACTTAGACGGGTGAGTGTCACACCCTTGATAGTTGCTGTGCACTGATAATCATGTGGGTAGGGACCAACCGGTGATCCAGCATCAGTTCCAACATCAAAGGTTTCGCCACTCATCGAAAAACCTATGGGAACAGTCTGATCAAGGCGATTACGTGCAACAGCCCTGTCGTCAACCATCAGAACTAGTTCGCCTCCCATGCCGAATCCACCGTCATAATCAAAGATTGCTTCAATCCGATGTGCACCTGGAGCCAGTGGAGCTCCAGCCAAAGTGGTGATCTCGTGACCGAAACAGTTGTAAGTGAAATTAGGTGTTCCGTCGTCAAGCCACATTGACCAGCCTGACATGTTGCCACCCTGACATGCGATCACTCCCCTGGCTATATTCGTTGTTTCTATATCCCCGGTTATTCTCCATGAGCAATTTTTGAGACGGACTACGACACTCTCTGGCATTCGCACATGAGCAGTGGTGTAAGTCATAGTTCGTAGGCCATCGAGAGCGTGGGGCACCCCAAGTTCGCCCCCTCTTCTAGATCCAGCGTCTCTCAGCGGGTACACACCAAATTTTTTCGCCTCCGAATCGAATAAGTCGATCAGTTGTTTGAGTAAGTCTGGATGTTTATCGGCTAAGTCAATCGATTGTGAGAAGTCATTTTTAACGTCATAGAGTTCCCACTGTTCTTGCGGGCCGTCGAACTCGAAGCCTTGCATGCGTATCCATGGAACTCGGCCGTGGAAGCAGGACGCAATCCAACCATCGTTGTATATTGCCCGGTTGCCTAGAATTTCAAAATACTGAGTGGTTCGTTTACTAGGTCCATCGTCGGCGTATGAATACCCCATGGGGATACCGTGAAAGGGCTCTTGGGTTATGCCGTTCACGGTGTCTGGTGCGGTGATGCCCGCCGCTTCAAGAATCGTTGGGGCGATATCTACTGCGTGATGAAACTGTGATCTCAGCCCACCTTTATCGTCTATCTGGCCTGGCCATTCAATGGCAAGACCATTTCGTGTACCACCGAAGTGCGAAGCAACTTGTTTCATCCATTGGAATGGAGCGTCCAGGGCCCAAGCCCAGCCAACATTGAAATGGTTCTCACATTTTGCAGTCCCAAAGTCATCGATGTGCTCGAGGAGCCATTCAGGGTCTTCGTGCACACCATTTTGAAACGATGGGGCGCTCCATGCTCCGTGGATAGTGCCTTCAGCAGAAGCCCCGTT
Source organism: marine actinobacterium MedAcidi-G3 (assembly GCA_000817105.1). GTDB lineage: Bacteria > Actinomycetota > Acidimicrobiia > Acidimicrobiales > Poriferisodalaceae > MedAcidi-G3. The sequence goes on along the minus strand of JUEP01000008.1, from coordinate 30,455 downwards.
GTCACCGGACAGATAGATGACAAGAGTTTCTCGTTCTTGGGCTCTGGCTGCGTCGATGACCCGTCCGATGTGGTGATCTGTGTGCGCAAGGAAACCAGCGAAGCATTCCATCAGCCGTGTTGCTACAGGTCGGTAGCGTTCTGGGTACTCGTTCCATGCAGGGATTTCGTCTGGGCGCACTGTGAGGTTTGTGTTTTCTGGGATGACGCCGAGCTGAACTTGTCGAGCGAAAATTTCCTGTCTTAAGTTGTCCCAACCGGCGTCAAATTTACCTTGATATTTTTCAATCCAATCGGATGGCGCGTGGTGAGGAGCATGGACTGCTGGTGTCGAAAAATAACAAAACCATGGTCGATCAGGTGCTGAAACACGATGGCGTTCCATCCAATTGATCGCTTGATCAGCCAGATCTTCAGTGAGGTGGTAACCCGGTCGGTTGATGTGCGGCGAGATAGGTGTGGTTTGGTCATACGCTGCTGGTTCCCAATGTGATGCCTCAGCTCCAATAATCCCGTAGAAACGATCGAAACCCATACCAGTTGGCCACCGGTCATATGGTCCGGCTGGCCCCTGTTCCCATGATGGGGTTAAGTGCCATTTACCAAAGCATGAAGTTCCATAGCCCGACATTTGAAGTATTTGGGCCACGCTGGCCGCTTCAAGGGGTATTTGGGAGTCGTAACCAGGAAAGGAGTTAGCGATCTCTGTAATTCCTCCCATATGGACGCTGTGGTGCTGTCTCCCGGTTAGCAATGTTGCTCGGGTTGGTGAACAAAGAGCTGTTGTGTGAAATTGGTTATACAAAAGACCCCTATCAGCAACACTCTGAAAGCCTGGTGCGTCAACGGGGCCACCGAATGACGAAAATGAGCCGAAGCCTACGTCGTCCAACATGACAAGCAAAATGTTGGGAGCTTTCCCTGGGGCTTGGCGCGCCTGGAGGCGCCTGGGTTCTGCGTTCTCGAGAAGTCGATCAACCCGACCGGTAAAGGGCGGCGTGGCTTTCGGTAAATGCTTTGTCACTGGAAACCTGGATGATCGATTGATTGCAGGGCACTTGTTGCCGCTATCAAGTCACCTTCTAGCACCATATCCCCAGAGCTTATGGCCGACTGCAAGTTGGCTGAGCCCGTGAGGATCTGGTCCCAGGTTGTTCTAGAGCCTGAGAGAACCGCATCGCCGCCTCGACCATCAGTCGGACACGCGACATGGTTCCGAAAATGAAGACCCGTTCGTTCATCATCGAGTTCGAATATGAGGTGGAAGTCAATTCCATCTAACTGATCAGGGTCGATAAGTACCCGAAGTATGGACACAGCCTTGTCTGTCGACCACTTCTCAACTTGTCGACGACTAAAGCGATGGGTATTGAGTCTGACTTCGTCAATGTCGCCTTCTAATTGCAGTGCCCGGGTTATGCACCAGTTCCGGATATTCGATGATGTTGTGTGTTGGGCGGCGGTACGAAGAGCACGGGCAAGTAATTCGCGATCAGTTTCGGTGGCTTCTTGGCAGCGGACAAGACGCCCGGCTAACGAGATCGCCCAGCGAAGATCATTTGTAGATCCTTCCAAAGCTTCGCTGCACATATTTCGCACCCTCTCGGGGCCTCCGATGGCGTTCACCATCCGCTCTGCTTCTTCAGCGGTGTCTAACGGCAGTAGGGCAACTGGATCTCCATCAAAAAAACCAAAGAGTCCGGATCGAATTTGTCGAACATGATGTTCAGCTAGGCCGTAGTGCTGTTTTGTTAGCCAATCGTTGTCGTATAAAGCTGGAAGTTGAATCTTGTGCGCCAATTCCGCACCGGTTGCGCCTCTGTTGGTCCAGCGCACCGTTTGGTCCCATAGAAATTGTATTGAATCTCGGTATGCGGTCACCCTCTGCTGTATTTCTTCAGCCCCCGACAGGGGCGGTCCATGTGTTGCAACCAGATGTTGCACATTAAGAGTGCGCAGGTGGTCAATACCCTTTATCAGCGATCGCGGATCCCTATATTCTTCACCTCGAATAGCGAAGACGTTAAATAGGGCTGGCCAGACAAGATTTTGCACCGCTACTTGAAGCGCTGGAAAATAAAGAGTCACTGAGTCATCAGCGTCAGACGGCGCCTCGGTAACAATCATTTCTAATCCGGCGATTTCGACAGAGCAATCTCCAGAAAAGATGTGGTCAGCGGGGATGTAGCCCGGTGTAGAAGGGGCGTGATGGGCCATACGGTAAGCAAGACCAAGCCCGACATTCACAACTGCGTCAGGCCCATTCTCAGGCATTTGGATTCCAAATTGTTCGATAAGACCTCTTGTGTAGGTTGGCGCTATTTCCGTCGCTGAACGTTCAAGATTGTGACTTATCCGTTCATGCCCCCATATAGCTTCGATCGGTTCCTTCTCCATTAGGGCCGCTGTCCCATTCACGTAATGGAAGTGGGTGTAAACGACGGCGACCACAGGTTCTTTCGACACGGTTCGGAGTTGATCAACTGCGCTATTCATCTCTTCTATCGATTCACCAGCATCGATTGCGATGATGCCTTCCGGACCTTTAATAAAGGTCTGGTTAGATAGGCCATTGCCCACAACACACCAGACCTCAGGTGTCACTTCATAAATTTGAGGTGCTAAACGTTCAGTGTGCTCATGTAGCGACCGGTGTGCGATTCCACCTCGTTCATCAGCTGCTACATCAGACTTTTCCTCAGTAAATGTCTGTGTGTTCCCCATTGCGGGATCCTAGGCCGGCTTACAGACTTTTTTGGGTTCAACAGCCCCCAACATCAAGACCTAGGTGTGTGAATGTTGGTGCTACCAAGAAGGTGTGGACAGAGTCGGTAATGCGATATCGACCAAACCGTGATTGCTGGTGTGGATCTGGTTGGGTGTCAACCAGACTTGCCGATTTCCTTCGTGCCTCTTGCATAACAAAAGATCGAAACCTGAAATCTATTGTGATTTCATGGTTGGAACCTCTGAGCCACCGTTCGGTGCCGGGAAAGCATTTCTTCCATTTGCGGGTTAGCAAAGATTCCTTCGTCCACAATTTGGTTACCGTGAACAAAGACGTGGGTAGCCGCCAAAGGTCCACACCGAAGCCACCCCTCTATTGGATCGTCGAGCACCCCAGCAAATTGGGGACCCTCAAGTCTCCAGATTGCAATATCTCCCACCGATCCAGGCGATAACTCGCCTAATTCACCGGTTCGGCCGAGACAAGCGGCTCCACCTCGAGTGGCTATTTCTAGGGCAGTTCGCGCGTTCATTTTGTCGGCTCCGGACACAAGCTTGCCTTGCAGCATCGCTAGACGTGCCTCCTGCCATAGAGAGCCCGAGTCGGCAGATGATGAACCGTCACAACCTAATCCCACTTGACACCCCGCCTCTCTCATAGCAACTACTGGCGCGATCCCTGATGAAAGAATCATGTTCGAGCTTGGACAGTGAGCAATTCCCACCCCTGCTGCGCCTAAACGAAGAATCTCTTCATCATTTGGCCGCACGACATGAGCTCCCCAGCTCCGAGAGCTCAGCCATCCGACATCTTCATAAAGTTCAACAGGGCGGCGACCGAATTGAGCAAGCGAAAATTCATCATCTTCCGAATTTTCGGCGAGGTGAGTATGGAGTCGAACATCTAACCGCTCTGCGAGCTCAGCCGTTTGAAGCATCAAATTCGGTGTAACCGTAAATGGCGAACATGGCGCGAGCGCTATCCGAGTCATAGCGCCAAATTTGGGATCGTGCCACCGCGCCACATGGCGTTCACTCTCGGCAAGAATGTCATCTTCATCACGAACTGCATCATCTGGAGGCAACCCACCATCTTTAACCGAGAGGCTCATTGAGCCGTAGGTGGGGTGGAACCGCATCGACAGATCAGTTGCTGCTTTGATTTCAGCAGCAAGCAAATCACCAGCTCTTAGCGGGTGAAGATAATGGTGGTCGGTTGAGGTGGTACATCCAGACATTGCTAACTCGGCGAGTCCTACCCACGCGGCCAGATATACAGCCTCTTCATCGATAGCTGCAGTCCACAGTGGATACAGCGATTGCAACCATCCAAATAAGGGTGCTGACGTCATAGGTCGGTAAGCACGTGTCAGGTTTTGGAATAAATGATGGTGCGTATTAATTAAACCCGGAGTCACCAAACAGCCAGTTGCGTCTACAGAACGTTGCGCTGTAGGAGCTTGATCAGAGGCTCCTCCAATTTCAGCGACGTAACCATCGCGAACTGCTACCCAGCCTCCTGCGATCTCTCGACGCTCGTCGTCCATTGTGGCAACCAGCCAAGCATTCTCTATAAGAAGATCAACCGGCTGAACCATTAACCACAGTCTGACATTGTTACCCGCTCTCTGTGCCGACCAAATGGGGACTCATGCCTTTAACCTTGGAAGTATGGATCGTTCGCTGGCAGTTTTTAATGACTTTGACCCAATGGGCAACGAGTCTTTTGCCAATGCAATTGATCGGTTCCGTGAACGAAATATCATCTTGCCAAAATTCAGTGAATTAAAGGACCCTTCAACCATCGACCCTGAGATTTTGCAGGCCTTGGTTGATGTCTCTCATGATGATGCTGATCCGCTTAACTTATTTAGAGTTCACTGGTTCAACACACCCAATCACTCCGTACCAACCTCTACCCCGGACCATATTGAGTTACCGAGAGAATTAACTGGCACCGAGGCTCGGATAGTTGTTGCTCTCGGCAACCGATTCCCTATGATTACCGCCCACAAGGTGCTCGCTGCATATTCCTGTCTGGTAGCACGTCTAGTTACGGGTCGCTTTGACCCAACTATTAACCGGGCGGTTTGGCCATCTACTGGAAACTACGCTCGAGGTGGCGTTGCCATCTCAAAGATCATGGGCTGTCGCGGAGTTGCTGTCTTACCTGAGGGCATGAGTCGTGAAAGATTCGAATGGTTAGATCGTTGGATCGAACATCCTGAAGATGTCATCCGTACACCTGGCACTGAAGCCAATGTTAAAGAAATTTATGATGAATGCAGTCGCCTTGAAGCTGATGAGTCGAATGTAATTCTCAACCAATTCAGCGAATTTTCCAACCATCTCGGGCATTACGCAGTAACGGGACCAGCTCTCGAATCAATTTTTTTGAAAGTGAGCTCAGACCGGCCTGCTCGGCTGGCTGCTTTCGTTTCAGCTTCGGGATCGGCTGGGACCCTGGGGGCAGGCGATTACCTGAAAGACACTTACGACACTCGAATTGTGGCAGTTGAAGCTCTTGAGGTGCCGACCATGCTCTATAACGGGTTCGGTGATCACAATATTCAGGGCATCGGTGACAAACACGTCCCGCTTATCCATAACGTCACTAATACCGATCTAATCGTTGGCATTTCAGATAAGGCAACAGATCAGTTGGACGTAGCTTTTAACAGCCCGGCGGGTCTTCGCGCCTTAGAACGTCAAGGTGTCAACCCCGATCTTGGTTCGCTGTTAACGAATTTAGGTTATTCATCCATCTGCAACATATTGGCGGCAATCAAGTCGGCGAAGCATTGGGACCTTACTGACGACGATGTAATTGTCACAGTCGCTACAGATGGTTCTGAGCTCTATAACTCCGAACGTGAAAAAGTGATGCAACGAGACTTTCCGGGGGGGTTCGACGACGCTGAGGCCGAAAAAGTGATCGCCAATCACTTGAACAACGTTGTTGTTGAACACATTTTGGATATGGATGAAGCAAATCGCGACCGGGTATTCAACCTCGGCTACTTCACATGGGTTGAGCAACAAGGTATTTCGGTAGACGACTTCGAATGCAGACGAGACCAATCGTGGTGGGACAGTCTGCGGCCCCTCATCAATAAGTGGGACGATCGCATTAGCGAATTCAATGCGGCAACTGGGGCAAAGCACCGTAAGTGATGTGACTGAGACAAACCCTTTCGTGATTTATCGGGAACGTCTCGATTCCTACAGCCAAGCGGTCGCGGCTGGCTGGAGCGATCAACAATTTGTAGATCTCGTGTTGAGGTTAGATAAAGAAATAGAAACAATCGATGGAACGGGGTTTTCTACGACCCCGGTTTTCGATGGTACGGAGCTCGCGGCGGCTCTAAATCTTGATGTTCAATTGAACGTTAAAGTGGAAATTAATTCGGTTGGTGGTTCTCATAAAGCTAGACATCTCTTCGGCGTCGCTCTGCATCTAGCGTTAGGCACAGCGGCTCAAGATGTTTCATCACGTCCCTTGGCGATTGCTAGTTGCGGTAACGCTGCCATCGCGGCGGCAATTGTCGCCAAAGCAGTAAAACGGCCAATCGAAGTATTCGTACCTGTATGGGCAGAGAAAGCAGCCCTAGCTCTACTCCAAGAATTGGGGGCTCAGATTCAGGTCTGTGAACCGGCTGCGAGTGAAAGGGGCGACCCTTGCTATTCTCGCTTTCGTGAGGCCGTTTCTAATGGTTCCCATCCATTTGGTGTTCAGGGAACTGATACCGCAACCGCTTTTGACGGCGGCAGAACTTTAGGCTGGGAGTTAGGCGACCAGGTCCCTAATCTCGAGGCAGCTTTCGTGCAAATAGGCGGTGGCGGTTTGGGAACCGCAACAGCTATGGCTTTGCCAAATATCAGTCTCTATCCAGTTCAGGCTGCAGGATGTGCTCCCCTTAAACGAGCTTGGGATCTCTTGGCTCCAGATTTTGACATGGCCAAAGCTAACGAAAACCCCGAGGATTTTATGTGGCCTTGGGATAAACCGACAAGTGTTGCCTCGGGGATCCTCGATGACATCACATATGACTGGTTGCCGTTGTTGGAAGCAACGTTGGCGAGTAGTGGGGAGCCCGTAGTCGTTCCTGAAACTTCTCTTATTGAAACCCACCGCATTGCCACTAGCGTCACTGGCTTAAATGTTTCTCCTACGGGAGTAGCCGGTTTAGCCGGTTTAGTAGAGGCCCCTCCAAGGGCTGGAACGGTTGTTGCGGTTTTGTTTACGGGGGTTAACCGCCAAAACGAGGTGTTGGCATGAAAAATTTTCATGAGTTTGAGGTATCCGGGCATGCTGGGACTCTTCACGCACGTCTATGGCAGCCTTCGGGAGTTCCTAAAGCTTTAGTTGTCATTTTTCATGGTTACGCGGAACATGGCGGTAGGTATGAGCATGTTGCCGACAGTTTGGTTGCTAACGGTTTTGCGGTGTTGGCGTCTGATCATGTTGGTCACGGTCTTTCCGAAGGTGAGCGCGCGCTCATCACCGACTTCGGTCTCGTAGTGGACGATCTAGATGCCGTAATTACGAGTGCTTTTCAAAATCTTTCTATTGACGTGCCCCTTCTCGTGGCAGGACATTCAATGGGCGGGCTTTTGGCCGCTCGGTTTATTCAACGCTGGCCAGAGCGAGCCATCGGGGGCGCTTTCTTTGGTGCAGTTATTGGTGACTGGAAGTGGGCTCGTGAAGTACTCGACCTGCCCGAATTACCTCCAGAAGATTCCGATCCCATGGGAATGTCAAGAGACTTAGAAGTTTGTCGAGCTTATGATGCGGATCCTCTGGTGTATCGCGGCATGTACAAACGGCCTCTACTCGAAGCAGAAGTCGTAGCTCTCGACCAATTTCGTGATGAGCTCCACAGAATTAAGATACCTGTCGGATTTTTTCATGGCACTGCTGATCCATTCGTGCCTTACGGGGATTCCTTACAAGCAATTCACGACATGCCAAGTTCAAGCAAAACAGTCCACCTTTACAAAGATGCCAAGCACGAACTCTTTAATGAAATCAACAAAGAGGAAGTCATAACTGATTTTCATGAGTGGATAGATGAAACCCTCAATAGCTATTTGGAAGTACCAACATGAGTCGTGAGTTGGGATCTTTGCATGAGTCTCAGCGCCTAGGGACCCAGATCGGCGACATACTTCGTCCCACAACCTGGTCCCATGCCGTCAAGCTTTACGCATCGATTCCTGCAGCTATACCTGTGGCGGGGGCTACTGATCTTCTTTTGGAGCTATCACGAAGTTCCGGGAATGAAAATGGTTCACCTGTAACCCTTATTGACCTTTGGGGATTACCTGACTGTTCAGAAATCACTATCGAAGATAAGGACGTCGTCATTGGTTGTGGAGTTACGCACAACCAAATTATCGATGCACAAAACTTAGACTCGGCTCTAGACATCCTTCGATCCGCTTGCATCGAGATTGGTTCTCCCCAACTCCGCAACCGTGCAACTGTCGTTGGAAATATCGTGACCGCAAGCCCAGCTAACGACACCATTTCTGCATTGGTCGCTCTCGACGCGTCGGTACTTATTGAGTCAGTTGATACACAACGACGAGTCCCAATTAGGGAGTTCTTTACTGGTTTTCGGAAGACAACGTTGATGAACTCCGAATTGGTTCGATCTATCACGATCCCCCGATGGAATCGCAACACCGTTGGGACCTGGTTCAAAGTCGGCAACAGAACGGCACAGGCTATATCGGTGCTGCACGCTGGAATTGTTATTGAATTTGATGGACAGAGTCCGCTCGTTACAAGAGCCGACATAGCGCTGGGTAGCGTCTCCGAAACAGTTAACGTGTCGGCGCTATTAAGCGAATACCTAGTTGGTAGAGAACTGAACGCTGAAACGGCAGCAACCGCAGCGCGTATTGCAGCAGACGATATTGAGCCGATCGATGACATCCGTGCTACCGCTGACTATCGCACAAGCGTCACTGGAGCTGCCCTTCAACGGGCCCTTATTGGGCTTTCAAACTTTTCTGTCTCTGAATCTCGAACGGCTCCATTATTGGGGTGGATAGCTAGTCGCCCAGATCCACCCCAGCCAAGCTTGTCGCCAACATCAAACATTTCTTGCACCGTAAACGAATCAATTGTCACTGCTCCGATCGCTCACCATTCGACTCTTCTGGAGTGGCTGAGGGCTAATGCTTCTACGGGCACAAAAGAAGGTTGTGCCGAGGGAGAATGTGGGGCTTGCACAATCAAGCTCAATGGTGCCGCTGTCACTAGCTGCTTAGTCCCGACGGCTCAAGCCGATGGGTCTTCACTCGTGACCATTGAAGGGCTTGCTACCGGATCAGCGCTGCACCCAGTCCAACAAAAATTTCTGGACAAATTTGCTGTGCAGTGCGGGTTTTGTACCCCTGGTTTTTTGGTCGCCGCCTCTGCGTTACTGGCCGAAAACGATTCGCCATCCAAAGAAGATATAGAGGCAGGGCTATCGGGCAATCTCTGTCGATGTACCGGGTATTACTCGATAGTTGAGTCGCTGAGCAGCTTGTCCGCTAAGACTGAGTTGTCCTGATGGCGGTAGGGAAAACGCCTCACCGCGTTGATGCTTTCGACAAGGTCACTGGTGCTGCTGCCTATGCCGCCGATTGCGTTCCTGACAATGCCTTGCATGCTGTAGTCGTGTTCACGAACCAACCGCATGCTCGCCTTGTTGGTGTTAATTTCGAGGAAACCCTTGATGCACCCGGTGTTGTAGCAGTTGTAACTGCCGCCGATGTTCCGGTCAACGAATATGGGCTCACCTTATTTGATCAACCTGTTTTTATTGGGCTTGACGACACTGGACGCAGTTCGGTGCCTTGTGACGTGAGTCGGTGGGAAGCTGACCATCTTGCGGTGGTAGTCGCAGAAAGTTTGATTCAAGCGCGCAAAGGTGCGTCTCTGATCAGATCGGAATGGGAGGTGTTATCTCTTGTCTCAGATGCGGTCGAAGCTCAGTCTGATGAAATTCTTGTTCATCCCAACTCGACGAGCAACACCTACCACGAGCTTCGAATTCGCAAGGGAGATATTGCTGAAGGATTGCAATCAGCAGACGTGGTCATAGAAGGCACGTATCAACTCCCCCATCAAGAACATGCGTACTTACAGGTAGAAGCTGCAACAGCATGGGTTGACGAGGAACGGCGAGTAACTATTGAAACTGGAGGTCAGTGGGTCCACGAAGACCAAGAGCAAATAGCTCATGCACTCGATGTCGCCCCAGAGGAAGTTCGAGTCAAATACGCAGCAATTGGTGGTGCCTTCGGAGGCAAAGAAGACATGAGCTTGCAAATAGTCATGGCCGTCACCGCCAAGAAACTAACCAATCTTGGGATTACCCGTCCTGTCCATTGCAATTGGAATCGCGAAGAGTCAATTGTTGGTCATCACAAGCGTCACCGAGCCACGGTGCATGCCCGGTTGGGTGCGACAGCGGATGGAATCATCACCGCTGTGGAGGCAGACGTTCTGCTTGATGCCGGGGCATACAACTACACGTCTAACAAAGTGCTCGGTAATCTTCACCTGTCAGTCGCCGGAGCGTACAACGTTCCGAATGCCCGAATAGATAGCAAAGCGATTTACACCCACAGTGTCCCCGGCGGAGCCTTTAGAGGGTTCGGCGGTCCACAAGGCACTTTTGTAGCTGAATCACAAATGAATAAGCTCGCAAGTGAACTAGGGATAGATCCACTAGAAATTCGTAGGAGAAATGCTCTCACTGATCTATCTGACGGCATCACTCAAGCAGGCCTGCCCTTAGGCGTTGGTGTTCATCGGGTCCTCGAGACCTGCGCTGAGAGAGCACCAGTTGACGCTCCACTAATCGAGACACTTCCTTTCAAATCCATTGCTTCGTTGCCTGCAGCAACAGACCAGTTGAGACAAGGCCGTGGCTATGCCGTTGGGATGAAGAACGTTGGGTTTAGTTTCGGATTTCCGGAGGCTTGTGAAGCCGATGTCGTATTTCACGGTGACATTGACGCTGAGCGTCCAACCCGAATTGAACTCTTCCACAGTGCAGCAGAAGTTGGTCAGGGAGTCCATACCGCTCTCATCCAGATGGTTGCAGAAGCAGCAGACATTGATATCAGCAATGTTGATGCCACCTATAGCGACACCGCTACAGGTGGCGATTCCGGCTCAGCATCAGCTTCTCGTTTGACATTCATGGCAGGCAATTCAGTCTTGGGTGCCGTTGAAGAAGCTGAAAAGAGTTGGGCTGATGGCGCCCGGCCCGCCCTGGGACATTTTCGCTACAAACCACCGGCAACCGAGGCACTAGATCCAGATACAGGAGTAGGGCAACCTAACTTCTGTTATGGCTACATGGCACAGGCCTTGGATCTAACTGTAGATATTGGTACAGGCCATATACGAGTTGATCGGGTGCTCTCAATCCACGATGTAGGAAAGGCAATACATCCTCAGATGTTGAGGGGCCAAATTGAAGGTGCAATAGCCCAAGCTCACGGTTACGCGCTGAGTGAACAGCTCATCGTAAAAGACGGAAGAGTTTTAAACCCTCGACTTTCTCAATATCTGATTCCAGGAATTGGTGACGTTCCCGCCAAAGTCGAGTGCCTCATTTTAGAAGGAACAGATCCTCTCGGGCCGTGGGGCGCTAGAGGTGTGTCTGAAATGCCATACATAACATATGCACCTGCTGTTACGGCTGCTCTTCATGATGCAACCGGTGTTTGGATGAACACTTTTCCTTTGACTCCATCTGTGGTCCTTGAGCACTTAACTGCTGCAAAAAATTAGGGCATGTCATCGAGTTTCGTAAATAGGCGCTTGGCTTGTTCGGCAGCCTTTGCACGCACTTCCTGGGGGTCTATTCGAGTGGCTACCCCATTGTTCAGAACTACTTCGCCGCCAATTTCAACAAATTCGGCTCGAATATTGGTGTGGTAAGCGAGTCTCCAGGGATCTACCGGTCCTTCAGACCAAGCCACTCGATCTTGCAGGGCTTCGGGAACTAACTGATATCCACCTTCTAACCAGTTCCATGCTGTTTCAGGAGTAGTTGTGATGTCATGTTCTCTTACCCGCGCGTACGCGACTCGGAACTCATCAAGCATTGCAGCTCCAATACCGTCAGTACCTAACGCAACAGGCAGACGAAGTCGCTGAGGTGCTGCATAACCAACTGAATTATTCATATTCGACCGAGGATTATGAATGACTGTTCCCCGTAATTCATGATTATCGGGTAAATGAACACCGTGGACAAGGAGCCAATTATCTCGGCTCAAATCTTTTAACCGTTGCGCTGCGCCTCGATCATCAGCGCCTTCGGCGACATGAATATGAACACCGACACCAAAATGATCCGCCATTTCGGCTGCAGCAACAAGGGTTTCGTTTTCGCAGGTAAATGCTGCGTGTATGCCAACCATTCCACGTCTCCCACTAGCTAGGAAGCGAGCGTTTTCTTCTAGTCCTTTTGCTGCTCCCTCTGGTCCGTGACGATCGGTGACTCCATAAGAACACACCACGCGAATCCCGATCTCGGCGCAGGCATCAGCAATTACATCCAGCGATCCTTCGATTGCATTAGGAGATTCGTGATGGTCAATTATTGCAGTGGTGCCGGATTCGATGGCTTCGAGTGCCCCCAACTTTGCCGACCATTTCAACATTTCCAGATCCAAAGCTCGGTCGAGTCTCCACCAGACCAGTTCGAGAATTTCAAAAAAAGATGTTGGGCTTCGCGGGGGAGCTGGCATTCCGCGAGCTAGCGAGCTGTATAAGTGATGGTGGGCGCATACTAGACCTGTCGTTTCATTTGACTGCAGGTCCGTCAAGTCCACGCGTCGGCCCGTTCACGATTAGCTAAATTCCGCATCGGCAACTCAGTGGGCCAAGAATCGCCGTGCGAACGTATCGCTGCAGCAACTGCGCCAGCTGTTGGGACTAAACCTATTTCGCCTACTCCCTTAATCCCGTAGGGCGCCCCAGGCTGAGGGGATTCAATAATGATGACATCTACCGGGGGCATATCTTTCGGTCGGATGATATCCAGGCTCCGAAATGTCATGTTTGTAGGCCTTCCAGATGAGTCGGTTGGGAAGCCTTCAGTAAGTGCGTATCCAAGACCCATGTGCACCGCGCCCTCAATTTGGCCTTCACACAGCATCGGGTTGACTGCGCGACCAACGTCGTGGGCTGCCACTACATTGCTGACTTCTCCATTGTCTGGGTTGAGGATTACCACTTGCGATGCGTACCCGAAGGTTGAATGAATAACCGGGTTTTCTAACCCTTCGCTGAGAGAGTTAGTCCAATTAATTCGATAGGTACCTTCATAGTCAAGACCCACTTGGCACCCATCAAGTAACGCATTCCGGCAAGCGTCTTGAACTGCTCCAGCTCCCATTAGAGTGCCCCGACTTCCAGTGGTTTGCCCTGCCCCCAATTCCCGAGTCGAATCAACTATTACCTTTATCTGTTCAGCGGCTACACCGAGTTCCTCGACTGCGACTTGGAGAGCGACGTTGTGCACTCCTTGACCCATCTCAGTCCAGCAATGGCGCACTTCTAGGGTTCCATCTGGATCAAACCTCACGACGGCCTTCGCTATCTCATCAAAACCGTTTCCAAGTCCAGAATTCTTAAGTCCCAAACCAATTCCAACCGGCAATCCTGCGCGGACTGCCTCGTCATATGCAGGTTTTACGGCATCTAGACATGCGCGAGCACCAAGACATCCGTCATCCATTATCTGTCCGGGGCCCCAAATGTCTCCGGGGTCCACGACGTTGCGGGATCGAATTTCCCAGCCGCTGATACCAACTTTTTCAGCTAACCGATCGATTATGCCTTCCATAGCGAACTGGGCTTGGTTGGCACCAAATCCTCTAAAGGCCCCACAAACTGGGTTGTTAGTTCGGGCTGCGACAGCTTCAACGTCTACAGCTTGGAGTACATATGGTCCAGTTGCGTGGCCAGCGGCTCGCTCTAGAACTTTCATACCAACAGACGCGTACGGGCCTGAGTCCCCCAGCATTCTTGCTCGGAGACCTGTCAGTTTTCCGTTTTCATCGCAACCTGCTTCGTAGGTCATTCGAATCGGATGGCGTTTGGGATGCATGAGCAACGATTGTTCTCTCGAAAGAGTGATCTGAACGGGCTTATCTAAAAGCCACGCTGCCAACGCAGTATGAACCTGATTTGACAAATCTTCTTTACCGCCAAAAGCCCCACCGTTACTCACAAGTTCAGTAGTAATCAGAGACGGATCAAGATCTAAAACTCGAGCAATATCATTTCGGTCATCCCAGATTCCTTGTCCTCCGGTATAAACGTAGAGGCCTCCGTGAGTAGGTACCGCAAGGGTCGACTCAGGTTCTAGAAATGCATGTTCCACCCTTTGTGTTTGAAAGGTTTCAGAGACGACGTGCGCTGACTGATTCATGATCGAATCAACATCACCTCTCTGGTATGTGGATTTTGAAAGGATGTTTCCCTCTAGACCCCAGACAGCATTCTCCTCGCTATCAACAACGCGAACTGGATCGGTCATTGGTTCATGAACTCGGTATTCAATCTCCACCATTGCCGCTGCTTCCACAGCTGCACTTCGATCCTGCGCAACAACTACCGCCAGTACATCTCCAAGAAATGAGGTGCGCCCGCCTACTGGAATCATTACCGGCCAGTCTTTGTGGATTAACCCCACCCTGATGTCGCCTGGTATGTCTGCCGCTGTGAAAACTCCAGATACACCTTCTACAGACAGCGCGGCTTCCAAATCAATTTTGATGATGTCGGCTCGCGCATGGTCAGCCAGTCTCAGCGCACCATGAAGCATGCCCTCTACCTGCATGTCGTCAATAAACGGTCTTACTCCAGCCGCTAAGACATCTGCTTCGTATTTTGTTCCTCGCGATCCAACACCTTTAGGCGGTTCTGCTGCTTTGTTAACACCAGAGGCTATATCCAGGATGGCATCGAGGATCTTGATGTATCCCGTGCATCTGCAAAGATGAGCGCCGAGGTGTCGCGCTGTCTCATCACGAGTGAGAGCTTGACCTTTTTTTTCTATAAGGGCTTTAGCTCGCACCAAAATTCCGGGGATACAAAATCCGCATTGCAATGCGCCGTGTGCAGCGAAGATATCGCAGTACCTTTGAAGCTCTGCCTTGTCGAACCCCTCAAGTGTGGTGACGTCTTCACCATCAGTTCGTTCTAGGGAGGTTTGACAGGCAACTCTGGCTTTATTTCCTACCAAAACGGTGCAGGAGCCACACTGACCTGACGGCGCACAACCGTCTTTAGCTGAAATTACGCCCAGTTCATCTCTAAGTGCGCCAAGAAGATGCTGGTGGGTTTCAGAAACACTTACTGTTTCACCGTTTAACTGGAAGGACGTCATTGTGTTTTCTTCTGCCGTGTTATGAATTCGTACATCTCTGGTCGCCGGTAGCGATCGAAATCAAAAAGAGTGTCTTTATAGTGCTTGCACCAGTCAAGATCGCAGTCAGCAACCAAGAGTTCATCATCGCTGGTTTGAGCTTGAGCAACAATTTGTCCAGATGGCGCGATAATTACTGATTCAGCTAAAGAATCGACTCCCTCTTCAACGCCCCCTTTTGCAACTCCAATGACCCAGGTCCCATTTTGGTAAGCGCCTGCCTGCATAACTAAGTGGTTGTGAAACGACTGCAAAGGATTTTGTGATGGATCAGGGGCGTAGTGCATTGGGGTGTTGTACCCAATAAGAATCATCTCAACGTTTTGGAGCCCCATAACTCGATAGGTTTCAGGCCAGCGACGATCATTGCACAAAGCCATTCCCATAACTCCGCCAAACGCTTCCCAAACGCTAAAGCCGTCGGGGCCCTCTTCGAAATAACGGCGCTCTAAGTGTTGGAATGGGCGCTCCGGTTCGTGTTCTTCGTGACCAGGAAGGTGCACTTTTCGATACTTACCTACAAGTGAGCCAACTTCGTCTACAAGAACTGAAGTGTTGAAGCGCTGTCCTTCTGAGGTCAGTTCTGCGTAGCCGAGATAAAAACCGATGCCGAGGGACTTGGCTTCATCAAAAAGTCTTTGCGTTTCCAAACCGGGCATTTCAGTTTCGTAATATGAGTTCAATTCAGCGGGAACATCGTCCAGATACCACCGGGGGAAAAAGGTGGTGAGGGCCAGTTCGGGGAACACAACTAGTTGACAACTTTGATCACTTGCTTGTCTCATCAAGGTAAGTAACCGATCCACGACTTCGTTTCTTGTCGTGTCTCTTGCTATTGGCCCTAGTTGAGCTGCTCCTACGCGTAGTGACCTCACCAGTCAACCTCAGTCAATGCAAGCATGGTGTCGCTAAGCAGTTGCGTGCCCGCTATCAAATCTCTTTCATCGGTGTGTTCAGCGGGGTTATGGCTAATGCCATCCAAACTAGGAACGAAGATCATGCCAGTTGGACAAATTCGCGCCATCATTTGGGCGTCGTGGCCAGCACCAGAGGGCATGCGCTTTGTTGAAAGACCAGTTTGTTGGGCTAATTCTTCTATCTGTTCGACGACTCTGCTATCAAATTCCACCGGTTCAAAGCGAGCTAGCGATCTAGTCTCAACTTTTAGACCTTCATCTTTGGCAAAAACCGCGACGCAATTGTGGAGTTCTTCTTCAGCTTGTTGGAGCAAAGCTTCGTCGGTATTGCGAAGATCAACAGTCATAGTTGCACTTGCTGGGACTACATTCACCAGATTTGGATGCAGATGTAGTGAACCAACTGTCGCGACCTGGGTGCCTCCCATTTCTGTCGCTATCGATCTCACTGCGGTTACCACCTCAGCGGCGACGCGCATGGGGTCTTTACGGAGAGACATCGGCGTTGTACCCGCATGATTTGACTGACCGACCAAGACCAGTTCAGTCCACGAAATGCCCTGTACCCCTTCAACTATCCCAATTTGTATGTCTTCGTTATCTAATACGGGCCCTTGTTCGATGTGTAACTCAACGAAGGCGTGGGGCACAACACCTGGACACGGTGCTGTCCCTCGGTAACCAATACGTTCAAGCTCTTCACCAACAACGGTGCCATCTTTGCCCTCCACTTCGAGTACTGCTTCAACACTCATGCCACCTGCATAGGCAAGACTTCCCATCATGTCTGGTGGATAACGCGATCCTTCTTCATTAGAAAAAAAGGCGATGGCTAATGGGCGCTTGAGTTCGACGCCCATAGCAATTGCGGCTTCGATAACTTCTAGCCCTGCTAGGACACCTAGGTTTCCGTCGTAGCGGCCGCCAGTGCCCACCGTGTCAATGTGTGATCCAGCCATTACCGCGCCGCTGGCGCCTTCTACATGGGTAGAGGCAATAACGTTTCCTACAGCATCAATTGTCACTGTCAGACCTAAATCTCGCATCCATGTGACGACCAAGTCCCGACCTTCGCGGTCGGCGTCACTGAAGGCCAACCGCGAACATCCATTCGTGCCTTCAATTTTTCCAATTTCAGCAAGTTCAGTAATACGTTGAAGGAGCCGTTCCCCGTTTATGGGCACTGATGGGCCATTCAGCAAAGCCATATCTTTATTGAACCGATTCAACCGCAAAATAGCTAGTGATTCTTGTTTCCCTCAGATTTCGTTAGTGTTTATTAACTTCTACCCGATGGGAGATCTCATGAATCGACCAGCTCTGTACCTTCAAGATGCTCATGCAATCAGCGAAGGCATCGAATTCGCTAAATACGCAGAGGACAGGGGATTTGAGGCAGTTTGGCAGGCAGATTCTCGATTGGTTCGCGAGGCATCGATACCGATGGCCGCATTTGCTGCGACAACAGAGAGAATCAAAATTGGTTCAGGAGTTGTCGATGTGTGGACGCGTAACCCTGCTCGACTCGCTTCAATGTTTGCCACTCTCGATGATTTAGCTCCAGGAAGAATTCTGTGTGGGTTGGGGGCTTGGTGGGACCCTTTAGCCACCAAAGTCGGAGTTTCACGCAACCGACCGTTGAAGGCTATGCGGGAAGTAGTTACTGCAGTACGGGCACTTCTCGCCAACGAAACCGTCACATTCGATGGCGAGTTCGTACAACTGGACGGTGTTGAATTGGATTACGTCTACCAGGAACGCAAGCCAAAGGATGTACCGATTTATATTGGGGCAACTGGTATGAAAATGATGGAACTCACCGGCGAGATAGCCGATGGAGTAGTGCTCAACTACTTAGTTTCACCCGATTACAACGTTCGGGCAATGGACGCTCTTGAACAAGGCGCGGCAAAAGCGGGGCGATCGGTTGATGATCTTGATCGTCCTCAACTCGTGGTTTGTTCTGTTCATGAAGACCGCAGTACAGCTATAAATATGGCTAGAAACATGGTCGCTCAATATTTAGGGCAGCAACCTCACATAATGGAAGCCTCGGGTGTTCCCAAATCACTGCTCGAATCAGTAGGTGAGGTGCTCACTTGGCCTGCGACTCATGAGCAGGTTGAGGCTGCGGCAAAGTTGGTGCCCGATGAAATTGTGCAAATGCTCACAGCTTCAGGTACCGCTGAGGAAGCACGTGCCGCAGTACAGGGCTATATGTCGAACGGTTGCACCTCCCCGGTGTTGTACCCACTCGGCGATGTTTACGCCACTATTGACGCTTTCGCAGGTTGGACTGGGTCCGAGTAAATAAACTTTTCTTGCGGGTCAGCCTCTTAGCCGGCCTCAATATTTCCTTTGTTTCGGCTTCTTTAACTCTTTCTAGAGTGGCTTCATCGGTCTCTAAGAATGTGACAAGATGCGGGGGTTCGAAGACAAAACGTAAAGATGAGGCGAGTTCATGCGTAAACGGATACTGGCACTGTTAGCGGTGCTTTTTACATTTGGGATGCTGGCGACAGCATGCGGCAGCAGCGACGACAGCAGTTCGTCAAGTAGCAGCGACAACAGCAGTTCGTCAAGCAGCAGCGATGACAGCAGTTCGTCAAGCAGCAGCGATGACAGCAGTTCCTCGAGCAGCAGTGAAGCCGCTGAAACAGAAGCGGCATCCGACACTAAGGCCGCTTTCATAATGGTGGCACCAATTGGTGACGCTGGCTGGAACTACGCACACGATGTAGGAAGAAAGTACGCAGAAGCCGAAACTGGCGTTGAAACCGCTTATGTTGACGCTGTTCCTGAGGGAACTTCAGAGTTCGATAACTACGTTCGAGACTTCATTGACCAAGGTTACAACGTTATTGTCGGCACCTCGTTTGGGTACATGGATGCCATGTTGGCCTTAGCCGATGAATATCCCGAGGTTGTATTCGAACATGTCTCCGGTTACAAGATGAATGAAACCAACTTCGGAAACACCTTCGGGCGCATGTACGAACCACGGTACCTATCAGGCATGGTCGCAGGCTCCGCTACAAGCTCCAACCTCATCGGTTACGTAGCTGCATTCCCAATCCCTGAAGTAATTCGCGGGATAAACGCCTTCACTTTGGGCGTTCAAGCAATCAACCCAGATGCACAGGTAGAGGTTGTCTGGACTAGTACTTGGTTCGATCCAGTAGTCGAAGGTGACTCTGCCCAGGCCCTGCTTGACAAGGGTGCTGACGTTATCGCCATGCACCAAGACTCAACTGCTGCCGGTGAAAAAGCTGAAGCAGCTGGTGCGCGCTGGGTTTCGTACAACACCGATATGAGCCAATTCGCTCCGGCTGCATACCTCACAGCACCTGTCTGGAATTGGGGACCTCGATATGTTGAAATCATCGAAGACGCCAAAGCAGGTAACTACGCACCGACCTCATACTGGGGTTCAATGGCTGACGGCATAGTCGACCTCGCGCCAATAGCAAGTGACGTCGACCAATCCGTAATTGATCAAGTGATGGAAGCAAAGGCAGCAATAATTGCAGGTGACCTTCATCCGTTCACCGGCCCACTTCTAGATCAAGATGGCACCGAAGTTCTAGGTGCTGGCGAAATTATGGATGATGGCGCAATGCTCGGAATGATGTTCTTTGTTGAAGGTGTTATTGGATCAACTGGCTGAGTTAGTTAGTAATTAGCAACACGAAGCGGCGCCGGCGAGGACAACCCACGTCGGCGCCGCTAACGCGTTTGTGCAAAGCAGGTATCGCTCACAATGACCCAGCCCTCATCCTTAGAAAAAAAAGAACCATTATCGGTTGAGTTGACCGAAGTCTGGAAAAGATTTCCGGGCGTTGTCGCAAATGCCGGGGTTGAACTCTCTATACAACGCGGCTCGATTCATGCACTTCTAGGCGAAAATGGGGCTGGAAAATCAACCCTCATGAATATCCTTGCAGGGGTTTATCGACCTGACAGCGGGCAGTTAAAACTTCATGGGCGGTCACATCAATTTCGAAACCCATCTGATGCCTTGTCAGCTGGTGTCGGGATGGTTCATCAAGAATTTCGATTAATACCTTCATTTTCAGTGGCAGAAAACGTGGTACTCGGATCAGCTCCATCGTTAATCAAAACTGGACAAGTTGAGCAACGGGTCGCTGAAATGGCAGCAAAGTTTGGTTTGCAAATTGATCCTTCCCAGCCTCTCTGGCAACTGTCTATGGGTGAGCGCCAAAAGGTGGAGATACTGAAGGTTCTGTGGCGCGACGCTCAAGTCCTCATTTTGGATGAGCCCACTACGGTCTTGACGCCTAGCGAGGTTGACGATTTGGGCGAAATTTTACGCCGGATGGCAGACGATGGACGGTCAATCATTTTTATTAGCCATAAGTTGCATGAAATTGCTGGGATCTGTGACCACGCGACCGTTCTACGACAAGGGAAGACAGTCGCCAATTCATTACCTGTGGCTGATACCAGTCAAGATGAGTTGGCTCGCTTAATGGTAGGTGCCTCTCCCACTATCTCAACTCAGCAGAGTGCAGCCGTCATAGGCAAGCCTCTACTAGAACTCAAAAATTTGAGTGCTCAGGGTGATCGAGGCATGAATGCGTTCTCGGGTATTAACTTTGATATTAAGTCTGGGGAGATAGTGGGTATTGCTGGCGTTGCGGGCAACGGGCAACGCGAATTAGCTGACGTTATTGCAGGCCTGAGGCCTTCAATTAGCGGTGAAATAATTATGGATGGTGCTGACATAACAACGAAAAGCCCAAACCACCGATTCCAGTCTGGATTGGCATACATACCAGAAGATCGTCTCGGCGTTGGTTTAGCACCGCGTCTTTCAATAACCGATAACGCAATTCTTCGCGTCTACCGCCACCAACGAAAGGGGCCATTTATCTTGGGTCAAAAGGCCCTTTCCTACTGTGCCGACATCATCGAACGCTTTGGAGTAAAAGCAACCGATGTCAATGGTCCCATCGCTGCTCTTTCTGGAGGGAACCTTCAGCGGCTTTTGGTAGGTAGAGAACTAGATGGAAAACCTTCGGTAGTGATTGCCTCGCAGCCAACACGAGGCCTTGACGTACAGGGAGTAAAGGCTATTCAAGAGTTGTTAATCAACCAGCGCGATTCTGGTGCGGCGGTAATGATGATTTCAGAGGACCTGGATGAATTACTTGCAATTAGCGACCGCCTTCTGGTGATGGAAGGCGGCGTACTTCGCGGTGAATTTGATCCACGAAGTGCTTCACGACAAGAAGTTGGAATGGCGATGCTTTCCGACGCACAGGTTCGCGCCACCCCATGAGGCGCATTCGTTTACGTTTACGCGAGCATCCGTTGCCCGGAGGCCAACCTGTGGCATTTGGCATCGGGCTGGCTATAGCGCTATTTGTCGGCACGTTGCTTCTTCTAGGAGCTGGTCATGACCCCCTGAAGATCTATTCAAGGATGTTCGACGCGTCTCTCGGTGGCCCAGATGCTTGGTCCATCACTTTGAACCGAGCTATTCCTTTAGGACTTGCTGGGCTAGCAGTCGCCGTTGCTGGTTCTATGGGACTTTGGAATATCGGTGCCGAGGGACAAATAATTGCAGGGGCAATAGCAGCCAGTTGGGTCGCCCGAATAGGGGGTAGCTGGCCTGGGCTGCTTTTGATCTTGATGATGTTGGTTGCCGCTGTAGCGGGAGGGGCTCTTCTCGCTCTTGGTCCGGCGATGGCTCGAGCCAAACTTGGCGTCAACGAAATCATTACCACCTTGATGCTTAACGAAGTGGCTCTCCGCCTTGTCCAGTGGCTGATTCATGGACCATGGAAAGATCCTGATTCATTTAATTTTCCGTTGGCTCCAATGTTGCCTGATCAGGCGCGCTTGCCAACCCTTTTCGGTCGAGCACATTTTGGTCTTCTCATCGCAGCTGCCGTGATCATTGTGATCTCCGTCGCTGTTCGCTATACCGCTTGGGGATATGAACTACGAATTGCCGGGTCCTCAGAAGCGACGGCACGATATAGCGGAATCTCGCTTCCCAAGAAAGTACTCGCAGTTCTAGTTCTCAGCGGCGCAATAGCAGGCTTAGCAGGGGGCGTTGAATTAACCGGCACAACAGACCGTCTTACAGAATCTATTTCGAATGGTTTTGGTTTCGCAGGAATCATCGTTGCTGCGCTAGCGCTCATGCGCCCATCTGGAGTTGCCGCCGTGGCAATACTTTTCGGTGCAGTTCAGATAGGTGGACAGAGCATTCAAACGTTGGGGGTTTCCTCATCGGTCTCCACAATTTTGCAAGCTTTCATTCTGTTTGGGGCTATAGGTGCAGGGGTCTTTAGCCGGTATGCAATCGCTCTCGAAAAAGATGCACTTCGAACAACTGAAGAAGTTCAATCATGAACGAAGCGTCACTAATTGGACTGCTCATAGCTACGGTTTCCTTCGGGGCACTCCTCTACCTTGCGGCACTCGGAGAGCTCATCGCCGAAAAAGCCGGTGTCCTTAATCTTGGCGTTGAAGGCATGATGGCTATTGGGGCGGTAACCGCCTTTATAGCTGGAGTTGAATTTCAGAACCCTTGGCTAGCTCTACTCATCGCAATGCTTAGTGGTGCCCTACTGGCATCGGTTCACGGATTATTTACTGTCGGCTTAGGGGCAGAACAGGTTGTGTCTGGCTTGGCACTGACTATTTTGGGGCTGGGTCTCGCAGCATATTTAGGCAAGGATTATGTGGGGTTGCGCCCCGGTGCTGAACTTGTACCTGTTGAGTGGGGTCCTCTGTCAGAATTGCCGTGGGTCGGGCCAATTTTCTTCAGCCAGGCGCCAGTCGTCTACATAGCACTGTTCGCGGGAATAGCCGCGAGTCTGGTCCTTTCAAGAACGCGACTCGGTCTAGCTTTACGAGCTGCAGGTGAATCAGCCTCTTCCACTGACTCCGCAGGACACTCAGTATTGGGGCTACGCCTATCAGCGGTCGCTACAGGTGGTGCTTTAGCGGGAGCGTCTGGGGCCTATTTGACTTTAAGTATTACTCCCCAATGGGCTGAGGGTCTGACCGCCGGACGTGGATGGATAGCTGTAGCGCTTGTTATCTTTGGTGCCTGGCGTCCTGGTCGAGTTGGTTGGGGTGCACTGCTCTTTGGTGGGACGTTGGCGCTGAAAACTCGACTCCAAACCTTTGGTGTTGATTTTTCACCAATAATTTTGTCAATGCTTCCTTACGTCTTGACACTCCTCATTCTTCTGATTATTTCAGTTCGGGCTCGCAAACGGCCCTCATCAGCTCCCGCTGCGCTTGGTTTGGCGTACCGACGAGAGGAGCGGTAGACACCCCCAATTTTGGCGTTACAGAATTGCCCGTGCGACCGCCCATATATAAGCCACCGCTACCCCGAGTGCTACCAGTCGCCACAATTTCTTCCGCACAGTGCTTACCGTAAACCTTCTTTGCCGATTCTCTTTAGCAATTCGCTTGCCAGTTTTTGCTGACTTTTTGACCTACCAGAGACAGCTGCACTCAACGGTGGCTTCTAGCGCTTTCCAGCGAAATGGTGTCGGCTCTGATGTTGCGTCGCATCCTGTGCATCTCAAGACGAAGTTCCCATCTATTTTGCTCATCGTGACCGGTTGCTCACCAGTGGACAATCTTGCTTCTTTTTTGGGGGAAACTTTTTGGCGGGCGATCTCTGGTAACTCTAAAACATCAAAATCCAAGTACAAGGGATCGGGCGACGAAACTGGCGGATTATCCCAGGCTTCTCTGTGAGCGTCCGTTTCCTCTGACCACCCTAGGTAACTCAGCCACGCGTATTTGTCTATGGAGTCAAGGTTGTCTGGGATCTCTTTCACTGATGTCAAGGGGCCGATTCGTTCAGGGGCCACAAGCTCGTCGGGACCTGAGTAGTTAAGAAATGAGACGAGATCATCTTGTTCGCCTATCCCAAAAATCCGAGATGTCTCACTTATGGCTTCGATTTCTTCCATAAATCCATCACGTTCAGAGGCTGTTGGGTCCTCCAATGTGTCGCTTGCGTACAAGACAACGAATCGTGCGCCAACGCCTAGTTGTTTTAATCGAAGGATCCGACCCATTCGTTGAATCATTTGTCTTCGGGTTCGGCTGGCGTTCACGACAACCCCTAAGTTGGCGTCTGGAACATCAATTCCCTCATCCAAGACTCTGGGGGCTGCTACTGCGTCAAGCTTTCCATCTCGAAGATCGTTCAGAATGGTTTCGCGTTCCAACCGGGCAGTGTCACCGGTAATAATTTCGATTCCTAGTAGAGGGTCTAACCGGTTAATTGCATGGTTGGCTGCCTTCACGGTTTGAGTGAAAATAAGTGCTCCCGAGGCCTCAAGAATTACCGACGAAAAATTGGAAAGAACTTCATATTTTGAGCGACTTGTAGCGACAATCTCACGACGTTTCGAAAATGAATCAAGGTAAGTGCTTGCAGCCTTACCATTTGGTCCTGCATCATTTTCAGCTAAGTAGCTGACCGCAGCCAAGAAAGCTCCAAAAGGCTCTTGAGGCATGTCCGGGATTGCACGCAATGTTTGCCGAGAAGCGACTAGCTCAGCTTCCATTAGATCGTATTCATCTCGTTCTTCTTTAGCCAAAGGCACTGCTACAAAAGCGACTCGTGGCTGCGCACAGACTCCGTCAGCAATTGCTTGACCGAAGTCATACCTGTAACAAACTCCACCAAAATAGGGGACCAACGTCTTTTCGACGGCGTCATCGGAGCGTTCGAGAGTTGCGGTTAGGCCTAAGCGCTCTTCGTACTCATGGATGAGCGACTTCCGCAAAGTTGCTCCACCAAACCCATGGCATTCGTCTGCGATCAGAAGGCCACCAAGGTCTCCTGGCGGCAGTGGTTTCTTAGCGCTCGCTGAATGCCGAGTTGTCACTAGCACGTCGCAATCATCTGCTCGGTCGCTAAAGCTGTCCCCTAGCCGTCCGATCACACAATGAGGTAACGCTTTCTTGAGACTCGACGACCACTGTTCCATCAGGACACGGCTTGGAACAACTACGAGGACAAACAGACCTCGCCTATGAGCGTCAGCAGCGGCTTGAAGAGCGACGTTCGTTTTCCCGGCCCCAGTGACCGCTTCAATAATGCCTCGACGACCGCACCTGAGCCAGCTAGCTAACGCTAGGAGTTGCCATTTATAAAGGAAATGTTGGGAATTGTTCATAGATCGATCTCATGACGCTAAGGCCCAGTTCATCAATTTCCACCTTGTCAGGTTACCTTGAATGTCACCGCCAAAAAAGAGTTCGGTGGGAGCTGCACAATTGGAATCTCTTGAGCTGAAACTTCGACTTCGCTTCGTCTCACGGCATCTGGATTATCCCATGTGTTCTGCGCCGTTGGACTTGAATGGTGCAGAATTTCAGCACTGGCAGCGGCCACCTGACCTCCTGAGAAGTCAATTTCTAGATCAAAAGAGGAATCGACGGAACGATTTATGGCGTAAACATGTAGCTGATTGTCATCGCTTATTATGGCGGCACCGTCCAGCGCTGCTACGCCTTCAAAAACGCCTGATTCTATGGTCGGTCCTTCGTACCCCAGGCGCAGCGAGTTACCTTCTCGACGACTTACAAACATCGCTAAGGCTTCGAAGATGGTCTGTCGCAAAAGCGCGTCCCCTTTCGTAAGCACAGGCGCGATGACGTTCACGACTTGGGCAATGTTGGCAATTTTTACGACATCAGCGTTTCGGATGAAGCTCATCAAAAACTGGGCACAAACAAGGGCGTCTTGAAGGTCGTATATCTCTTCAACGAGGTGCGCCGGGAACTTTCCATTGGCCCACATATGGTCTCTATTGCGGGTCCGGTACCAGACATTCCATTCATCGAACGCAATAAATGGACGTCGATTTGAGCGTCGTTTCCCTGCTACGTACCGACACACCGAATCAATTTCTGCAATTTGTTGATCGATAAGTACCCCCGAACACAGAAATGCTGATGTGTCACCGGAATAGTTATCTAAGTATCTGTGGGTGGAGAGATAGTCAGCCAAACCCCCGACAGCGTCAAGTGCTTCTCGATCCCACTCCATATACGACGAGTTGTCCGGCAG
Organism: marine actinobacterium MedAcidi-G3; assembly: GCA_000817105.1. GTDB lineage: Bacteria > Actinomycetota > Acidimicrobiia > Acidimicrobiales > Poriferisodalaceae > MedAcidi-G3. The sequence continues at coordinate 4,273 of JUEP01000008.1, read as the reverse complement.
TGATGAGCCCGAAACTACAAGTTCAATTGATGGGTCCACCAACTTCATCATGTGTGCCGTCTGCCGCGCTCTCACCCCATAGTCAGCGGCCGGCATATGCCCAATTTGCCATGGGCCGTCCATTTCGTTTCCTAAACACCACAGTGGAACTTTTGAAAGCTGCTGTATTTGGTCTCCGTCTCGTTGCTTGGCGATGTCGGTCTTTAGGTCACTGTTTGTGTACTCAACCCAATCAGCAGCTTCCTCAGGTGAGCCTGTGCCTAAGTTGACGGCAAACATCGGCGACCATCCGGTGCGTTCACATAAAGATAAAAACTCGTTCGTGCCGAAAGTATTTGGTTCCGTTGTCCCCCATGCCAAGTCTCTGCGGACGGGCCGAGCCTCAACTGGGCCAACTCCATCGCGCCAGTGGTAATTCGAAACAAAGTTGCCGCCCGGGTAACGCATAACAGTGAAGTCGAGTTCATCTAACGCAGATAAAACATCTGCTCGACACCCATAAGAATCAGCATGGGCTGATGTCGGGTCATAGATACCTTCATATACAGCTCGCCCCATGTGTTCGAGAAAGCCACCAAAGATTCTGGGGTCTACGGGGCCTACATGATGACGGCGGTGCAGATGAAATTTAGCTTTAGTCACAACCTGAGCGTAGTTGGAACTTGCTTTGCGTCTTCTCGCCGTTGTGTTGCACCCACCGCACCAGTGATTAACAATTCGCGACCGCTCCGATTGCGCTACTGAATACAAGTCGCCATTAGAGAGCATTGCTATAAAAACAATCTTCAAAGATCACTCTCACTTAAGCTCGAGCTGTGACCGCCAACAACCCAGAAACTGTTAAAGCAGATGCCCAACAATGGTTCGCTCAGCATTGGGATCCTGGTATGCCTATTGGTGTTTGGTGGGAGCTTCTCGCAGACGCCGGTTGGGCATTCCCCTCTTGGCCAGAGGGGTTCGGCGGACGAGGTTTATCAGCTCGTGCTACTAAAGCTGCGATTCAGGCTCGGCGTGAGGCTGGTGCTTTTGGCCCTCCGAACGGTGTTGCCACATTTTTGGCTGCTCCGACGATCATGCATTACGGAACTCGGGAGCAACAGGCGAAGTACCTTCCACGAATAGTGAATGGCCGTGACATCTGGTGTCAACTTTTTTCGGAACCAGGAGCGGGGTCAGATATGGCTGGCCTATCTACGAGAGCAACGCTGGACGGCGAAGAGTGGATAGTGAACGGCCAAAAAGTTTGGAACTCCGGAGCGCAATGGGCTCAATATGGAATTTTGATTGCTCGAACCGATCCCGTCCAACCTAAACATCGCGGTATTAGTTACTTCCTGATCAATATGGAACAAGACGGTGTCGATGTCCGACCCTTGCGTGAAATGACTGGTGACGCTGCTTTTAACGAAGTGTTCCTGAATGACGCAAGAGTTGCTGAAGATGATCGGCTGGGAGATCTCGGTGATGGTTGGCGGGTTGCGATGACAACGCTGTCTCATGAACGTGACCCTGATAATGCCGGAATGGGAGAGACAGCAGCTTTTGGCAGTGTTGACTTAAATATGACAGTCCACGATTACAGCGTGAGTATTTCTTCCAGGAACGATGGCTTTTCTCTTGCTTTAAGCGGCGGAGTAACCAAAGTTCTTAACGATGTAACGTCACAGTTCGATGCTTCAACTGATCCGAACAAGCGTCAGACATTGGCAAAGATTCTTGAGAAGCGAAGAGTCGCTCGATGGTCTGGTATGCGAGCAGCGGGAAAGGTCAAGGCCGGTGGTCAGCCCGGTCCTGAGGTATCAACTCTCAAGCTTCTCGGATCTGACATGGGACGAGAAATCCGCGATGTAGGTCTTGAGGCAATGGGCCCTTACGGCATGTTGTACGGCGAAGACGCTCCGACCGATGGCCTTTTCCATGCATACTCAATGTTCACTCCAGCTCAATCGATTGCGGGCGGAAGCGACGAAGTTCAGCGAAATATTGTCGGCGAACGAGTACTTGGTTTACCGCGCGAACCTGGGGAGAAAGAACAACGTGAGTTACCTTGGTCAGATCTCCCGCGCAGCTAATAACCAGAACCTTTGGGAAGTAACAGTTCCACCCGGAGCTCCAGTCACCGTTAAAGCGACGTCCTCTTTTGTCAACTCCGCACTAGAAATACGCAAAAACTTGGTTTCTTGGACAACTGTTTTTCAGTTAGTCCTCAAATAATTGATGCCTTGACCCTCAGCCGCTCGAGAAACGAAGTGTTCACAATTCCGACACATCTTCGAAAACCACGTTTCTTATTCTTACCTTGGAACTTGCGAACAGCGAAACGAGGTGCAGGATTATGAGTTCGAAACTCTGGACAAGGCTCTTGTCATCAAAACCAAAGGTAAAGTCTCACCAGAATTGGCAGACGGCTCTTTGGGATACCCGCGAGGAAACTAAAATAGCTTGCGCTTGGATCCAGAAATACACTTAGCAGGTCGAATTGAAGCAATCATTTTCGACATGGTTGTCGGAGCTACCTAAGTCCTCCAACAACAAAGGCACACAGGATTACGAAGGCAAATACGCACACCCAAGTACACACAGCCCTACCCACTCGACTTTTAGCCCACCGTTTGAATTTATCCATCCCACCCAACTTTACCGAAGAGCAGAAAACTAAAACCCGCTGAGCACGGGCTTCGTCGACGAGCCATGCTGTAAGGGTGCCTCAGCCTCCACTCCACGGCCTGCGTGTTATCGAAACCGCAACTGGCATCTCTGGCCCTTTTGCAGGTCGGTTGCTAGCAAGCCTTGGAGCTCATGTCGTAAAGGTAGAGCCTGCAGATGGCGACCCTGCTCGGATCCAACCAGTCGATGACACCCCCCTCGCCGAAGGTGAACTGAGTCCCCTCTATATTCACCTCAACGCAGGGAAATTAAATGTAAAGCCTGATGACATTGAACCTTCCTGGGCTGACGTGGTGATCGCAGGGGACGTGCTCGCTGATCTAACGGACACGAAATGGGACCCGGCTCGTCTGCGCTCTCACGACACCCGTCTAGTAACCACAACAGCTTGGGGCGCTAATTCTCCAGATGCTGGCTGCATTGCTGATGAACTATTAGTACAAACGGCTACTGGATTTCTTGGATTCAACGGCGACGAAGGCCTAACTCCTTTACGGCTCCCCGGTTGGCAAAGTCAGTATGCCGCAGGTGGGCTTGCTTCCACGATGGTCCAACTTATTGGTCGGACTGATGCATCTCATATTGATGTTTCATGGTTAGGTGCCTTACTAACTGCAACAGAGCTCTGTTACGGCGACGCTCTCCACTGTCAGCGGGTTCGATCAAAGGTCGGTGCTCACCCACCAACAGCTTTTCCTTCCGGAGCCATCAAATGCAAAGACGGTCATTTCGCTCCCGGCTCAATCCGTCCTATCGATTGGGAAATGCAATGTCTCTTCTATGGCTTGCCGGAGTGGATAGATGACCCTGAACTTCGCGACAGACTTAAGAGGCGTCACCACATTCCGATGATTTGGGACCACATCACACCTTGGTATTTGGAAAGAGAAAAGAAAGAAATTTTTGAACTGGCGCTCAGCTCGCCGTGGGCTGCCGGGATGGTGATGACTCCTCTTGATACTCTCTCGGATCCTCATTTATCGGCACGTGGATATCTTGGGTCGATCGAGACGCAACAAGGGTCTGCCATAGGACCGATACGTCCTTTCAGAGCTCCTGGTCTCCCTGTGCCTGACCAACGGGTCCGAGTTAAGGGCTCCGATCTAGCTCCGGTCGAAAAGCAAGGCGCTCCATTGAAGCTTCGCTCTTTTTCGGACCTTCGCCTCCTCGAGATGACGATCTCGTGGGCAGGTCCATATGTCGGCAATGTTCTCGGACCTCTTGGCATTGAGGTAATAAAAATTGAATCAACGGCGCCATTTGATGGTTTCCGAACACAGAGACCATATGACCATGGAATGCGTCCTGGACAAGAGGACCTTGTTAACGACAACAGATTTTACGAAGCAGGTGGACTATTTAACGCTGTAAACAAAGGGAAGAAAAGTTGTGTCATTAATATCGCCACTGAAGAAGGCAGAGAAGCATTTCTTTCACTGGTCGCGAATTCCGATGGTCTGGTCGCAAACTTCTCTGCACATGTTTTGCCCCAGTTGGGCTTAGATTTCGCGACGCTCCAAAAAATTAACCCTAAATTCGTTGTCGTTCGTATGCCTGCATTCGGCGTTAACGGCCCTTACAGCAACGCAGTGGGCTACGGATCAAT
>JUEP01000023.1 GCA_000817105.1 marine actinobacterium MedAcidi-G3 | reverse complement strand
TATCTCGACGAACGTAACTTCATGACCAGCAACCGACCCTCGGTCTCCTGGCCGCAGCTGAAATTCTCCTTCTTCGCTGAACGAAGTGCTTGCTATAAATCCGAACGCAAGCAAAGCGACTCCAATATGGGCGACCATCCCACCGCCAGCGCGCCCTGTGATACCAGCCCAGCCATTTCGCAGCACTGCGAGAAGGAGATGACGGACTGAAGACCCAATTACAAAACCGCCAAGTCCGATACCTAGAACAGGCCCCAGTCCTTGTGCACCCAACATGAGGGCCAAGACCATCACCGCCGCGCCTACAGCAGCAGGGACCAACGCTCGAGTGCCCAAGGTCTGACCAGCGGTTGACCTCCACGTAAGCACAGGGGCGATCCCCATTACTAGGAGCAGCGCCACACCGATAGGCAGAAGCATCCGATCAAAATAGGGCCGTCCAACTGCCAACTGATCGTCATTTATTGCTTCGACTATTAGCGGGAAGACTGTTCCTAGGAGGACAATAAAAGCAAACAGTGTGAACAAAAGATTATTTGCGAGAAACGCTCCTTCGCGCGACAGCGGAGAATCTATCGAACCCGGAGAGCGAAGTTCGTCCCCTCGCCAAGCGACAAGTGCTACCGACACAACCAAGATCAAGCCGAAAAAGCCGAGAAGTAATGGCCCCAAACTTGACGCGCTGAATTCATGAACTGAGTCAATGACTCCCGAACGGGTCAAGAAGGTGCCAAAGATTGTCAACGCAAAGGTTGTTAACAGGAGCGACAAATTCCAGACCCGTAACATTCCGCGTCGTTCTTGAACGAGCACAGAATGGATGAAAGCTGTTCCGGTCAACCAGGGAAGAAATGACGCGTTTTCTACTGGGTCCCATGCCCAGTAGCCACCCCATCCCAATACTTCGTATGACCACCAGGCCCCAAGAAGTATCCCAATAGTCAGACTCACCCATGCAATAAGTGTCCAGATACGTGTCGATACAAGCCAGCCTTCACCCAGACGACCCGTCACCAAGGCAGCTACGGCGAATCCAAACGGAATAGTGAATCCGACATACCCCAAATACAGCATTACGGGATGAATCGCCATGAGGGGGTGATTCCTGAGGAGAGGATTTAATCCCTCTCCGTCGAGAGGAGCAACAGGCAAGGTGCCGAATGGGTCAGCAGGTCCGACGAGAAGGCCAAAGAAAAAAACACATACGGCGAGGATGGTCAGCAAAGCCCAAGCGACAAGACGGTCTTGGATTTGGCGACGAAAGCTGATGGTTACAGCGGTGACATAACCGCTTAACACAAACGCCCACAGCAGTAAGGAGCCTTCAAGCGCTCCCCACAGGGTGGCAATCTTGTAGATCATAGGCGTAGAACGAGTCGAATTCGAAGCTACATACTGCATAGAAAAATCATTACTCAGCAGCCCTATTTCCATCGCTAGGACCGCTATCAGGCACCCCCCGGCCATCAAAAAGATCCAAGCTACAGCTCTCCGGTGGTTCGCTTCTCGTTTTGATGCCAACGCTGCAATCAAGGTGATTACTCCACCAAGAGCCCCAACAAATCCGATGGCTACCCCGATTGTCCCAAGTAGCGCTGTCACGATGTAGCTGCCGGAACCTCGAACGAGCATTGATCGAGAAAGTCTTCTGGTGGTTCTTCCATCACTCGCTGTTCGTTAGCCGATGCATACTCATTGGTGTGCTTTACAAGCATCCGATCGCTGGAAAAATAATGGGTGTCGCTTCCCACCGAGGTCCCGACTTCTCCAGCCAACCAATGTCCTTCCAAGACAACTGGAATCCATGGCGAACTAAATAATTCGGGTGGATCAGATGAATGCAAAACTGATGCAACCACGCAGTTATGAACAATTTCAAAAGTAGTTAAACCCGATTCGCTTTTCACACTGGATGGGACGACCCGGCCCTGTATTCGAAAACGGCGTTCTCCTAATTCAGACCGCTGTTCCACGGCTTCGTCAACATTGCGGAAGAACAAGGTTGCGTTTCTCAGACCCTGAGCGGTAATAAAAGCCATTGCGAAAATTAGTACTGCCGAGATTGCCAAAACTGACCAGCGGCGGCGACGGTGCACTCGTCGACGCAAGTCGTTCGGCGCTTCAACCTCATGTAGCGGGGTTAAGTCCATTGTTAAGAATCCGTTATCGTGCCGACGTCTTTTTCGAGGTCGGACTGTTCGGTCTCGCCAATCCCAAGTTCTCGACCGATGCCCTTACCGCGAAAGACCACCCATATGGAATATGTCGCTAAAATAACGAACGTAATTCCCCAGCCAGCTACGACTGTTGCTACTTCACTCATGACAGTTCCTCATCATTAGTGACTTCCAAAATCTTTGTTAAGACGGGACGCGATAAGTGCCTCGAGGCCCTCTTCATCGCGCAATTCTTCGAGCCGGATTACTCGGTACCGGTGAATTATCAACCACGTTGCCAAAATGGTTACTGCCAAGGCCGAATAAAGCAAGGTCCAATACATCTCGCCAGTAATTTCTGGTCTGCGGCCAACACTCAGACTTGCTTTTTGGTGGAGGGTCCTCCACCAGTCAACTGAATAGTGGACAATAGGCACGTTTATAAATGAGATAAGCGCCATAACGGCCGCCCGTCGACTCCGCACGGCCGGCTCGGCTGGTAAGCGCCTCAGAGCGAGATAACCGAGATAGGTGACGAACAGTAAAACCGTGGTCGTTAGCCGAGCATCCCACTGCCAATAAGTTCCCCAGGTCACTTTTCCCCAGAGCATCCCGGTGATCAGCGTAATAGCGGTGAAAACAACACCAACTTCAGCGGCGGAACCCGCTAAACGATCGTAGTGTCGACCTTGATCTGGTCTTCGCCTGCTCCGTCGCAAAAATAGGATGCTTGAGATCGAAGTTAATGCAAAACCTCCATATGCAATCCATATTGACGGCACATGTATGTACAGCATCCGGACGGCTTCTCCTTGAACAACATCGGGTGGCGAGATAACAAGCCCTAAGACGGCCATCAATCCGGTTGCTGCCAGCGCCGAGACTCCAAGAACACGGGTAATGAGCGTCGCCGTCATCTTGGCACCACTATTTGCTACTGGCATCATCCCTCCTCCAACAAGAATCCAAATGCTCCGAGGCCCAGTGCCGTATGGACCGCAGCAATTACAAACATCAAGCCAGCCCAGGTCCAGCCAGCTCCAGCGCGCACTCCTAGCGCCGTTTCAAAGGCTCGGGAACCTGCAAGCAGGACCGGTGCCAAAACAGGAACTAAGAGTAGCGGGAGCAGGGTAGCCCGGACTCGCAAGCCAGCAGACATCGCTCCCCAAAGAACTCCACAAACAGAAAAAGCTACCGTTCCTGCTATCGCTGCGGCAATGAGCAACACCCAGTCAACGACTCCCACGTTGTACAAAAGAAGAATCCCAGGCCCGAGTATCAACTCGAGAACCGTAATTTGAACGAATAACGCCAATGCTTTCCCAAGAAATAACGATGGCATTCCTATAGCGGACATTCGCAGGGCGTCCATATTCCCATCGTCTGTTTCGACGTCAAAGGAACGCTGAATGAGAAGCGTTCCGCCATATAGAACTGCTAACCAATAGAGACCTCCGGCTCCTCGTTCCAACAACGAGGTGTTGGCATCGAGGGCAAATGCAAAAACCATCAAAATTAGTAATGCCAAGGGAGCTACTTGCCCGAGAGCAATCTTGGCTCGCCGTTCAACTCTCAAATCTTTTCGAGCAACGAGAAAAATTTCAGCCAGCACCGGAGTCCTCCGTTATCCGGCCTCCGTCCATAGTGATAACTCGGGAAGCTATCTCCTTGGTAACGGGACTTTCATGACTTACAAAAATTATCGTTGCTCCGGAGGCAGAAGCCTCAATCAAAATGGCATCAAGATTTTTTCGGCTCTCAGTGTCGAGAGCGGCATGAGGTTCATCGAGTAACCACAACTGTGGCCGGCCTACAAGCAATGAGGCGATAGCCACTTTTCGTCTCTGCCCAGCCGAAAGCGAACCAATGGGGACACTCCAGAGCTGTTGAGGAAACCTAACTTTTTCGAGTGCGGCAGCAGTATCACTTGCTCTAGCCCCAACGGATGCCGCCCTAAATTCAACGTGTTTGCTGACTTCCAAGTCTCGATACAAGTTGTTTTCGTGACCTAATAGTCCGATGTGTCGTCGGGGAGCCTTTCGATCGACTCGCATATCAAACCCTAGGACAGACGCCTTACCTGAGCTCACAGAAATAAGGCCGGCACAGGCACGCAAAAGGCTGGTCTTACCAGCGCCGTTTTCTCCCTGAACATGAAGGATCTCACCTCGGTCGACGCGCAGGTCCAAACCGGTTAAAACCGGAAAAGAGCCTGCTACACACACGACTCCTTCAAACTCAACGACTGCAGACATCCTTTACGATTTTACGATGCTGCTGCTCTTAGACCACCCGGAGATTGGGTAGCACCGCACCCTTGCCAGATTTTAGGCCGGTTCTATAACTGCTACGACATCCCCTTCATTAATCCGGTCTTCTTCCCCTACTCGCATTTCCGTCACGGTTCCAGCGACGGTCGCTACAACGGGAATCTCCATTTTCATCGACTCAAGAATCACAAGTTCATCGCCCTCAGCGACTGTTGCGCCTTGTTCAACCACCACCTTCCATACCGTGGCAGTCAATTCTGCTCTGATCTCCATTGAGCTTCTCCTTCCATCGCACGCGGGTTAAGCGTCGGCCAACCTAGCTCTCATATCAAATCAATGCTTGATCATCAATTGGTGAGATTCAGAATCGTCTCTTAGAAACTGATCTAGCCAACTAACATCATGTCTGATGTATCTCATTCCGTTAGCTTTGGTGGCCGGTGCCGCAGTTGGACTTTTTGTTCGCGGTTCCACCGATTATTTTCTGGCTACACGGGTCGTGTTCTGGCCAATTCCAGCCGTAGGCATCGCTCTGCAAGCCTTGGTGGGTTCGGGACTTGGAGTGCCTTACCCCTCATTGTTAACTGCCATCTCTCTTGTCTTGATTGCGGTCACCTGCGCTATGAATCTTCATCTCACTGGTGCTTCACTGATTTTGCTCGGAACGACGCTTAATCTAATTCCGTTGGTTCTGAACGGATACATTCCAGTAACCGTTGATGCAGTCGTTAGCGCCGGAATCACGGACCGGGAATCAATCGAATTGGTCCGGCTTGGAGCGGCACGAGCTTTTCGAACTGGTGAGGAAACCCTCTGGTTTCTGGGCGCTGCAGTGCCTATTAGCTGGCTTAAAGAAGTGTTTTCTTTCGGAGACCTGATCGTCGCTTGCGGGCTCGCAAACCTTGGATTTCGGGTTTTCTTCCCTCTTAGAGAAACCGCTACCTACTACGACGAAGCCGGCGAATACGAACAGTTTCGTGACCCCACCCAACCAGATCCATTTGAGGGCTACGAACCGGATCATTCGACGTGGGCAGCGTCCACTCCAGATGTCGTCAAGTCAGCAACAAACCCAATTGAGCCACCGAAAAACCAACCTGGTCTCTCCACATTGGGAGGCTCGTCCTCCATCGACTCACCAAATGAGGAGGTGTGACAGAAAATCAGCCAGAGGACCCAATCCTTCGGTCTCGAGAAAGAGCACGCTCACTTGCCAATTTGGGCAAACGCTGCGGATACGGCTGCTTCGGAGCTGCGGTGATCGTTTTTCTGTTTCACTACTACATCGAAGGCTCTTCTGTTTTAACTTCAATTACAGTTGCTCTATTAATTATTGGCTCTTTGATACTCGCGCCGGCCATAATTTTGGGCTACGCCGCTAATGCAGCGGACCGCGAAGACCAGGGGCTACCACATGGTCATTAGCCTTCAGACATTAAATCGTTTGTAGCTGAAGCTCGAAATTCTTCGTATCATTCAATGGTCGTCCGCATAGACCGTGATCATTACACCATGTCCAATCGTCTCCCCGCCTCCGAACGAAGAGAGCAACTCTTAGACGTCGCTATGACGGTCTTTGCGGCTAACGGATACCACGGCACATCAATGAACGGCGTTGCTAAAACAGCCGGCGTGACTAAACCAGTCCTATATCAGCACTTCACCTCCAAAAAAGATCTGTACGTCGAGTTAATAGAAGGGGTTGCAGACCGACTTGCAAACGAAGTTGTAGGAGCAGCTAAAGCGGCCGAAAGCAACTACCAGAGCACCGTTGATGCCCTATGCGCCTACTTCTCTTTCGTTGAACAAAATCAGCGAGAGTTTCAGTTGTTGTTCGGCCGTTCAGCTCCAAAAGATGACGACACAGCTAACGGCAGTCAAATGGTCGAAAGCCGAATGTCGGGAACTATCGCCGAGTTGCTAAGCGAATGGCTAGATACTGCGACCGTTGAAACATACGCGAGAGCTATCGTCACAATGTCTGAAGGTGTTTGTCGGCACTGGCTTACCCAGCTGGAACGACCTTCAGCTCAGGACCTAGCAGAGCAGTTGGCAGGTCTCATACTGACGGGCATTGAGGGCCTTGTTCAAAGTGCTAGCTCAGACCAGTCAAAAAAATTTGGTACTTAAGCACTGAAGCCTGCCATTATCACCAGATGGAAAATGGTGCTTTGGATGGGATCCGAATAATCGATCTCACGACAGTCTTAATGGGCCCTATGGCTACCAGAATGTTGGGAGACCATGGTGCCGACGTTATCCGGGTGGAACCGACGACGGGTGACTCAACCAGAAACGGGCTACCCAGCAGAAATCCTGGCATGTCGGGATTCAGCCTCAATCTTCAGAGAAACAAACGCTCACTCAGTGTTGACCTGAAACATGATCGCGGGCAAGAAGTGGTCCTGGAGTTGGCGAAAACTGCAGACGTCCTCGTTACAAACATGAGGGCTGAAGCACTGGCTCGTTTGGGGCTAGACGAGGGTTCTGTCACATCAATAAATCCGTCTCTCATCTATTGCAGGGCTAACGGATTCTCCGCTGATGGCCCCTACAAAGATAAAGCCGCATACGATGATGCGATACAGGCAGCTTCTGGTCTTGCTGGGTTGTTTACCGCAACTACTGGTCGTCCGAATTACGTACCGGCGGTAATCGCCGACAAGGTCACTGGATTGCACATTGTTCAAGCTGTAATGGCGGCACTAATCCATCGGTACCGAACCGGTGTCGGCCAACACATAGAAGTGCCAATGTTTGAAACTATGGTCAGCTTTAATTTGGTGGAACATCTTCGAGGCGCTGCGTTCGAACCACCGGAGGGGCCATTCGGTTACGAACGACTGTTAACGCCTGCTCGAAAACCCTACGAAACAGCCGATGGCTTCGTAGCTCTTTTGCCCTACACAGATAAGAACTACGAAGACTTCTTCAATTTTATTGAACGGCCCGAACTTGCAGTAACGGACAGGTTCGCCACACATAACGCCAGGGTTGCCAATACAGCAGAGCTATATGGATTAATAGCCGATGCAGCTCAGTTAAAAACAACCGCAGTGTGGTTGGAGTTTTGCGACCGGGTTTCAATACCAGCGGCTGCAGTCCTCGACTTAGCGAATCTTGAAGACGACCCACATTTGTCGCAGGTAGACCTAGTTCACGTAACCGATCATCCGACTGAAGGGAAATATAGATACGTCAGAGACCCAGTGAGGTATTCAGAAAGCGCAACTGGGCTTCACCGGCACGCACCGCGGCTAGGTGAACACAGCATCGAGTTGCTTCTCGAACTGGGTTACAACGATGATCAGATTTCAGAAATGGTAAGCAACGGGATTGTCACTTCCGCTTCTTGAGATGGTGTCTTCAACCGGCACTTGGGTCGACCAAAATCTTTACGGCATCAATTCTTCGTTCGGCTAAGTCGTCGATTGTGGAACCTAAAGCGTCGAGATCGATTACGGCATCACGGAGGGGTGCTACCAACAGACGCCCATCGGCGACCATTTTGGATGTGGCCTTCATTTCTTCCAACGTGAACACAATCGAACTATTTAATGTGACCTCTTTACTAATCCATCGAATTGGATTTATTTGAGCTTCTTTTCCGGTTACTCCGACTAAGCAAACTGATCCCCCGCGTCGAACCATGTCGACTGACTGCTGCATCGTCTGGGGGATGCCGGCACAATCAAACGCTAAGTCGGCTTGCAGACCTTCAGTTAATTCGTCCAGCACTGATCGAAGTTCATCTCCCGGTGCGACCGCAATATCGCTGCCAGTAGCCAAAGCGAGTTTCCTTCGGTTTTCATCTGGTTCTACAGCTATTACCACTCCAGCCCCTGCTGATTTGGCTACCTGCGCTGTCAGCAGCCCAATCGGGCCACAACCGACCACACATACAACGTCACCCACTCGCAGCTGGCTCTTACGAACCGCATGAAAAGCTACCGACGCTGGCTCTATTAGCGCAGCGTCATCGGTATCTATGCTTTCGGGGATAGCTATAACTCTTTCCGCCTTCACGCATAGGAACGGCGCGAAACCTCCAGAGGTAGGTCCAGTTGGACCTGCGTAGTCGGACCATGCTGTTTTGCAGTAGTGACTCAAATCACTTCGACATTCCAAACACGCCCCGCATCCTGGTGCTAAAGCTCCGGTGACACGGTCGCCCTCTACAACGTTATTCACACCTTGTCCTGCTGCTGCAATGACACCGACCCATTCATGCCCGCAAACGCTAGGAGAGTATTTCCAACCTTCTACATAAGCGTGAACGTCACTTCCGCAAATACCGCAGCGTTGAATAGCAATGACGACTTCGTCGACGCTTGGCTCAGGATCCTCCCTTTCGACGAGCTCAAACTGGCCTTTTCCCGTTACTAAGCCTGCACGCATTGTTCCCCGGTCTGTTCTATAAGCGCTGAGTAAATTTACTGAATAAAGATTCTGACACGGTTACACCGCGTCATCTCAACATGACAGCGTCCACGTAACCTCAGGGCGCAAAAATGTATGAGGACCGCCCTTAAGACGATCCTCAACACTAAGACACTCAAGGCGCCCTATGTAATAGCAATAGCTAGTTAACGGCCGCCGATACCTTTACCAAGTGCCGAAATCGCTGCATCCTTGATTGGGATGAATGCGAGAATGGCAATGGCGGTAGCAATATCAGCTCCGAACCTGCCCATTTGTAAGATTTCTGTGCCCGCTCCGTAGCCGAAAAAGCTTCCGCCATCATTGACGTTGCTGATCACTACGAAGAGATAAGCCCAGATGAGGTTGAGGTTCGATCCAACTACCGGAATCGACTTCAACATTGAGTTCACGTTCACCGTATCGAGAACGCTGTCTATGACTGCCATAACACCTTGAAGCAACATGCCCATGATGATGATGGTCAAAATCGTTGACATCATATTCGCCAGGACCCCCTTATGGTCTACAGACTGGCAGTGCGCCAATGACCTGAAGGCCTTTGGGCACTACGACCATGGTAGGGGACCTAGGAGGGTCAGTCGCGCATATCAATGATTTAACTATTTTTTGCTTTCATTTAGCTATTTTTGCTGGTACAACCCACTCCAAACATCTATTTCAATGGGTTTTATTAGATTTATTCGATTCTCAAACCCGAAATAGCTCGACTAATCACTAGTTGCTGGATTTGTTCGGTGCCTTCAAAAATGTCGTAAATCTTTGCATCTCGATGCCAACGTTCCACGGGGTAGTCACGAACATAGCCGTATCCACCCAAAATCTGAATGGCTCGCTCTGTGGACCAGACAGCCACTCGACCGGCTTTGAGTTTCGCCATTGATCCTTCGGCGTTTTTGTATTTGCGTTGCTTGCCCAGCCACGCACCCCTCCAAACAAGAGCACGAGCAGCCTCTATTTCCATAGCCATGTCAGCCAGAGTGAATGCAATGGACTGATTCTTGATAATCGGACGCCCGAATTGATGGCGTTCTTTCGCGTACTCAAGTGCATATTCATATGCGGCACGGGCGATACCTACCGCTTGGGCTCCTACAGCGGGCCGAGTTGACTCAAATGTTTGCATCGCAGCTTGGGCATTGCCTGACTTACCTTCTTTCACTCTTGCGAGGCGTTCATCAAGCTTTTCTTTGCCGCCAAGCACACAACTTCCAGGAATCCGGCAATCTGAGAGAACGACCTCAGCTGTGTGGCTGGCGCGTATGCCATGCTTCAGAAATTTTTGTCCCTGAGAAATTCCCGGACTGTTGGGAGGGATAACAAAACTGGCATGTCCACGACTACCTAAATCAGGGTCAACTACTGCCACCACGACATGAACATCGGCAATGCCCCCATTAGTTATCCAGGTTTTTGTGCCATTGAGTACCCATTCATCTGTCGCTTCTTCATATGTAGCCCTGGTACGCATGGCCGCTACATCAGAGCCTGCATCAGGTTCCGACGACGCGAAAGCTCCAAGCATAAGTTGGTCACTTGTCCCGTAACACTGCGGAACCCACTCCATTACTTGCTCAGGTGTGCCTGAAGCTGCGATACCTGCAGCAGCAAGACCGCTGCCCATGATGGACAGCCCAATTCCTGCATCTCCCCAAAAAAGTTCTTCTAGCGCGACGGGCATCGTTAAGCCAGTTGGGTCATTCATCATGGCTTCTGCCATAAATTCCCAGCTGTACAGACCAATCTCGGCTGCCTCTTTAATAACGGGCCACGGGGTTTCTTCCCGTTCATCCCACTCACCGGCCACGGGTCGAACGACGTCTGTGGCGAAGTCGTGCACCCACTGCTGGATTTGAAGTTGATCTTCGTTCAGTTCGGGGTTGAAGTCCATGACTGAAAGTTACTAACGGGTAACGTGCGCAGCAATCCCTGAACAGTTTTACTTTCCGGAACTTTGGGTCTTAGCCGGCGGCTGACTCCAGATGCTTACTCGTGTCATGGACCACTAGACGGTCCTCACTATTGCGTCGAGCACCGAAGGCCTTCCGGCCTGCTGCTTCGATTAGCTCATCGGGGTTGCCGACACGATTGGCGCTATACGCAACGCTAACTCGCGGGTCAACTTCCACTGACCTTCCTCCAACCGACACCGGACTCTCTAATCGCTTCAGAACCCTTTCACCAACAACCGTCGCGTCCATCAGCTCATGTAAACCTTCAATCAATACGACGAAAGCATCAGCATCACTCGTCAACACTTGATCTTCCAATCGCACGGCGCCGCTAATTCGTTTCGCAACAACTTCACGCAGGGATTCGGGCGTTATTTGCGCTGGCAATCCGTCAGCTACGGCGATATCGATGTAAACCACCGCAAAGCCATCTCCAGGGACCCGTCGCCGTTCTTGTTCGCCCTCTGCAACGTTGCGACGGTTCAGGATCAGCGAAAACACTGAGTTCAGTTGCCTGTAGTTGGCCGCGACACCCCCAACTATAAGCAACACAGACACTTGTTGAACTGTTGTCAAGAGTTCGAACTGAATGTCTTCATAACGACTCGCGGCCCATATTTCGCCACCTACATAGATCGCAAACAGCGAAGCGAAACAAAAGGCCATTTGTTTCGCTTCATATCTAAGAACAGATTGAGCAATCGGAAAAAGCAACAAAACCCAAAGGCTGCTCGCTGGGTTTAAGCCGACCAGCCAGATAGCAGATAAGACAATCATTGCATCCAAAACAAGTTCAATGTTTCGTCGTTGAACAGCCATTTTTTGGGACACTCTCGGATCTCGGGTCGGGTCCACAAAATTTACGAACATTAACAAGCCTGCTAACACAACACCCAAAGGCATGGGAGGAACGCTCGCACCCGGGATTGCATCTGCAGCTTCAGCTGAAAGCATTAACACTATGAGGACTGCGGCACAGGCACGAACACGTCTAGCCATCGCTGCATCTCTGCGTAGCGACATCTGCACTAGCTGTTTTTCGGAACTTATCTGTTCGTCCGTCGAGTTATCAGCATCGGCTAATTGGGGCAAAGAAGTCAAAGTAGTGATGAGAAGCCAGAGTACGGATGACTATCGGGACAAGAAGGTATTTACCTGCAACTTTTTCAATTATCTCTTCTGAGTTTGATCGGATCATTTCGGCCGATATGCCTTGGGTGACAAGGATGCTCCAGATACCGTTCACATCATGACAAGGGTTCCTGACAGACCAACCATCGAAGGCCTTGAATCCAAATGGAACGAAATATGGGAGCAGGACGGCATCTACGAGTTCGACAGGACTAAAAGCCGGGAAGAGATTTTTAGCATCGATACCCCTCCACCGACGGTGAGTGGATCACTTCATGTCGGGCATGTATTCAGTTACACCCACACAGACACTATTGCTCGTTATCAACGCATGAGCGGTGCCGAAGTGTTCTACCCGATGGGGTGGGACGATAACGGCCTGCCTACCGAGCGAAGAGTCCAGAATTTTTTTGGGGTCCGCTGCGATCCCACTCTCCCTTATGATCCCGACTTTAAAGCCCCGGAAGATGCTGGCGACGAAAAGGGAATCAAGAAACGCGGCGATATCAATGTCTCGAGACGGAACTTCGTTGACCTGTGTCACATCCTCACAGCTGCAGACGAACAGGCATTTGAAGACTTATGGCGACAACTAGGTCTGAGTGTCGACTGGTCGATGACTTACGCAACCATCGACGAACGTTGCCAGCGCATCGCCCAGAAGGCATTTCTTAGAAATCTTGAACGCGGTGAGGCATACCAAACTGAAGCTCCGTCGCTGTGGGATGTGACCTTTAGAACCGCAGTTGCTCAGGCCGAGTTAGAAGACCGCGAACAACCGAGCGCTTACCACCAACTGAAGTTTCACAGTTCTACAGATCATGGCGAAGTCATTATCGATACCACCAGACCCGAACTGTTACCTGCCTGTGTTGCTTTGGTAACACACCCCAACGATGTTCGGTATCAAAGTCTGCTCGGCACGACGGTGACCACCCCTATCTTCGACGTGGAAGTGCCAGTCCTCAGCCATGAATTAGCTGACCCGGATAAGGGGACAGGGATTGCCATGGTCTGCACTTTTGGTGATACGACCGATGTCACTTGGTGGCGAGAGCTGGATCTTCCGGTCCGCGCGATCATCGACCGCTCCGGACGTATTACATCTAGCCCGCCTGACGTCATTAGCTCCCCAAGGGGGCTGGAGGCATTCAAAATGATGTCAGGAAAAACTATTTTCTCTGCAAAGAAAGAAATAGTTCAGTTGCTGCAAGATGCAGGAGAGATGGTCGGTGAACCAAGACCTATTAATCACGCCGTCAAATTTTTCGAAAAAGGTGACCGTCCCCTAGAAATCGTCACGAGTCGCCAGTGGTACATCAGAAACGGCGGCCGCGACGCCGATCTAAACGAAGCCCTGATAGCGCGTGGCAATGAAATGACTTGGCACCCGCCTTACATGCAGGGGCGTTACAGCAATTGGATCGAAGGACTTAACGGGGATTGGCTTATCAGTCGACAACGGTTCTTCGGAGTGCCTATTCCACTCTGGTACAAAATTGATGAACACGGCGAAGTCTTATGGGACGCGCGCATAGTCCCCGCCGAAAATGAACTCCCCGTCGACCCAGCATCGCATGTGCCTTCGGGTTTTGATGAGACTCAAAGAAATGAACCAGGGGGCTTCGCGGGTGAAGTCGACATTATGGATACATGGGCTACTTCCTCACTGACTCCCCAAATCGCCTGTGGCTGGGAGGAAGATGAAGACCTATTCTCTCGCACTTATCCCATGGATATGCGACCTCAAGGTCATGACATCATTAGAACTTGGCTCTTTTCAACGGCAGTTCGTTCTCATTTAGAGGAGGACCGAGCCCCCTGGCATCACTGCGCCCTTTCTGGCTGGATTTTGGATCCAGACCGAAAAAAAATGTCTAAGTCAAAAGGAAACGTCGTTACCCCCAAAGGGTTACTAGATCAGTACGGCTCAGATGCCGTTCGATATTGGGCCGCAAATGGGCGACCCGGCACCGACACCGCTTTCGATGAAGGCCAAATGAAGATCGGTCGTCGTTTAGCGATAAAGATCTTGAATGCGTCTAAGTTCTCTTTGACGCTCGCCAGCAACTCCGAAGCTAACCTGAGTTCAGTTTCTAATCCGTTAGATCAAGCCCTCCTAACCAAACTCTCAGACCTCATCGAGACAACGACACTCGCTTTCGATGAGTTTGATTACGCCAGAGCTCTGGAGAGAACCGAACAATTTTTTTGGGGTTTCACTGACGACTACGTTGAGCTTGTCAAGGCTCGTGCCTACGGGAGCCAAGGCGCTCAAGAAGCAGAGTCAGCCCACGTCACCCTGAAAATCACCCTAGAAACGCTGCTCCGTCTTTTCGCTCCTTTTCTTCCATTCGTTACTGCAGAAGTTTGGTCGTGGTCGCACCAAGATTCAATTCATGCTGCACCATGGCCTACACCAGCTGACCTGAGCAAAGGACTAACAAAGGAAATCGACATCCGGATTCTGGATGCAGCTTCGGAGACACTCTCCGAAATCCGAAGAGCTAAAACCGAGGCAAAAAGAAGCCTCAAGGTCAAAGCCGCCAAAGTCGTTGTCTCTGCGTCGAAAGAACGCATCGAACATGTGACCTTAATTCGCGGCGACCTGGTTGAGGCGGGCAACATCGATGCTCTCGAGCTAGTAGAACATGAGGAAGCTTCACCTAGCGTTGAGGTAACTCTCGCTGACGAGGAGTAGGTCGCCTCAGCTAAAGACAAGACACATGATTTGCCGTAACCCGTCATCAAAGATTCGTTCTTTTTCTTTCGCCGTTCTTCTCATCGGAGTATTTGCCTGCACTGCTGGCAGCGCTTCGGCTGCTGACTGGCTTGAACCAGGTGTTTATCCGATAGCTGATTCTGAACAAAGCGGTGAGATTTATGCTTTCGGCAACGCAAAACATTTTGGCGATCTATCTCAAGAAAGGCCGTTGGATCTCGCTGCCGTAGCATCCTCTAAGACGGGCGCGGGTTATTTGGTCTCGACTACAGCCGGGACAATTCACGCTTTTGGCGATGCTATTCATCGTGGTGATTTGTCTTCAATTTCGCTCGATGCTCCAGTGGTGGATTTGACCGTGACTCCCGATGGGGACGGGTACTGGCTCGTAACCGCAAGCGGCACCGTATACGCGTTCGGAACAGCATTATGGAGAGGCTCTCTTACTCACCTTGAGTTGCAAGGTCACGTAGTCGATCTTGAACCTCATCCATCTGGAGACGGTTATTGGATAACTGCCGCGGACGGCGGTGTTTTCGCTTTCGGCAAAGCACAGTTTTTTGGGGGTCTAGCCGAACGTTCGCTTTACCGACCAGTTATAGATCTGCTGTCTACCCCAGATGGAGCTGGTTACCTCTTAGTGGCTGCTGACGGTGCCGTCTACGCTAAGGGTGCAGCCAATTTTCGCGGCTCTCTAGCTAACAACGGAGTGTCTAGCAGCCTGATCGTTGCAGCCGAACAAACTGTTGACGGCAAGGGATATTGGTTAGTCAGCCAAAGGGGAAAAATATTCACCTTTGGGACAGCAACTCATTTTGGACAAATGACTGCTCACGAGCTCGCCCCTATTGAGGCTTTTACAGTCAACCAAGACGGTCGCGGTTACTGGATGATGACTTCAACATCACCTGGAGTACCCCAAGCTTCCGGGTCAGGACGTCGAGTTATTTTCTCCAATCAGCGACATAGAGTCTGGCTGGTCGAAGATGACGGATCTATCAGCGGCAACTTCTTTGTAAGTGGTAGAGCAGACAAACCCAAACCGGGGAACTATCAAGTTTTTTCAAAATCTCGCCACACAATCGCGGGACATGATGACATTCGAATGGAATACATGGTCCGATTCACATGGGGGGTGGAACAAGCAATCGGCTTCCACAACATCCCTATTGACGGATTCGGAGAAGCTATGCAGTCGGAAGCCCAACTCGGCACCTACCGATCGGAGGGGTGCGTACGCCTCCGCGACGATCAGGCGGCAAAACTATTCGCCTGGGCGGGGGTAGGGACTCAGGTTCTGGTGATCGACTGAGACGATGCGTGCTTACTCCGAATCGTCGGTTCCGCCACCTCTTGAACCAGTCTGAAATCCGGGCCCAGCTTTCTTTACTGGATCTTTTTGATCAGCTTCATTTTTTAGCCACACAGTTCGTTGAGGGAATGGAATTTCGATTCCCGCTTCATCAAAAGCTTCCTTAATTCGCTTTCTTAAGACCCGGCCGGTACTCCACTGTTCTGCAGGTTCAGTCTTCACTGACAAACGAATGGTTACAGCGTCGGCGCCGAAATTTTGGACCCCTGAAATTACTGGCTCATCAACAATCGTTGCTTCCTCAAGTTGTTCCTCCCAAACTCCATCTGCGACTTCCTTGATTGTTTCCATCGCTAAATCAAGATCAGTGTCATACGCAACATCGATGTCAAGGATTGTCCGGGCCCACACTTGTGACATATTTCCGACTCGCCGGATCTCGCCGTTCGGGATGTGCCACAAAGTCCCACGCACATCGCGAATCCGTGTTGTCCTCAAACCAACTGACTCCACGGTGCCAGTTGCATCACCGGCATCGATTACGTCACCGACACCATATTGATCTTCGATAAGCATGAAAATGCCGCTTAATAGATCTCCAACTAATGATTGGGAGCCAAATCCAATCGCAACACCAACAATGCCAGCTCCCGCAATTAAGGGTCCAAGATTGATGTCAAATTCGCCGAGCAACATCATGATGGTCACTACACCAATTACCGCTGAAGCAATGCTCTTAAACAAGACACCCAGAGTTTTCGCTCGTTGTCGAGCTCTATCAGTTCTCTCTCGTAGGGAAGCCAATTTCTCAGTCAACAATTCTCTACGCAATGTTCCTGTCGCTGCCTCGGCTGCTGCTACAGCGTCACGTTCATCTGAAGACCGCTCAGACATGAGCCGTTCAATCAGCCCATCGATCGCTCGGTGAACGACCCGACGAATAGCCAACGCCAGCAGAGCAATGAGAACTACTTTGACCGGACGATCTACTAACCATGTCGCTACACCCGCTAAGTCTGAATTGTCGGTCCATTCAAAAACTTTCCGACATAACCAATCTGGGTCCGTTCCACATGCTTCGTTCAATGTCGCAGCCGTCGAAGAAAAAGTTTCAATCACGAACACCAGCTTAGGTTCACCAATAACTAAGACCTGTGCACTCACTAGGCTCAAAGTTGTGACAAATTCAGATGAAGCATCTCTATACGACGTAAATCAAGGGGTAGCGACCATCACCCTTAACCGCCCTGAGAACAAAAATGCTCTGAGCATTGAGATGGTTAACTCAATCGGAGATCATTTTGCAGCCGCACAAGGCGATCCTGGAGTAAGAGTTATTCTTTTCACCAACAATGGGAACACCTTCTGCGCAGGGGCCGATCTCAAGGCCAACCAGCCTGGAGTTACTCAACCCACTGCTCGCCACAGCTTCGTTCAGATCCTTGATGACATCATTGAATCCCCAAAACCAGTTTTAGGTCGAATTGCTGGGCACTGCACGGGCGGTGGGGTGGGTCTAGCTGCGGCGTTCGATATTTCGATTGTCGCGGACGACATAATCGTGGGTTTTACTGAGGTTCGAATTGGGGTCGCTCCCGCAGTGATATCTGTGGTCTGTCTTCCGAAGCTCCGGCGAGCTGATGCCAGTGAGCTATTCCTAAACGGTGAACGAATTCCTGCTTCTCGGGCAGCTGAAGTGGGTCTTGTCAATCGGGCAGTTCCCAGAGATTTACTAGATCAAGAGATCAGGGAGACACTCAACAAAGTCGTCCGAGGCGGACCTAAGGCCCTCGCCGCATCTAAACAGCTGATTTCTAGAGTTCCGCAGATGAGAAGATCGGAAGCCTGGGAATGGACGGCTGAGTTGAGTCAGTCGCTATTTCAGAGTCCCGAGGCTGAAGAGGGAATTGGAGCCTTTAGGGAACGGCGTGATGCCAGTTGGGTACCACCTACCAACCAATAATGGCATTGAAGCACTTCATTCAACGATTTGGGTTTGGCCGACTCGCGGTAAGGCGACCCAAATGCGGCCGGACGGCATAGCGATGGTTTGTCCATCCCGGTCAAAATATTGGGTCATTTCTTCAGCGTTTGTTCGTCTCCAAAATCCTTCCGTGACTTTCCCATCAAAGAACACGAGGGCTTTTCCTTCCCCTAAAAGCATAGCCTCAGGTGATCTTCCGTCTGCCCTGCTACGCCCGTATGAGACAACTTGAACAATGACTACATCGGGTGCCACCGCTACACCGTCACTGTCAAGGTGCGGTGTTCCATTCTGATTCCGAACCCATTTCGTGTTTTGATCCCACCTGTACTGAACAACGGTGGACCCGTAGTCAATATTTAGTCCCCTTACGGGGTCGGAAGGTGCAGCTAATACGTCGTCGGCAACTTCGCGCAAGAACATCGTTGGTGGAGGACCTCCTTCTCCTCGACTAGTTCCAACGGCGCGCAAAGATTCTGTATCGCTAAACAGATTGTGGGGCGAAGGTCTCTCCTCTACCCGTTTATAAGCACCTATCGCTGCATTAGAACTGACGTCTACGTACTCGATTTCTTGCAACAAGCGGAGCACAGCTTCATTTCCACCAGAGTTTGCAAACAAAGGCCTGTTCAAGTTGCGCAACAAATTGAAATCACTGGTCCTGACAGAACGGATTGGCCCTAAGAGTTCGGTTTGTTGTGAGTGAAACAGGGCCGCAAAACGGGTGAGACCACCTTCTACAATTTCCTCGAACACCACATCTGCTGAATTGATTCCAGCCTGTGGTCTTGCGCGGTCGTGGTTATCAATCTTGACCATGAGCACTGGCCATGTCCCTACGCCTTCATCTTGAAGTCCGGTAAGCGGCCACCTATCGAGATCCACAGCTTCGCCTGTAGTCGTGACGGCCATATTTTGACTACGGTCTTCGTCGAAGACGTCACTTAGGTCTCTCGTCGTTTGTTCTGCATCAACAGCTTTTGCAGGTGACGTCGTCGATGACGACAGCCGAGCACTCGGCGGAGTCCCGGCACAGCCCCCAAAGATCACAGCTGCCGAAAGGAGCAAGGAGCATTTTCTTGCGCATTTAAACATCGAGTTGAGAATAGTCACCTATCGACAGAGCTGAATGCCGTGTAGCGTTCTATCAGTGAGCGGAGCTGTACATACTCGACGAGAAGGCCACATCGGTTCCATAATTCTCGACCATCCTGAGCGCCATAACGCAATAAGCACTGATATGTGGCAAGGGTTACTCGAAGCGGCGAATGATCTTGCCGACGACGAAGAAATTCGAGTGGTGCTTCTACGCGGTGAGGGTGAACGGGCTTTTGCTGCTGGCGCCGATATCAGCGAATTCTCTGACAAACGGACTGACAGCTCAGAAAATCAAAAATATGACGATGTTTCCGACCAGGCATATACAGCTTTAACAACTATGCCAAAGCCGCTAATCGCCATGATTCATGGTTATTGCATTGGTGGTGGGCTCGCTGTAGCCCTCACTGCCGATTTACGTATTGTCTCCGACGATGCCAAGTTCACTATTCCTGCAGCTCGGTTAGGTCTTGGTTATCGTTCCGCTGGACTCGGACGACTCGTTCAGCTAATAGGGCCTTCAGCAACAAAACGAATTTTGTTCTTAGCAGATCGATTTGGTGCCGAGGAAGCTCTGTCTATCGGCTTAGTTAATCGAGTTGTACCAAAGGCCGAGCTCGAAGCGGAAACCGACGTTTGGCTTCAAATGGTTTGTGCAAATGCACCATTAACTATTCGGGCAGCAAAGGCCGCAACGGACGAGTGGACTAAGTCGGAGTCAGATAGAAACTTTTATGAAATCAATCAACTTGTAGATGCTTGTTTCGACAGCTTCGACTATCGAGAGGGCGTCGAAGCATTCATGGCAAAGCGCCAACCTCAATTCAAGGGCCGCTAATTCGAGCGGGAGTCTCGCCGCCGACGCTGAGATCTCTGGTAATCCTCTATTTCATCACTGAGTTCTTGCACTTCCTGACATAAGGCGAGATACGAAAGAAGGCGGTCTTCACTTACTCGCTTGTCAGCACAGGCAGCAGTCACCGCACACTCTGGCTCGTCCCTATGACTGCAATCGGTAAATTTACAATTGGACGCGACATCAGCAATTTCATTGAAAACAGGCTCCAAGCCAGCATCATCCCAAATCTGAACTTCCCGCAAACCTGGTGTATCAATCACAACACCAGGTTTTGCCACAAGCAACTCTCGGCGGACCGTTGTGTGACGTCCAGATCCGTCGCTGTCGACTGACCCTGTGGCTAACACCGAATCACCTACAAGTTGGTTTACCAATGTTGATTTTCCTACACCAGATGCTCCCGTTAACGCGAGAGTAGCGCCGCCAGTCAATAACTGGGCTACCTCAGCTAGTTCTTCGCTTTTGTGTGCGTTAGTCAGCAAGATGGGATATTGAACGCCTCGTCTTACAAGTAATTCTCGGATTTCTTCCCCGCCACCTAGATCACTTTTGTTAATAATGATTGTCGGAGATACACCGCCTCCTTCAGCCGTTACTAGGTAACGTTCGATCAATTGTTCATCGATCTCCTGGTCAGTGGATACGACTATTCCTAAGACATCGATATTCGCTCCGACTACTTGGGGAACTGGAATAGTCCCTGATGCTCGTCTAAGTACCTGCGAACGTCTCGGCAAGACTTTGATAATTCCCAATCTTCGGTTGTCAATTGGATCCAATGTGTGGACCACCCAGTCGCCAACTGCCGGATAGTCGGTTGGGTCGTCGGCTTGTTCTCGTGAAGAAGTTGCCAATATGGCTTCGTGTGAGCCAAAAGGGCCCATCAATTCGTAGGCACCTCGATGCTCAACGACGACTCTTCCGATTCCTGCGTTTTCTTTTAACTCGGGGTATGCGAGACCTTGTCGATTCCAACCCAATGAGTTGAGTGGAGTTCCTTCGTTACTCATCGGATATCCAGACATCTGACCACCGACCTACCCCTGCTACTTGGCCGTACACATCTTCGCCATTGGGTAGCTGCCAATATCCCAGGCCTTCAGTATCGGGGTGTCCTAAAACCGCCGATTGAGCATGGGATAGGTAAACCATGGGCATTTGTTCTGTCAACGCCAACATGATTTCCTCAACCGCAGCTTGGCGCACAGTTTCAACGGAACTTGAATTCAGCAGGTCTACAAATTCGGATAAAGATTCATTGTGCAGGTTGCTGACATTCAGCGGCGAAGTTCGGATTGGTCCGAACACGGGCCCAAACATCATTGCTGGATCAGATTCCCCACCGACCCGCCAGCACGTAGCTACAAAGTCTCCGCTAAAGCCAGGCCGGTCCGTGATCGAACCCAGTACTCTTTGTATCAAACCGCTCCGAGTAACAGTTTCGATTTCAACTTCGACCAATCCTGTTGCTTCCCACTGACGAGATAGCTCTCGGGTCATCGATGAAAGATGAATGTCGTCAGTGCATTGAAGGTCGACAGAAATTTTTGAACCTGGTGTGCGCCTATCCGAGCGATCTTCGTCGTTGATATAGGCAGCTAAGAGTTCTTTTGCGGCGGCTTCATCTAAATCTGGCCAAGCTTCTGCCGCTAAAGACGACCACCAGCGACTTTCACGAGAAAACCACTGCGTAGCTCGTTCACCAGCGCCGGCCCCTAGCGAAGCCTTAATCAAGGCTTCTTGGTTGGTTGACAATTGAAGTGCCCGTCTAACTCGAACATCATCTACCGGTGATTGCACAGTGTTAAACAACACCACCCCAACATTGTCTTCGTTACGGGAGACAACCCTTAGCTCAAGGTCTCGGGCACGCGAGATAGCGAGGGTCGACCGGGACTGCGCAAAGTCTGCTTCCCGACGTTGAACTAGCTCGATTCGTTCTTGTTCATCTTGTACTTCGCGAAACATCAGTTCATCTAGGTACGGCAACGGCCTGTCGTTCGGACCAGTTCTCCAGTATCTGCGGTTGGCCGACAACCTGATCGGCTCACCGGCTTCCCACGGATCCATAACAAACGGGCCCGTACCTACTGGGCTCCTCAAAAACCCAGAGGGGTCTGCCATCGCAGCTTCAACGGAGAAGACTCTGCCAACAGGTCCGGCTAAGACCACGTCTAGCGACGGGTTCGGTTCGGTCAAGTCAATCATGAACCTATATTCGTCAATCACCGTGACCGCATTGATTCGGGCATCACGAAGTAATCCCCGGGTCACTTCGCCCTTTTTCAGGAACTCTTCATAACCCTCTTTGATTCCCTGAGCTGTGACTGGTTGATCGTCACTGAATCGTAGACCTTTGCGCAAAGTGACGGTCCAATTCAGCATCGTTGGATTGGGTTCGATCTCTTCAGCTAGCCAGGGAGCAGTTGAACCATCTGGGAGAATTACAGTTAATGTTTCTAAAACTTGGTCAAGAACATTTCGACATGACCAAGCGCACACATGATCCCAAGGTGTCCAACCATTAGTTGGCGTGGGATCTGTGGCTAGCAGAACTGTAGCTGACCCACCGAAAGGTGAATTCGTTGTCGAAAGTTCGTCTTCACTAGTTTGGTTCTTTCGTTCTTTTGGCGATTCGACAGATTGATTTACTCCCATAGAGGTAGCAACTGGCTGAAGCAGCGACGGATCGGATTCACGCGTTACTGAAGGTCCATCTGATCCGCAACCGAAACTGATTAAGGCTGCTAGCAGGAGCGAAAATTGTTTTCCTTTACACCGAATCAATATTTTCCTCGCCAATCATCCGGCCAGAATTCGGCACCGAAATGCCATTCATCGGTTCTGTATGTAGTTCCAGTTGCACTAGCAACTAGCCGCTCATTGACTTTCATCTCAACCCTGTGGTGACCGAATCGTCGGGTCCGGCTTATCTCACTTGCGGTTGCAATAACCAAATCCCCGGGAAGGACTCCTCGATGATACGAGATGTCGATCTGAGTTGCTAAGGCCTGACGGCCGTAGCCGTTTGAAGCGAAAGACATTGCTATATCGCCGAGACTGAAAACAATTCCGCCGTGTCCACCTCCAATAAAATTGGTGTGAGCTGCTTGAATTTTTGCACGAACGGTAGCTAGGCCCGGAGACCAGGACAGCAACTCAGCATCCAACCGACTCATTAACGGGTCTGATCTGAATAACGCGTCAAGGCGGTCACGCCCATCAGCTGGTAGCTCTCGGACTTCATTAGACACAAAGTTCACGGTACCTTCCAAACAGTCACCACGAACAGGCACATACCCCACTATTAAGCGTTACCGCGCCTAGTAAGACGCTGGTCTGCGATAACTGTGTAATAGCCCCAAGGCTGTCTCCAACGACTCCTCCTATTGAGCGATGAGACCAAGCCCACATCAACACGGTAGGTGGTAACGCAAATACAAGTAGCACGGCTGCCTGGGTTCCGTTCAGCGCGATGACTAAGAAAATGGCCGCAAATACTCCAACGGCACAACGAAGGCCGTTTAGTTCAGTTATGTAATCAGCCCCTAATCCTTCTCTTACGGTTTTCCGACTAAAAGCCATCACGCAGACCGACGCGCCTCTTCCTATCGCATACGCGCTGACTAAAGACTTCAAACCGGTGGTTGGGTCTAAGGCAGCCAACGCGGCTATTTCTACAAGGAGAACTAAAGCAAGAGCGCTGGTCCCATAGGTACCTAGCGTCGAATCTTTCAAAATCTCTAGACGGCGCTCGACAGTTGCCCCTCCAGCAAAAGCATCTGCGCAATCGGCTAATCCGTCTATATGAAATGCCCCAGTTACGGCTACCCCAAAGCTGACTGCTACGGCCGCCGAGACCGTTGCTGGTAGCACTTGGGCGATGGCCAGATAAGCAAGTCCGACAAGGGCACCAATGCCTGCGCCGACAATCGGAAACCATGGAACGGTTCGCGAGAGTTGAGGTGGCCCGGCTCGACCAACCCCAATTGGAATTCTGGTCAAAAAAACAATTGCAGCTCTCAAAGATCTCATGTCTCAGCTTCGAAAAATTCACTAAAGGTAGGGACTTTGGTCGCTGCTGCACAAGCCATAGAAATCAAAGGTATAGCCGCCGCCGCTCCCGATCCTTCACCCAGCCGAAACTCAAGGTCAAGAATCGGGTTCATATTTAGAAACTCTAAAAGACGTCGATGACCCAATTCGGCTGATTGATGGCCAGCTAAACAATGGTCTATCGCTCCAGGATTCGATTTATATAAAGGGGTTGCGGCAGCAGAAACGACGAAGCCATCAAGGACAATCGGAACCCGAAATTTTCTTGCTTCGACAATTGCTGCAGCAATCGCCACCATCTCTGTCCCACCTAGCTGGCGAAGGGTTTCATAAGGGTTCACGCTACCCACTCGAGAAACAGCCTTCTCAACTGCACCACATTTTCGAGCTAATCCGACATCGTCGACACCCGTGCCTCGGCCTACCCAACTTTCCACGTCGCCACCCACCAATGATGCACAGATAGCGGCGGACGGAGTCGTGTTACCGATACCCATCTCTCCCAGAACCAAGAGGTCACAGTCCATTTCACGAACCGTTTTGCCACCTATTTCCCATGCCTCTTCAAAGCGTTCGGGGGACATGGCAGCTTCGTACCGAATGTCTTTCGTCGGTCTTCCCACGCCGACATCGACAGCGGTAACCGCCGCTCCAGCTACCTCCGCTAGGGCGTTTATTGTGGAGACTCCAGACTGGAAGGCCAGCATCATCGAAGCTGTCACATCGGTCGGATATGCGCTGACGCCTGCTGAAGCGACACCGTGATCTCCCGCAAAAATCAAAATATGAGGACGCTTGATTATCGGCTCACTTGAGGCCTGCCATCCAGCTACAAAAATCGCGAGTTTGTCGAGCCTGTTTAATGCCCCTACCGGTCGAAGAATCTCGTCTAACCGGTTGGCTATTTGTCGCTTAGCTAATTGGTCGGGTTCAGTGAGCTCGGATAAATCCTGTTCGAGGGGATTAGTCATAGGACATCTTCAATGTTTTCGAGTCGAAGTACTTTTCCTGAACAGGCAAACAAGGTTTGTGCTGCGTTATGGGCTACCGATTGATTTACCCTTCCTAGCAAGTCTCGATATTGGCGCGACAATTCATTGTCTGGGACAATCCCCAGCCCAACTTCGTTGGTTACAACGATGCTTGGACTCTCCCTCTCGACGATCTCAGAACTCAGTCGCAGCGCCTCGTCTTCGATTCGTCCCGTTTCAGCTCCACTTAGAAGCATGTTTGCGGTCCACATAGTCAAACAGTCCAATATCAGTAGCGAATTGGGTGGGACTTCAGCGACAGCCGATGCCACCTCCAAAGGAGCTTCAGTAGTTTCCCAGTCATCTGGGCGCTCCGACTTGTGATTCTCTATCCGCCTAGCCATGTCATCATCGCCAGCCGAAGCTGTCGCGATGAAGTGCACTTGCTGACCCCAGTTTTGGCCTATGCGAAGAGCAAGACTGCTTTTTCCGCTACGCGCTCCCCCAGTAATAAGGGTTAGTCCACTGGGGATCAAAATCTTGCCAATGTGATCGGTCAATAGTCGATACCTTTTTTGGCGACGATGCCCCTCTCGTAGGCGTGCTTCACGTTTCGCATTTCAGTGACTGTGTCGGCAATCTCCACAAACTCGGCCGGTGCATCGCGACCTGTGATGACAATATTGGTTTGTTTCGGGCGCCCAATTACTTCGGACACCAGTTCTTCTTTAGATATCCATCCCCAATTTGCTGGGTAAGTCACTTCGTCAAGAACCACAAGTTGGTATTCGCCACTTGAAATACAGTTTTTTGCGTGAGCCCATGCAACCTGGGCGACTGCTTCGTCCTTAGAAAGATCTTCTGACTCCCAGCTGAAACCTTCGCCAATAGCCCACCAGTCAACGCCCAGTTTTTCGCGGCACACACGCTCTTCGCCGGTATTCCAATTACCGGACTTTAAGAACTGGATGACTGCAACGTTCCAGCTTCTAGCTACGGATCGGATCACAACCCCAAATGCTGAAGACGACTTACCCTTTCCGTTACCCGTGTGAACTAATACGAGGGACGGAACTCTTCGGCGTTCTTTTTGTTCGGGAGTCTTTTTAGGGGGCACCTCAGTCGCCATTAGAACTCCCGGCTGCGGGTAGGAATAACCACAATGTCACTATCAACCTCCATCACTTGGATTCGGGCACCGTACAAAGCTGAAAGTCGGTCTGGATTCAGCACATCCTTAGGCGTGCCTTCAGATGCGACCTCCCCTTGAGAAAGCAGAATAATCCGGTCACTATATTGGCCCGCCAAACTCAGGTCGTGCATAGTCATAACAACTGTCAGTTCGCGTTGGCTTCGAATACGACATATCAGGTCGAGAGTTTGTTGCTGATGACCCAAGTCAAGCGCTGTGGTTGGCTCGTCTAGTAAAATCATTGGAGTGTCTTGTGCCAAGATTCTCGCCAAATGGCATCTTTGGAGCTCCCCGCCGCTCAAGGAGTCAAGGGTACGATTTTGAAAGTCTTCGAGGCTGAGTTGCTCAAGCACTTGGTTGAGAATTTCGATATCACGCTGTCCCTCACTTCCCAATAAAGGAATATGCGGGTTTCGTCCAATCAGTACATAACCACTGACCGACATGTCTGGGGGTAGCTCGGGGTGCTGCGGCAAGTAGGCCAAGTGGTGGGCTCTCTCGCGTGGGGTCATGTCGGCAAGATCGGTGTCTCCTAGGTGAACGCTCCCGGAACTACTCCTCAAACCAGCCATTACAGAGAGGAGGGTGCTTTTCCCAGCGCCATTGGGCCCTACGATGCTCACCCACTCACCTGGTGAAATAGTTACCGAGACATTGTCCAGAATGACCTTCTTCCCGGCGTTAACACATACATTTCGGACGGAACAATGGTTCACGCGAGCGCCTTTCGGCTTGTCCTCAACACCACTACGAAAAATGGCGCTCCACAAAAAGCTGTGATCACACCGATAGGTATTTCGGCCGGCGAAACCAGCGATCGGCCTAGTAGGTCGACGAACGCCAAGAATGCGGCCCCATAGAGAACCGAAAGCGGCAACACAATCCGGTTGCTTGTCCCAGCAAGTAAGCGCACAGCGTGGGGGACGATTATTCCCACGAAAGCAATTAAACCACTAACCGAAACTGATGCCGCAGTGCCAAGAGAAGCAGCGGCTATGACCAAGAAACGAACAACTTGAGGTCTGAGACCTACCGACGAAGCTTCAGTATCACCAAGACGCATCACATCTAACGTTCGCCGAGAAAGAAACATTACGAGGGTTGCGATGAGTGCATACGGTGCCAGCAGCTGTACCTCAGTCCACGAAGCGGTATTAAGACGGCCGAGTATCCAGCTATAGACTTGACGGATGCTGTCTACATTCTGCTGTTGAATAAAAGTTTGTATCGCAGTCAAAAAGGCAGCCACTGCTACGCCTGCTAACAGCAGGGCTGACGGTGACCGTCTTGCCCCAGAGCTATATCCCAAAAGATATGTCATAACAACTGCGCTCATGGCTCCTAGAAAAGCAAGCACCGGGACCATGTCAAAGGCTCCTATCCCATCACCGGAGCCGGTAACTATGGCTACCGTTGCTCCAAGGCCAGCGCCGGCTGCAGCTCCAAGAAGGTAGGGATCTGCCAGAGGGTTGCGAAAGACTGCTTGATAGCTAGCACCGCTGACTGCGAGGGTCGACCCAACTAATGCGCCAAGAAGAACCCTGGGGAATCTCACCTCCCAAATAACGCTCTTATGGATAGGCGACAAACCACTGTCGATAGCTATGAAGGGCAAACGATCAATTAGCTCTTTAAAAACCGCTGTTTTATCGATGCTCGCCGGACCGATCGCCAGGCTCGTTCCCATCGCCAGGATGCAAGCAAAACCTCCGATGAGAACAGCCGAGACCTGCAGTCTTCCCGCCAGAGGCGAAGCACTGCTCGGCCCGGCCTTGCTCACAACTAGTGCCTAGCGTCCAGCTACTGTTTTGAGGGCCGACGACACAGTATCCAGGAACTGCACCAGTCGAGGACCCCAGCGACTAGCTATGTCGGCGTTCATCTCGAACACGTGCTGGTTACGAACAGCAGTTAGTTCCGACCAACCCGGTCGTTCGCTAATAGTTGCGACGGTTTGGCTGCAGCATTGAGCATCAGCGAAAAATATGATGTCTGGGTCGGACTCAAGAATGAACTCTTGGGTTAATTGTGGGTACTGCGAAGTTCCGGCCCCATCCGCTGCGTCAGCAATGTTCTCTACGCCAGCCATTGAATAGATTTGACCGATAAACGTTGAACTCGTTACCGAGTACAACATTGGATCTAACTCGTGGAAATAAGTTAACGGTTCAGCGGGTACATCGATTGAGGCCACAATTGCTTCAATTTGTTCTTTCATTTGAGCAACAAGTACCGATGCCCCATCTGAGTTTCCTGTGATGTCGCCAATTTCGGCGATTTGACTATAGACCTCGTCTAAATCAACAGCAGAAGAAGCTACGAAAACGTTTATTCCTAGGAGCTCTAGTTCTTCTTGGATAGTTGGGTTACTGAGGAGCACTAGATCAGGTTGGAAAGCAGCAATAGCTTCGACATTCGGGCTGAAACCGGAAAGGTCACCCACTACAGGCGCTTCGGGCGGGTAATAGCTGTAGTTATCGACAGCAATGACTTGGTCACCAGCTCCTATGGCGAAAAGCATTTCCGTAGCGGTTGGAGATAACGAAACAATCGCCTTGGGATAATTGTCGACCACAGTTACATCAGGTTGAGCATCTGCATCACTCGCAGCAGACTCCTCAGCTTCGGCAGACTCCTCAGCCTCTTCCGGGATTTCGGTGGCAAGTGAACTAGTTGCCGTTGGCTCGTAGGTGATTTGTTCGTTCGCTGAATCTGCGACGTCGTCGCTACCGCATGAAACGAAAATCAGCAGTCCGAAGACTAGGAATAAGAATTTTTTCACGAGGTTTCTCCTGTCGTCCGAGGGCGGAGCGGCAGGAAACCTGCCACACAACGCTTCTTCCTCGAGAATCGTCGTGCGAGGCATTGATCCAGGCGACCGGACTTATTCTCCGAGGAGACTTCACCGTTGCGGGACAGTGCCGGATTTTTACCGGACTTCGCTGCATCGTTGCACCGTACGTGCGCAATGATATCCCTACTGGTAGCAACAAACTCGGTTGACTACTTAATTCTCCTAGCCGGGGAGGGAGACAGAATTATGGCACTACGCGGTACCTCCGTTCGAAGACGTGAAGATGCCCCACTTCTCAGAGGTGAGGGCACTTTTGTTGCTGACATTGAGTTCGACAACCCCGCCTACGTTCATTACCTGACCTCAACAATGGCCCATGCAAAGGTGCTTTCAATCGAAACTTCAGTAGCGCGTTCGATGCCTGGCGTAATTGACATAATTACAAATGCCGACCTTGACATAGGTCCCTATCCCTCGGCCAACCCGCTCTTCGATGAGGCAATGATTCGACCGCTATTGGCCGATGAGCGAGTGAGGTTCGTTGGAGAACCGATTGTCGCGATTGTCGCAGACTCTCCGGCTATGGCAGCAGATGCTGCTGAGCTAATCGAAGTCGACTACGACTCCTTAGACGTTCTAGTCGACGTCGAAGCGGCATTAGATTCTGATGTTTTGTTATTTGAAGGAACGGTCGAAGGCAACGTTGTGTGCCGGATGGAAGCTGAGGGGTTGCACCCTGACTTTGATTCTTGTGAAGTGGTTACCCAAGTACGGACGATAAATAACCGGCTCGCTCCCGCGCCCCTTGAAACCCGCGTTGCAGCTGCGGAGTGGACAGCTGATGGGCGTCTCCATTGTTTTAATGCTGGCCAGGGGCCTCATCCAGTGCGTGCAGTCATCGCTTCAATCCTAGAAATTGAAAAAGACCAGATACGGGTGGTTTCTCGCGATGTTGGTGGGAGTTTTGGAGCTAAGGCGCGTCCATCGCCTGAAGAGGCGCTTTTAGGTTGGATTGCAAAGCGCGTGGATCGGCCTATCGTTTGGATTCCGGGCCGGAGTGACGACATGGTCGGTCTCGGCCATGGTCGAGGTCAAGTTCAATACTGCCGTATTGGTGGCACCTCCACTGGAGATATAAAGGCATACCATCTTCACGTAGTTCAAGAATCGGGGGCTTATCCAGCAGGCGGTGCTGGACTTCCAGCTAATGCTCGAGCGATGCTGACTGGCTGTTATGACATACCAAGCGTCGGCTTTAGCTCCGTCTCCGTAGTGACCAACACAACTCCAACAGGGGCATACCGCGGCGCCGGGCGGCCCGAGGCCGCCGCTGCGATCGAAAGAGCGGTAGATGCATTCGCCATGGAGATAGGTATGGACCCAGCTGAGGTTCGTCGACGCAATTTTTTAAGTCCGACAGATTTTCCTTTGGTCACTAAAACTGGGTCGTCGTACGACAGCGGTGAATATGAAGCCAGTCTTGATGCCGCTCTAGCTGCAAGTGACTATCAAGAGCTAAGAAGAGAACAAGCACATCGTCGGCTCAACAATGAAACACTGCTGCTAGGGATCGGTGTCGCGAGCTATGTGGAACGAACAGCTGGGGCGGGTCGATCAGAATACGGCGGTGTAGAGCTTTTAAGTGGAGGAAAGATACGAGCTCGGACGGGATCATCTCCCTATGGGCAAGGACACCACACGGCTTGGGCGATGCTAGTAAGTGACGCAACTGGGGTCGCTATGGAAGACATTGAGGTGCTGCACGGCGACACCGACGAAATTCCCCAGGGCGGCATCACAGGTGGCTCGCGATCAGTGCAACTAGCAGGCGCCGCTATCTGGGAGTCATCTGAATTATTAGTAGAACAAGCTAAGAGAGTCGCAGCAGAATTGTTGGAAGCTTCAGAGGAAGACTTATCTCTTGACACTGCTAAGGGACTTTTCCACGTGGTTGGAACGCCGTCTATTGGAGTTTCTTGGCAAGAGGTAGCTGAGTTCGTCGAACCTCACGCTGATGGGCCTCGTCTTTTGCACGCCGAAGAGATTTTCGATTCTGAAGGCCCTACTTTTCCTTTTGGCACTCACGTCGCTCTAATCGAATTAGACACCGAGACTGGTGCGGTCAAACTACTGCGCTTAATAGCGTGCGACGATGCCGGGGTGATTTTGAATCCCTTGCTTGCTGACGGTCAAGTGCACGGTGGACTTGCGCAGGGAGCTGCTCAGGCCCTTGTAGAGGAATTCCGATACGACGATTACGGGAATCCGGTAACAAGCAACTTTGCCGACTATTCGGTTATCTCCGCTACTGAACTACCAATGTTCGAACGAGTAGTGCTCGAGACACCAACTCATATAAATCCCCTTGGCGCTAAAGGAATTGGTGAATCTGGGACGGTTGGCGCAACTCCGGCCATCCAAAACGCAGTTATTGATGCTTTGAGTCATCTGGGTGTTCGACATTTAGACATGCCTCTAACTCCAGAAAAGGTCTGGCGAGAAATTCAAGGGCGACCGAAATAGTCACCACTTCGCTTTCGGATCTATCTGAATGACTGCGACCATTTCGTCATGCAATGTTGCGAAATCATTTGAGCGGATTCCGGATCGACCCATGCCTTGAGCCTCTTGACTTATGTCGACCGAGATGTTGAATTCGTTGAAGGTCTCTGTTACTTGATCAATCCACATTTGTTCTTGATCAGCCATCGACATCGTTAACACTCCGTTATCCACTAGTCCCAGATCACAGTCAACGAAATATTCTCTGCCGTGCGGAACGAGTTCGAGCACTACTGGTTCTAGGCGTTTGTGGCCTTCGTCACTGGAGAGCAGGCGACGTAACAACGACAAGCCGTGTTGAATATGGAAGTTCTCCTCGGCGAGTGCTCGTTCAGCAGTGTCGCCTAGTTCTGTCCAGCTCGAATTGATTAGAGCCGACCAGCGGATTTGTTCCGCCATGTCATGGAGGACATGACGAACCAGGGCTGACGACCAGTCGTGACATAGGAACTCAGCTAAATGCGCCGACCGGTATTCTGAGTATTTTCTCCCGTACGCCAAGTGATCGATGTCATCTGTGAGCAACGAATAGAGTGCTCGTGCATGGCCAAGCTCATCCTGAGCTATCGACGTGAAGGCCAAATCTTCTTCTAGGAATGGGCCGATAGCGATCCACCATGAGTGATTCTGACCTATGCATAGTTCGTCGTCGGCGAAGGACAGAACCAGGTTGTGAGCTTCTTTCGATACGGCCATTTGGCTAACTTTCGTTACTCGACTTGGCTCGACGAAGCTCTGCTACTAGTTGTCCATCATTGTGTTTATGAGTTCGGTTGGCCATTCCTAGCTCTAACTCGTCGGCGACCAAGACGTTGTCACGAAGCACCACCCACATCTGGTCACCTTCGCTGCGTCTCCCGTAGGCCTCGCGAGCATAAGTGAGTGCCATCTCATCATCGGGCGCATCAAAGGAACCTGCGTGGATGAACGGATCCTTGCCTTCTTTTTTGAGGAACACCTCGTAGGTCTTCATAACGCTTCAACCTTAAATTCTGATGCAAGCCCCCCGGTGAGGAGCATATGAATTTCGTTACCCAAGGATTCCGTATCCAAGGTTCCTTCAGCCCTGAACCACCTCGTCGTTCCGTTGAGCAACGACAGTATTAAATTCGCCGTCAACGAAACATCAAGGTCGGAACGAAATTCGGAATTAATGCATCCGGTTTCAATTACTTGACGAAACGTTTCTTGATACCGATCGAACATAGCGACTGCCTCTTCTCGCTCGAGTTCGGGAAGGAAGCGGATCTCATTAAGGAATGTTCGGGCTTGGTCTGGGTCTTTGACCAAGATCTGGAGATGACCTTGCACGAGTCTCGACAACTTTTGTGTAGCTGTTCCGGACATAGCCTTAACTTCATCGGCAAGACCCTGGAACCTCGCCGCAGCTTCGCGAACCACGTCGACCAGCAGTTCGTCCTTGGAAACCACGTGGCTGTAAAGCGAGGACCCGCGAATACCAAGTTCTTTACCGAGGTCTCGCATCGACGTCCCGTGGAAACCTTGCTCTGCGAACAAGACTCGTGCAGCAGCGATTACATCGGCTCTATTTCGTCGGGTCATTGGCTCTTGACCTCTCGCGCTCGCACTACCTCTATCGGGTTTCGACATTCAGGGCACCAGTGCACTGATCTGCAAGCTGTCGGCCCCACATCGCTTCGTTTTTCCATCGATCTGGCTCCGCATACCGGACATTGCGTGCGACCGGATCGCGGCGTTATCGCAATCGTGTATTCGTTTGCCAAGATTTGTCTGGCGTCGGGGCTTATACGGTCCGGCGTCCATACCGGTGCTCGACAAAATCGCACGACTACTTCGTGCCCGAGTTTTCGGGCTGCAACCTTGACGTCTTTTTCAATGGTGCTCAACGCTGGACATCCCAAAATGGTAGGAACAAGATCAACCCGAATAGATGAAGCATCAATGACTACATCTTCCAAAATTCCCAGTTGTTTGATTGTCAGATCGGGATATTCGGGGTCTGTAACCAACCCCACAGCAGATCTGACTGTTGCGAGATCTAATTGTGTAATGGTCA